>NZ_JBEOWI010000008.1:0-206045 GCF_040296005.1 Kitasatospora sp. NPDC002551 | reverse complement strand
TGTTGGTCGCCCGCCCCTCGGGTGTTTTGCGCGCGGTGCCGCGCGCGCGGGTCCGGCCGCGGGGGCGGGGCCGGGGGGTCAGGGGTGGTGGGTGGTGATGGTGATCGGGTGGGCGGTCCAGCTGGCGAGTTCGCCGACGTAGAGGGTGACGCTCCAGGGGCCGCCCCGTGCGAGGCAGCGGGCGATGCCGTCGCCGCTGCCCGGGCCGATGCAGATGCGGATGAAGTCGCGGTGGGCGGCGCGGATCGGGAGCGGGCGGACGCGCTCCCAGAGCACGGGGAGCGCGTGGTCGAGGCTCGGGAAGACGGCGGGCAGCATGATGCCCGAGATCCCGGCCCGGACGGCGCTCACGCGGAGGCCGGGTCGGGGGAGACGTGGCACCAGACGAACTTGCCGACGCCGCCGACGCGGGGGCAGTAGCCCCACTGGGTCGCCAACTCGTGGACGAGCAGCAGGCCGCGGCCGGCCTCGTCGGCGTCGGAGGCGGTGCGGAGGGCGGGCTTCTCGTTGTCCGCGTCGTGCACCTCGATCCGGAGGGTGAGGCCGGAGGAGAGGTGGAAGCGGACGTAGATCAGCCGGTCTCGGGGGGTGCGGGCGTGCTGGACGGCGTTGGTGACGAGCTCGCTGACCAGCAGCTCGCCGCTGGGGAGGAGGAGTTCGCCGGAGGGGAGGGGGAGGAGGAAGGAGCGGAGCTCCTGACGGGCGAGGCGGGGCGACTTGCGGTGCCGGGGCAGCCAGCAGGTTCGCTCGGCGGGGGTGGGGGAGACGGTTTCAGGCATGGCGGAGCCACCTCTGGTCGGTCTGGGTGACAGCAGCTGAAGCAGGCATGGGGATGCCCGGTGAATGGCCCGCCATCATCACAACGTGTCGACTAGCGGACTACGTTGAGTAGCATGCTCCGGAACAAGACCCATCCGCAACTTGCGCAATGGAAATTTTCCAAGATCCTTATTTAGGGGAGTATCATCTTGGGTCACATCAGCGTGATGGAGCATCAGATGAGCCAAGCGCGACCTACAGTGCGCCGCAGGCGGTTGGCAGCCGCCTTGGTCAGACTTCGGGAGGAGGCTGGCAAGTCTCCGGAGCAATCAGCGGAGCGGATCGGCTGTCATCGCTCGAAGATCAGTCGGATAGAGAACGCCAGGTTGGGCATCTCGCTGGGCGAACTCCGCGATTTGCTGACGTTCTACGGCGTGGAGGACCACGCCCGCATCGAGGAGCTGATCGCGCTTGCTCGTCGCGGCCGTGAGCCCGGATGGGTGCAGCGGGCGAGCTTGGCCCGGCCGTCCTACTCGGACTTCATTGACTACGAGGAGACGGCGGACTACATCAGATCGTTCGAGAACACGCTGATCTCGGGCTTGCTGCAAACACCGGACTACGCCCGAGCGGTGATGCAGGCCAAGCCTTCCGGGCTGACCGCTGACCAGGTGGATGCCCTCGTGACCGCTCGAATGGAGCGGCAGCAGGTGCTCAACAAGACGGATCCGCCACGCCTCTGTGTGATCGAGGGTGAGGCAGCCCTACGGGTTGCGGTCGGTGGAGCGGCGGTGATGACTCGGCAGCTCGACAAGTTGGTTGAAATGGCTGAGCATCCATACGTGGAGTTGCAGGTGCTGCCCGATCGTGCGGGTGCACACGCTGGTCTGATGGGATCGTTCGTGATGTTCGGCTTCCCATCGGAGGAGCATTCCGATGTCGTCTGCGTCGAACACCGGACGGGGACGCTCTACATGGAGACGTCGGCCGAGATCGACGAGTACACGTTGATCTTCGACTCCCTCCGCTCAATCGCCTTGAGTCCGGCTGACAGTCTCGACATGATCGCTCGGGTACGGCAGGAGTTCTGAACTCCGGGCAAGGGATGGTGAGTCGTGACTGGAAATGTCGAGTGGAGCAAGAGCACATACAGCGGGCAGGGCGGAAACTGCGTCGAGACGCAGGTCAGGCTGGCGGCTATGGCTGTGCGCGACTCCAAGGAACCGGACGGGCCTGCGCTGGTCTTCCGGGCTGATGCCTGGGCGTCCTTCGTAGCCGGGGTCAAGGGCGGGGAGTTTCCGAGCAGCTGAAACGACGGAGGTGCCCCGCGCGGCTGTGGCCGCGCGGGGCACCTCGTTGTCTTCTTCTATCTCTAGAAGTCGTCGTCGAAGGAGACCGAGCCCTCGACGGCGACCTGGTACGCGGAGACCCGGCGCTCGAAGAAGTTGGTCAGCTCCTGGACGTTCTGCAGCTCCATGAAGCCGAACGGGTTCGTCGAGCCGTAGCGGATCGGCAGGCCGAGGCGCGCGAGGCGCTGGTCGGCCACGGCCTGGAGGTACTCCCGCATCGACTCGGTGTTCATGCCGGGGAGGCCGTCACCGCAGAGGTCCTGGGCGAACTGGAGCTCGGCCTCGACGGCCTCCTCCAGCATCTCCGTGACCTGCTTGGCCATCTCCTCGTCGAAGAGGTCGGGCTCCTCCTCGCGGACGGTGTCGACCACCGACATCGCGAAGTCCATGTGCATGGACTCGTCGCGGAACACCCAGTTGGTGCCGGTCGCCAGGCCGTGCAGCAGACCCCGGCTCCGGAACCAGTACACGTAGGCGAACGCGCCGTAGAAGAACAGGCCCTCGACGCACGCCGCGAAGCAGATCAGGTTCAGGAGGAACGCGCGGCGGTCCTCCTTGGTCTGCAGCGAGTCGATGTGGTCGACCGCGTTCATGTACTTGAAGCAGAACTGGGCCTTCTGGCGGATGGAGGGGATGTTCTCCACCGCGGCGAAGGCCGCGTTGCGGTCCTCCGGGTCGGGCAGGTAGGTGTCCAGCAGCGTCAGGTAGAACTGGACGTGCACGGCCTCCTCGAACAGCTGCCGGCTCAGGTAGAGCCGGGCCTCCGGGGAGTTGATGTGCTTGTACAGGCTCAGCACCACGTTGTTGGAGACGATCGAGTCCCCGGTGGCGAAGAAGGCGACCAGCCGGCCGATGAGGTGGCGCTCGCCCTCGCTGAGCTTGGCCAGGTCGGCGACGTCGGAGTGCAGGTCCACCTCCTCGACGGTCCAGGTGTTCTTGATCGCGTCGCGGTACCGGTCGTAGAACGACGGGTAGCGCATCGGGCGCAGCGTCAGCTCGAAGCCGGGGTCGAGCAGCATCTTGCGGTCGTCGTCGGACATTACTGGCAGGCCTCGCAGGACTCGGGGTTCTCCAGGGAGCAGGCGATGGCGTCCTGCTCGGCCTGGGTCATGGTGGGGGCGTTCACGGGCACCGGGGCGGCGGCGCGGGCGGTGCCCGAAGCGGCCTGGGCGATCCGGGTGGCCGGGCGCGAGCGCAGGTAGTAGGTGGTCTTCAGACCGACCTTCCACGCGTAGGCGTACATCGAGCTGAGCTTGCCGATGGTCGGCGCCGCCATGAACAGGTTCAGCGACTGGCTCTGGTCGATGTACGGCATGCGGGCCGCGGCCAGGTCGATCAGCGCGCGCTGCGGCAGCTCCCAGGCGGTGCGGTACAGCGAGCGGACCTCGGCGGGCAGCCAGCCGAGCTCCTGCACCGAGCCGTTGGCGTCGCGCAGCGCGTCACGGGTCTGCTGGTCCCAGACGCCCAGCTCCTTGAGGTCGCGCACCAGGTACGGGTTGACCTGGAGGAACTCACCGGAGAGGGTCTCGCGCTTGAACAGGTTGGAGACCTGCGGCTCGATGCACTCGTAGACACCGGCGATGGACGCGATGGTCGCGGTCGGCGCGATCGCGAGCAGCAGCGAGTTGCGCAGGCCGGTCTCGGCGATCCGGGTGCGCAGCGCGGCCCAGCGGTCGGCCCACTCCGGCGCGGCCGTCGGGAAGTGGTCGATGTGCAGCTCGCCGCGGGCGGCGCGGGTCTCGCCGTAGGCCTCGTGGCGGCCCAGCTGCTCGGCCAGGTCGGCGGAGCGCTCGTAGGCGGTGAGCATGATGCGCTCGGCGATGAGCGTGGACAGCCGCGCGGCCTCGGCGGAGTCGAAGTCGATCCGCAGCTTGAAGAAGACGTCCTGCAGGCCCATCACGCCCAGGCCCACCGGCCGCCAGCGGGAGTTGGAGGCGCCGGCCTCGGGGGTCGGGTAGAAGTTGATGTCCACCACGCGGTCGAGGAAGGTGACGGCGGTGCGGACGGTGGCGTCCAGGCGCTCCCAGTCCAGCGCGTTCAGCAGGTCGTCGGCCGACGCGCCGTCGGCGACGTGGGCGCCGAGGTTGACCGAGCCGAGGTTGCAGACGGCGGTCTCGGAGTCGTCGGTGACCTCCAGGATCTCCGTGCAGAGGTTGGAGGAGTGCACCGTGCGGCCGGGCAGCGCGGTCTGGTTGGCGGCGCGGTTGGAGGCGTCCTTGAAGGTCATCCAGCCGTTGCCGGTCTGCGCCAGGGTGCGCATCATCCGGGCGTAGAGGGTCTGCGCGGGGATGGTGCGCACGGCCTTGCCGGCCAGCTCGGCCTTGAGGTAGGCCTCGTCGAACTCCTCGCCCCACAGGTCGACCAGCTCGGGGACGTCGGCGGGGGAGAACAGCGACCAGTCCGCGTTGGCGTTGACCCGGCGCATGAACTCGTCCGGGATCCAGTGCGCCAGGTTGAGGTTGTGGGTGCGGCGCGCCTCCTCGCCGGTGTTGTCGCGCAGCTCCAGGAACTCCTCGATGTCCGCGTGCCAGGTCTCCAGGTAGACGCAGGCCGCGCCCTTGCGGCGGCCGCCCTGGTTGACGGCGGCGACCGAGGAGTCGAGGGTGCGCAGGAACGGCACGATGCCGTTGGACTTACCGTTGGTGCCGCGGATCAGCGAGCCGCGCGAGCGGATCCGGGAGTAGGACAGGCCGATGCCGCCGGCGTGCTTGGACAGGCGGGCGATCTGCGCGTACCGGGAGTAGATCGAGTCCAGGTTGTCCAGCGGGGAGTCCAGCAGGTAGCAGCTGGACATCTGCGGGTGCCGGGTGCCGGAGTTGAAGAGGGTCGGCGAGGAGGTCAGGTACTCCAGCCGGCTCATCAGGCGGTACAGCTCGGCGACCTCGGCGACCGACTGCTCGGTGTCGCCGACCGCCAGGCCGCAGGCGACGCGGAGCAGGAAGTACTGCGGGGTCTCGACGACCTTGCGGGTGATCGGGTGGCGCAGCAGGTACCGGGACTGCACGGTGCGCAGGCCGAAGTACTCGAAGCGGTCGTCGCCGGCCGGGTCGACCAGGGCGTCCAGGGCGGCGGTGTGCTTGGCGACGAAGGCGGCGGTGGTGTCACCGATCAGGCCCTCGGCGTGGCCGACCGCGATCGAGGTGGAGAACGAGACCACGCCCTGGCTCGCCGCCTCGTCCACGATCTCCAGCGCCAGCAGCCGGGCCGCGAGCTTCGAGTACTGCGGGTCCTCGGCGATCATCGAGGCGGCGGCGTCGACGGCCAGCCCGCGGAGCTCGGCGAAGTCCGAGCCGGCGTGGCGGCCGCGGAGCGCGGCGGCGGCGACATGGCCGGGGTCGACCTGGGGGAGGTCGGCGCTGCGGTCGGTCAGGAGGCGCAGGAGCGCACCGCCGGGGTCGGAGACCGTCGGGTCGGCGGGGGCGGAGCTGGAACCCTGGGCGGGCAGGGTGGCTGAGGCAGCGGTGGTCAAGGCGCTCTCTCCTGGCGGCGGTCGACGGCGGTGGCTCGGGGCCGGGCCGTTCGGGGCAGGGGAGACCGCCGCGCGGGCCCGGAGGCGCCGCGCGCGTGTCGTCCCCGGCCCGCCCGCGAGGCCCGGAAGGTGGTGCTGGTGCCATGGCCTCTGCGGGGAGGCGTCGGCACGCCGTCGGCAGGCACTCGGACTCGCGGCGCACCTGGGGAAGGCGGCCGCACACCGCTGCGGGGCAGTCCCGGAGTCACACCGGGTTCCCCTGCGTCGACAGCAGGAGTGAGCATACATCTAGTGGTGCTTGCTGGATGCGACACCACATGTAGTGCAGCGTGGCGTGTTGCTCCGATGACCAGTGGTACGGGGACGGGGCCTGCGGTGCCCGTGGCGGGCCGGGTTCTGAAACGGATTGGTCACCGGATCGATCCCTCGTCCGGTGCATGCCCTACGATCTCGGCACATGAGCGAGGGAACGGGCGCTGCGGGGGACTGGGCCGGTAGGGCCGTGCCGCCGGAGCAGGGTCAGCAGCCTGGCACGCCGGGGCAGGCGCCGCAGCCGGGGCAGCCGCCGGTGCCGCCGCCAGGCGGCTTCGGGCCGCCTGCGACGCCGTACGTCCAGCCCGGGGCGGGGGTGCCGCCGCAGGGCCAGCCTCCCGTGGCGCCGCACGTGCCGTCCGGCGCGGTGCCGTACCCGCAGCCGGGGCCCCAGCCGGGGCCGCAGCCCGGACCTCAGCCCGGTCCCGTGCAGCCCCAGCCGCAGCCAGGACCCCCGCAGCCCCAGGCGGCGGCCGGTGGGCCGGCCCAGTTCGCCCCGTGGCCGCAGCAGAGCGCCCAGCAGCAGGTGCCGAGGGAGCCGGACTGGAACGCGATGGCGGACCGGCACGCCTCCGAGTCGCGCCGCCGCAAGCGGCTGGGGATCGGCGCCGTGATCGCGGCTCTCGTCGTGGTCGGCGGCATCGTCGGGGCCGGGGTGTGGATCAACGGCCGCGACAAGGGCGGTGACGACCCCAAGCCGAACGCGAGCACGTCCACGGCCGGCAGCCCGTCCGTCACGGCCACGCCCACCGAGCAGGCGCTGGCGGTCATCTCCGACGCCGCCACCGACAAGCTGCCGGTCGACGCGGCGACGCTGTTCCCGGACCAGACCCGCACCATCGACGGCAAGGTGTGGACCCGTCAGGTGACCGGCGCGACCGCCCCCTGCTCCAAGGCGACCACCGGCGGCCTCGGCCTCGCGCTCGGCGACGACACCTGCCGGACGGTGGTCCGCGCGACCTACGTCAACGGCGAGAGCGCCGTCACCGTCGGCGTCGCGGTCTTCGACAACAAGGCCGGCGCGGACCGGGCGCTCGGCCGGCACGCGGGCCTGATCCAGGGTCTGTCCGGTACCGGGGTCGCGATGTTCTGCGTGACCGACAAGTCCGGCTGCGCCGAGACGCACGCGGCGATCGGCCGCTTCGGCTACTTCACGGTGGCCGGCTCGCTGAAGCAGGGCGCGGACCAGAGCGACCAGCTCGCCGCGGCCGCCGCCGGCCCGCTGGCGGATCGCACCAAGGACGTCCTGCTGGCCCGGGGCAGCCGCACCGGCTGACCCCCGGGCGGGGTGGGTGCCCCGGACGGGCGGCGCGGAGCGGTCGGATAGGATGACCGCCCTCGGGGGAGGAAGGCGCCCCCCGCGGCCGCCCGGACGGGGAATCAGCGAGCAGGAGGTACCGCGCGGTGAGCGCTGCCGTCAATGCGACCAGCAGACGGCGCAGAGCGGCGGGCCGCAGACGCGGAACGGGCGAGTCCGTTCCGGCGATGCTGCTGCCGGCGCCGCCCACTTCGCAGGAGAAGTACAGCTACACCATCCGGCACCAGTGGGTGCTGACCCTCTGTTCGATGGTGAGCTTCGGATGCCTGGTGCTCAGCCAGGCCGAGCTGTACTCGTTGGGATCGTGGTTCTGGCTCTGCGTGCCGTTCCTGTTCTTCACCGTCGTCTACTACGTGGTGTCGCTGCGCGTGAACAGCTTCACGCCCAACTTCGACGTCAAGGAGCACCGCCGGCTGGTCCGGAAGTGGAACCCCGCCGAGTACCCGACGGTGGACGTCTTCCTCCCGGTCTGCGGCGAGCCGATCGAGGTGCTGCACAACACCTGGACGTACGTGCGCAAGATGGCCGAGCACTACCCGGGCCTGGTCATGCCGTACGTCCTGGACGACGCCGCGAGCCCGGAGGTCGAGGCGATGGCCGCGGACTTCGGCTTCCGGTACGGGGTGCGGGAGAACCGCGGCTGGTTCAAGAAGGCCGGCAACCTGCACTACGGGTTCGGCCGCTCGGACGGCGAGTTCATCCTCATCCTGGACGCCGACTTCGCGCCCCGGCACGACCTGCTGCACGAGGTACTGCCGTACCTGCAGCGGGACCCGAAGCTGGGCATCGTCCAGTCGCCGCAGTTCTTCCGGGTGCTGGACTCGCAGAACTGGATCGAGCGCGGGGCCGGTGCCATCCAGGAGCTCTTCTACCGCTCGGTCCAGGTCGCCCGGCAGCGCAACGACGGCGCGATCTGCGTCGGCAGCTGCGCGGTCTACCGGCGGGCCGCGCTGGTGGAGAACGGCGGCACCACGCTGATCGCCCACTCCGAGGACGTGCACACCGGCTTCGACCTGCGGGCCCTCGGCTGGGACCTGCAGTACATACCCGTGGCCCTGTCCACCGGCGTCTGCCCGGACAACGCCCCGGCGTTCCAGAACCAGCAGTACCGCTGGTGCATGGGCTCGATGTCGCTGATGACCAGCCGCAAGTTCTGGCACACCAAGCTCGACTTCACCACCCGGCTCTGTTACATATCCGGGTTCCTCTACTACATCCACACCGCGCTGCTGACCTTCGCGCTGCCGATGCTGCCGATCATGCTGCTGCTGTGGCGGCCGGACCTGCTGCAGGTCCAGCACCTGGTCCTGGTCCTCCCCAGCCTGGTGTACGCCACCCTGATCTTCCCGCTCTGGCACCGGGCGCCCTACCGGCTGGAGGCCTGGGCGGGCCGGATGATGTACGGCTGGGCGCACTTCTTCGCGGTCTGGGACCTGGTCCGGGGCCGCCAGCGCGGCTGGCAGCCGACCGGCTCCAGCAAGGCCAAGAACCGGCAGCGGCGGTTCTGGGCCGGCGTCGTGGTCTGGGGCGGCGGCACCGCGCTGGTCTGGGTGGTCGCGGCGGTCTACCGGATGTTCACGCTGTACCCGCTGGACTTCGCCCTGGTGCTCTCCTCGGGCCTGTTCTACGCGGTGACGGTCGGCCGCATCCTCATCCAGCCCCGATCCCAGGACGCCGTGGCATGAGCCTCCCCACCCGCACGCCCGGCGCCGGCCGCCGGGTGCGTGCCGCACTGTTCCGCGCCCTCGCGGCGGCCCTGCTGGTGCTGCCGCTGGCGGCCTGCGACCTGCTCGCCGAGAAGCCGCTGGGGCCCGCGGCGGCCGCTCCCGCCGCGCCGTCCGAGGGGGGCACGGCCTCCGGGAGCCCGTCCGGCGCCGCCCCGGCCCCGCCGACCAGGACCGCCACCCCCGACGCCGCGCTGCCCTACGACGTCCGCCCGCTGCTCAAGCCGGCCAAGAAGTACCTGGGCGTGGCCGTGGACGGCGCCCCGGCGTCGATGGCCGGCGTGGACGAGTTCGCCGGCCGGATCGGCAAGCGGCCGAACATCGTCGAGTACTACTCGGGCTGGGGCGACGAGTACGACGTCAACGGCGTGACCAACGCCTGGCGGGGCGGCGCGCTGCCGTTCATCGCCTGGGAGCCGTACAAGACGCCGCTGGCCGACATCGCGGCGGGCAAGCACGACGACTACATCAAGCGCTACGCGGCGGCCGTGCGCAACACCAACGTGCCGGTCGCGATCAGCTTCGCCCACGAGTTCAACGGCACCTGGTACGACTGGGGCACCAAGACGACCACGCCGGCCGACTTCGTCGCGGCCTACCAGCACCTGCACGACGTCTTCACCCAGCTCGGAGCCGGCCAGGTGATCTGGGTCTGGAGCCCGAACAGCATCAACCCGGTGCCGACGGTGGCGCTCAAGCCGTACTACCCCGGCGACACCTACGTCGACTGGGTGGGCATCGTCGCCTACTACACCCACCTGGAAGCCGGCACCTTCGACACCCTCTACACGCCCACCCTCACCCAGATCCGCACCTTCACCAACAAGCCGTGGATCATCGCCGAGACGGGCTCCGAACCGGGCACCCGCAAGGTGTCCGACATCTACAACCTCGCCGCGAACGTGATCAAGCGTCCGGACTGCCTGGGCTTCATCTGGTTCAACCTCAACAAGGAGGTCGACTGGCGGATCGAGGGCGACCCGCAGTCCCAGAACGCCTTCAAACAGGCGGTCTCCGACGGCCGTTACAGCTTCGATGTGAAGAGCCCCTGATGACGTCCATCCCCACGCCCCGCAACCGCATCGCCGAGCAGACGCCGGTCCGGGTGCCCGACACCGGCGGCTCGTGGTTCGAGGGCAGCCACCCGGCGCCGCCGTCCCTCCCGCAGGAGGAACGGCCCGAGGACGGCACGCGGTTCAACGACGGCCCCGCCGAGCACGGACCGGCCGAGGACGGTCCGCCCGAGGACGGGCCCGAGGGCGGCGAGCTGCCCGACGCCGACGGTCCCGACCCGGACGCCCCCGACGCCGACGCCGCCGACGGCGAGCGGCCCGAGGGCCCCGGCTACACCCTGCCGACGGTGCCCGAGGCCAGCTGGACGCTCGACCCCGGCCGCCGCCGCTCCTGGATCAGCCGCGGGCTGCTGCTGGTCATCCTGATGATCCAGACCGCGATGTCCGTCCGCCTGTCGAACACCGCGTTCCAGGACGAGGCGCTCTACATGTACGCCGGGCACGCGCAGCTCTCGCACTGGCTCTACGACACCCCCGTGCCGAAGGACTACAACACCTACTTCTCCGGCGCGCCGACCCTGTACCCGATCGCCGCCGCCGTGCTGGAGAACCACTTCGGCATGCTCGGCGTCCGGCTGTTCAGCCTGGCCTGCATGCTCGGCGCGACCTCGCTGCTCTACGGCTTCACCCGCCGCCTGTTCAACGAGCGGGTGGCGCTCGGCGCCGCGGCGATGTTCGCGGTGACCCAGTCGACCGTGGTGCTCGGCTTCTTCGCCACCTACGACGCCCCGGCGGTGCTGCTGCTCGCGCTGGCGATCTGGATCGTGGTGCGCACCGACCGGGCGCCCGCGGCCGCCGTGCTGGCGGCCGCGCCGTTCGCGGTGCTGGCGGTCGGGCTGAAGTACGCCTCCGCGCTCTACCTGCCCAGCCTGGTGCTGCTGGCGGTGCTGACCGGGCGGCGGAACCGGAACCGCCAGCCGGCGCTGCGCGGCGTCCTGCTCGCGGTCGGCGCGGGCGGCCTGCTCTGGCTGGGGATGACCTTCACCGACGTCCTCAAGGGCGTCCGGGCGACCACCACCCAGCGCGCGCACGGCACCGAGCCCTGGACGGAACTGGCCCGCCAGTGCGTGGAGTTCGGCGGCCTGGTGTTCGTCACCGCGGTCGGCGGCGCGGTCGCGTACGCGCTGCGCGGGCGGATGAACGAGTCGCCGCTGGTGCGCACGATGACCGGCCCGGGGCGCCGCCGCCGGATCCTGCTCGGCCTGCTGCTGACCGGCACCGCGCTGCTCGCCCCGGCGTACCAGATGCACCTCAACACCTCGGTGGCGCTCTACAAGCACCTCGGCTTCGGCCTGCTGTTCGCCGCCCCGATGGCCGGCATCGGCCTGGCCCGGCTGGTCGGCCCGCACTTCCGGCACCCACAACTGGGCATCCTGCTCTGGGTGGTGACGCTCGCCCTCGGGCTGACCCAGTCGACCTGGCGGTTCGACACCTGGCCCGACTCCAGCCGGATGACCGAGGTGGTGCGCCAGCACGTGACCAGCACCGGCCGCTACCTGGCGTCGGCCGACAACGTCCCGGTCTACTACACCCGCGACCTGACCCTGCAGAGCCAGTGGACCTCCACCTACGGCATCGGGTACGTCGACAAGGCGGGCGCGCTGCACACCGGCGACGACGGCTACCGGACCGCGATCGCGGACGGCTGGTTCGACCTGGTGGTGCTCGACGGCGTCGCCACCCCGGACACCGACCGGGTGGTGGCGGAGGCGCTCGCGCAGAGCCCGCACTACCGGCTGCTCGGACGCATTCCCTTCACACACGTCGGTGGAACCGGGTACTACCGGATCTGGGTCAAACAGTAGCGATGACCACCCCGATCAAGGCGACGGGCGGGGCGGCGAACCTGCCGCCGCGGCCCGGCCACCCGCCGATACCCCCGTTCCCGCCCGCCCCGGCCGCGCCGCCCGCCCCGGCCGCGCCGCCCGCCCCGGCGGTGGCGCCGGGCGACGGCGAGCGCGCCGTCCCGCCGTGGCGCGCCGCGCTCGCCGTCGCCCTGCCGCCGGCGCTGCTCACCCTGGCGCTCTGCCTCTACGGCATCGGGGACCGCCAGCTCTGGCGGGACGAGCACGCCTCCTGGTGGGCGGCCGACCTCTCCTGGTCGGACCTCGGCGCGCTGACCGGCAACATGGACCTGGTGCTGGCGCCCTACTACGTGCTGCTGCACCTGTGGATCGCGGTCGCGGGCGACTCCGAGGCCGCGCTGCGACTGCCCTCGGCGCTCGCCATGACCGCCGCCGCCGGCTGCGTGGCCCTGCTCGGCCGGCGCCTGCTCTCGCCGCGGGCCGGACTGCTCGGGGGCCTGCTGTTCGCCGTCTGCCCCGCGATCACCTGGTACGGCCAGGACGCCCGGCCGTACGCCTTCGCCGTGCTGGCGGCCGTCGGCAGCACCCTGCTGCTCACCCGGCTGGTCCAGGACCGCCCGGGAGCGGTGCCGGCCGCGCCGCGCGCCGTGCTGCTCGCCTGGGCCGGCTACGGGCTCACCGTGGTCGCCATGGGGCTCACCCATGTGGTGACGCTGATGGTGCTGCCCGGCCACCTGCTGCTGGTGGCCCGCGAGTTCCGCCGCGCGCCGGCCGCGGCGGACGACGGCGGCGCCCGCTGGGTGCTGCTCGGCCGGTGGGCGCTGGCCTCGGCGGGGGCGGTGCTGCTGCTGAGCCCGCTGCTGCTGCTCGGCGCCGGGCAGAGCGGGCAGATCGCGTGGAACGAGCGCGACTGGGACGACCTCGGCGCGCTGGTCACGGACCTGGCCGGGTCCGCCGCGCTCGGCTGGACCCTGCTGGTCGTGGGCGTGCTGGGGGCGGTGAGCCTGCTGGTGCTGCGCCAGCAGGGCGCCGGTCTGCTGATCTGCTGGGCCCTGGTGCCGGTGCTGCTGACCCTGGGGACCGCGCACTGGCTGCACCTGTTCCTCGCCCGCTACCTGCTCTTCACGGTGCCCGCCTGGGCCCTGCTGGGCGCCGAGGCGGTCGGCCGGCTGCCCGGCCTGGTCTCCCGGTTCACCGCCTCGGGGACGCCGCCGCGCTGGGTGGCCGGACCGGCTCCGCTGCTGGCGGCCGTCGCGCTGGCCGCCGCGCTCGCCGCGCCCGCCCAGGCGTCGGTGCGCGCGGACCTGCCCGGCGAGGCGGACGCCCGGGCCGCCGCCCGGCTGATCGGCGGGGGACTGCGCCCGGGCGACGGCGTGGTGTACGAGCCGGGCAGCTCGCTGCGCCGGTCGCTGGCCTACGAGCTGCGCGGCCGGCCGGCGCCCGCGGACGTCCTGCTGCGGGTGTCCCCGGAGCGGGCCGGCAGCTTCGGCGGGCTGGAGTGCGAGGAGCCGGCCCGCTGCCTGGCCGGCACCCGGCGGGTCTGGCTGCTGGTGTCCGGCACCGACCGCCGGCCGTTCGGCGCCGTCTCGGACAAGCTGGCCAAGGAGCTGAACGGGTTCCGCGTGGTCCGCACCGAGAACGTGCCGCACCTGCGGGTGGTGCTGCTGGAGCGCAAGAGCGGGTGACCGGTGGCCGGGCGAGCGGTCAGAAGGCCAGGCTGTAGACCATCAGCTCCAGGCCCGGGACCGGCGACCAGTCCCGCTCCGGGGCGCGGCGGAAGCCGACCCGCTCGTAGATCCGGTGCGCGGCGGTCATCTCCGGCTGGGTGGAGAAGGCCATGCCGCTCAGGCCGAGTTCGCGGCTGCGGGCGAGCGCGGCGCGTACCAGGGCCTCGCCGGCACCCCGCCCGCGGGCGGCCGCGGCGGTGGCGAGCATCCGGATCTCGCCCTCCTCGGGGGTGGCGATGTCCGCCCACCGGGTGCCGCCGACCGCGAAGGTCACGGAGCCGAGGACCGTCCCCCCGGCCGTGTCCACCGCCACGAGCAGTTCGGCCTCGGCGGCCCGGGTCGCGGCGTCGCGCAGCCGGTGCACGTACTCGCTCCCGGGCGAGGTGAAGCCGTCGCCGACGAAGGCCTCGACGGTTATGCGGCCGGCTTCCTCGAACTCCTCGGCGCGGGCCGGGCGGATGACGATGTCCATCCGGCCAGTGTGCCGGAATCGCACGGGACGGAGCTGAGCGGGGTGCGGGCCTCCGCTTCGGTGGCGGTGACGGTGACGGGGGTGACGGGGTCGGCGGACGGGCGGAGCGAGGCGGCGGGCAGGGTGCCGTAGAGCCGGTCGGGCAGCGCGGGGTCGTCGGGGTAGCCGCCCGGACGGTGCCAGTTGTCGCGTCCGGTGGCCTTCTGCTGCGCCACCTCGCGGCCGATCAGGGCGCCGAGCAGGCCGAACCCGCCGACGGCGCCGAGCAGGGCGAGTGCGCTGGCGAGCGTGTCGGAATCCATGGCTCCACCTTCGCCGCGGAGCCGGGCCGGGGCGAGTGGCAGGAATGCCCGATCACATCGAAAAACTGCCAGCGGGCGGGCTACCCTGGCGGCATGCTGAAGAACGTCGTGGCCGTGGTCATGGAGGACGTCCACCCCTTCGAACTCGGCGTGGCCTGCGAGGTGTTCGGCCTGGACCGGACCGAGGACGGGCTGCCCGCCTACGACTTCGCGATCGCCGGCGCCCGGCCGGGCCCGCACCGCACCCACGCCGGCTTCGCCGTGGACGTCCCGCACGGGCCCGAACGGCTCGCCGCCGCCGACCTGGTGGTGGTCACCGCCACCTCGCTGCGCGGGGAGTACCCGGAGCCGCTGCTGGAGGCGCTGCGGGCGGCCGTGGACGGCGGCGCCCGGGTGCTGTCCATCTGCAGCGGCGCCTTCACGCTCGGTGCCGCCGGCCTGCTGGACGGCCGCCGGGCCACCACGCACTGGCGGTACACCGCCGATCTGGCCGCCCGCCATCCGAGGACCACCGTCGAGCCGGACGTCCTCTACGTGGACGACGACCCGGTGATCACCTCCGCCGGCACGGCGGCCGGCATCGACGCCTGCCTGCACCTGGTGCGTAAGCTGCAGGGCGCCGAGGTGGCCCGGGGGATCGCCCGGCGGATGGTGGTGGCGCCGCACCGGGAGGGCGGGCAGGCCCAGTTCGTGCACCGGCCGCTGCCGGAGGGCGACGGCGAGTCGCTCGCCCCGCTGCTGGACTGGTTGCGCCACCACCTGGACGAGGAGACGACCGTCGAGCAGCTGGCCGCCCGGGTCCACATGTCGCCGCGCACCTTCGCCCGGCGCTTCCACCAGGAGACCGGCACCACCCCGCACCGCTGGCTGACCGGGCAGCGGCTGCTGCTCGCCCAGCGGATGCTGGAGTCGACCACCGAGCCGGTGGACGTGATCGCCGCCCGCTGCGGCTTCGGCAACGCGGCCACCCTGCGCCACCACTTCGGCCGCCGGCTGGGCACCACGCCGCTGGCCTACCGCCGTTGCTTCGCCGAGCCCGCCGCGGCGGTCGCCGCCCGGGTCTGAACCACCCGGACCGGCCGGCTCAGCCCGCGTCCTCCAGGTGCCCGGTCTGGTTCCAGCGGTCCGGGCGCAGCCGCCCGCCCTCGGCCCGCCAGACGCTCGCGGAGCAGTTGCGCACCGGCTCCAGCGCGGTCAGCTGCTCCTCGGTGAGCCGGTCCAGCACGTACCGGAGCATGAGCACCGTGCAGTCGTGCGCGACCACCAGGACCGGCCGCCCGGCCTCCTCCGCGCAGATGTCGCGCAGCACGCTGCGCACCCGCAGCGCCACGTCGGCCCAGGACTCGCCGCCGGGCGGGCGGTAGTACAGCTCGCCCATCTTGCGCCGCCGGGCGGCCTCCTCGGGGTGCCCGGTCTCGATGGCGGCCTTGGGCAGCATCTCCAGGATGCCGAGCTCGCGGTCGCGCAGCCGCTCGTCGTAGCGGACGGCGAGCGAGACCGGGACGGAGCCGAGCCCGGCGGCCTGGGCGAGCGCGATCCGGGCGGTCTCGGTGGTGCGGACGTAGGGCGAGCACCAGACGCTGCGCGGCCGGTCGGCGCTGGGCAGGGCGGCCCACCAGCGGCCGAGCGCGTGGGCCTGCTGCTGGCCGTGCAGGGAGAGCGGGATGTCGGCGTCCCGGCTGCTGATCGGCACGCTGAGCGCGCCGGCCGCCTCGGCGAGCTGGAACTCGACGTTGGCGGTGGACTCGCCGTGGCGGGTGGCGATCAGCACGGAGGGGAGCGGGGGCAGCCCGGTGGCCGCCGGGGCCGCGGCGGAGCCGGCCCCGCGGTGCGGGGCGGTCGGCCGGTGCCGTCCGTCGGTGTGGTGCTGGCCGTTGAGGGTGGTGCCGAGTTCTGCCATTGCCGCCGCTCCCCGTGGGTCGATCAGTTGCCGGCCGGTTGCCGGTCCGGTCTGGTTGGTGCCCTGAGTGTGGTGCCCCATGCACCCGGCTGTTCATACATATGATCGCGCCGCCCCCTCCAGTGTTGACTGAGGAGACGGCGCGACCACAGGGCGTGCAGGGCGTATCAGTGCGCCGGTACGGGCTCCGGCGCGTTCTCGGGCTCCTCCTCGCCCCTCTCGGCGCTGTAGTCCCCCGGACGGGTCTCGTCCGGTCCGTCCGGCGCCTTGACGGCGCGCAGCACCAGGGTGAGCACCACCGAGACCAGCAGATTGAGGACGAAGGCGGTGAGCCCGATGTAGCCGATCTCGCCGATGCCGGGGATCTCGGCGGCGTTCCCGCCGAAGTGCCTGGTCTTGGGGCTGGCGATGCCGTAGGCCACCCAGGTGCCGTAGACCATGCCGGCCGCCCAGCCGGCGAGCAGCGCCCAGTGGTGGAACCAGCGGGTGAACAGGCCGCCGACGATCGGGACGAAGGTCTGCAGGATCCACAGGCCGCCGAGCAGCTGGAGGTTGATCGCGGCCTGCTTGTCCATGCCGAGCACGAAGACCAGCGCGCCGACCTTGACCAGCAGCGAGACCAGCTTGGCGACCCGGGTCTCGTCCGCCGGGGTGGCGGTGGGCCTCAGGTACTCCTTGTAGACGTTGCGGGTGAACAGGTTGGCCGCCGCGATGGACATGATCGCCGCCGGGACGAGCGCGCCGATGCCGATCGCCGCGAAGGCGACGCCGGTGAACCAGTCGGGGAACATGTTCTCGAACAGCTGCGGCACCGAGAGCTGGGTGTTGAAGTTCTTGTCGCCCTTGCCGATCCCGGCCGCGATCGCCATGAAGCCGAGCAGCGCCAGCAGCCCCAGCATCAGCGAGTACGCGGGCATGATCGCCATGTTCCGGCGCACCGTGTTGCGCGACTTGCCGGCCAGCACACCGGTCACCGAGTGCGGGTACAGGAACAGCGCCATCGCCGAGCCGAGCGCCAGCGTGGCGTACGTCCACTGCTTGTTCTCCGGCAGGGTGAGCGAGCCGCCCGACTTGGGGGCGCTGAACCGCTCGCCGACCGCGTCGAAGATGTGGCCGTAGCCGCCGAGCCGGATCGGGATGTAGATCACCGCGACGATGATCACCAGGTAGACCAGGGTGTCCTTGACGAACGCGATCAGCGCCGGCGCGCGCAGGCCCGAGGAGTAGGTGTAGGCGGCGAGCACGCCGAAGGCGATGAACAGCGGCAGGTCCTTGACGAACCAGTTGGCGTTCTCGCCGCCGCCGACGCCCAGCACGTCCAGTACCGCCTGGATGCCGACCAGCTGGAGCGCGATGTACGGCATGGTGGCGAGGATGCCGGTCAGCGCGACCACCAGGGACAGCGGCCGGGAGCCGTAGCGCCCGCGCACGAAGTCGGCCGGGGTGACGTAGCCGTGCACCCGGGAGACCGACCAGAGCCGGGGGAGGAAGAGGAAGACCAGCGGGTAGGCGATGATCGTGTAGGGGACGGCGAAGAAGCCCGCGGCGCCGGTCGCGTAGACGGCGGCGGGCACCGCGACGAAGGTGTACGCGGTGTAGAGGTCGCCGCCGAGCAGGAACCAGGTGATCCAGGTCCCGAAGCTGCGCCCGCCGAGGCCCCACTCGTCCAGATGGAGCGCGTTGTCGGCCCGCCGCCACCGGGAGGCGAGGAAGCCCATCACGGTGACCAGCAGGAAGAAGAGGACGAACACCGACAGCGCCGGCACGTTGACCCCGTTCACCGGGCGCCACCCGCCTTCCGCGCCCCGGCGGCCCGGCGGGCCTTCTCGTCCCGGTTGACCAGCAGGTAGGCGGCGACCGTGAAGACCGCCGAGACCGGCACCCAGAGCAGCTGGTACCAGTAGAAGAAGGGGACGCCGCCCGCCTCGGGCTCGGGCTTGTCGTACGAGCCCACCCAGAGCATCGCGACGATCGGCACCAGCAGGGCGAGCGCGGCGAGCACCCGCTCGGGGGTCACCACCGGCAGGCCGGCGCCGCCGGGCTCTTCTGGCTCGGGCATGACAGGTCGGTCGGTGTGCTCTGACGACATGGGTCGGCTCCGCTTCGGAGGATTCACCTCGCCGGCGCCGCAACCCCGGGGGAGCCGCGCACCCCCTGGGTCCGCCGAGCAGCACCACTGGTGATCGGCAGTCAGTACGGATGCGGAATCTATGGCATCACGTGATCCGTGTCACCGGATCCGGGACAACTTCCCGAAATCCGGACACCCCGCGCGCCGGGACAACACAACGGGCCCCGGCGCGCGCTCCTCGCGCGCCGGGGCCCGGGCGTGTGCGGGCGCCGGGCCGGACTACTCCGGCCGCTTCAGGCGGGTGATGAACTTGTAGCGGTCGCCCCGGTAGATGGAGCGCACCCACTCGACCGGGTTCCCCTCCGGGTCGAAGGAGTGCCGGGCGAGCTGGAGCATCGGCAGGCCGAGGTCGGAGCCGAGCAGTCCGGCCTCGCGCGGGTTGGCGAGGGTGGTCTCGATGGTCTCCTCGGCCTCGGCCACGGTGACCCCGTAGACCTCGCGCAGCGCGGTGTACAGCGAGTTGTGCTTGGCGAGGTTGCGGCGCAGGGCCGGGAAGCGCTTGGCGGACAGGTGGGCCACCTCGATGGCCATCGGGTCGCCGTTGGCCAGCCGCAGGCGCTCGATCCGCAGCACCCGCCCGCCGGGCTTGATGTCCAGCAGCGGGGCCAGCCGGTCGTCGGCGGAGATGTAGCCGATCTCGATCAGCCGGGAGGTGGGCTCCAGGCCCTGGGCGCGCATGTCCTCGGTGTAGGAGGTGAGCTGGAGGGCCTGGGCGACCTTGGGCTTGGCGACGAAGGTCCCCTTGCCCTGGATGCGCTCCAGCCGGCCCTCGACGACCAGCTCCTGCAGGGCCTGGCGGACCGTGGTGCGGGAGGTGTCGAACTGCGCCGCCAGGGCCCGCTCGGGCGGGACCGGGGTGCCGGCGGGCTGGGTCTCGGTGAGCTGCAGCAGATGGCGCTTGAGTCCGTAGTACTTCGGTACCCGGGCGGTGGGGTCCGCGCCGCCCTGGGGGGCGATGTTCTTCGCCAGGGGGTCGTTGACCTGGGCCGTGCTGCCCCCGTCGGTGCTCATCGGACCTGTCTCCCGCTTCTCGCAGGGCCCTCCGGGAGCCCCACCGCCTCATTAACAGCTCACATCGTTGCATGTATGGCTACGGAACGAATACCTCATCACGCGATGAACGATGTGCGGTGTCGGCTTGATAACGGGTGGTCCGGATCGGTCGAACAGCCGTTGACAGGCCCATTGGTCTAGGCCAAGCTCCAGGCATCTGGTCTACACCACTAGGCCGGTCACTATGAATCCCCCCACCCGTTCGCTGGAGTCCGCGGCACCATTCCTCCCACTTCGCGTGGGTATGCCGCTGCCACCCGACGGGGGTAACCAAGGCATCCCTCAGGAGGATGGCGTGAAGCGTCAGCTCATCGCGGCGGTCGGCGTCGCGGCCATGGTTGTTGGTCTCGCGGCCTGCGGCTCGGACGCCAAGAAGGACGAGAACAACAACGCGTCGGGCAACTCGTCCACTGCGGCCGACGGCGGCAAGAAGGACTACAGCGGCAAGACGCTCAAGGTGTGGCTGATGACCGGCTCCGCCCCCAAGGGCTGGGACGAGGCGGTGAAGACCGAGTTCGAGACCACCTACCCGGGCTCCAAGGTCGAGTACCAGATCCAGGAGTGGACCGGCATCGGCCCCAAGGTCACCGCCGCGCTGTCCGAGGGCTCCGTCGACGTCCTGGAGATCGGCAACACCCAGACCGCCGGCTACGCCTCCACCGGTGGCCTGCTGGACATCACCAAGGACAAGGCCGCCCTGGGCGGTGCCGACTGGGCCCCGAACCAGAGCGAGTCCGCGATCCTGGACGGCAAGCAGTACGCCGCCCCGTGGTTCGTGACCAACCGCGTGGTCTCCTACAACAAGGACCTGTGGGCCAAGGCCGGCCTGACCACCACCCCGAAGACCCTGGAAGAGTTCTACACCGCCCTGGACAAGCTCAAGGCCACCCAGGGTGTCGCCGACCCGATCTACATGCCGGGCCAGGAGTGGTACGTCTACTTCGGTCTGCTCACCAGCGAGGGTGGCAAGCTGGCGAAGAAGGAGGGCGACAAGTGGGTCGGCGGCCTGTCCAGCCCCGAGGCGCAGAAGGCCTTCGACACCTACAAGAAGCTCCAGAGCTACTCGGTCCTGGGTGGTAAGGACAAGGACGAGGCCAAGCCGCAGCAGAAGGACATCTTCGGCCAGGGCGACATCGGCTCGATCATCGGCCTCGGCTGGGAGCTCCCGGACGAGAAGGCCATGGCCAAGGACAAGATCGGCTTCTTCCCGCTCCCGGGCAAGACCGCCGACAAGCCCTCCGGCGTGTTCCTCGGTGGCTCGAACCTGGCCATCGCCCAGGCCAGCAAGAACTCCGACATGGCCAAGGACTTCCTGAAGATCGCCCTGAACGACAAGAACGAGGGCGCGGTCGCCGCCTCGGGCCTCATCCCGAACAAGGCCTCGCTCAACGACAAGGTCGTCGGTGACTTCGCCTCCGCCGCGAAGCTGGCCTCCGGTGTCGGTGGCATCACCCCGACCCACCCGAACTGGGCGAGCGTCGAGAACGACCCGAACCCGATCAAGGAGTTCCTGACCTCGGCCCTGACCGGCGACTACGCCACCGCGGCCAAGAAGGCGGACGACGAGATCGCCAAGCGTCTCAACGCCAAGCAGTAAGCAGTCGAGCGGCGTCGCTCACCGGCTCCCGGCGGGGGGCCGGTGGGCGGCGCCCGTCCGTCGTGGTCGGGTTGTTAGGAAGAGAGAACGATGGCTGTGCATTCGGAGCGGGTGCAGACACAGTCCCCGGATTCAGGGAAGGGCGCTGTGGCCACTATTGAGACGGGTGCCGCGCGCGGTGGCGGCTCCGGCACCCCGAAGAAGAGCGCCAGACCGGCGGACGGCCGGAGCCTGGGCTCCCGGTTCGCGCCGTACCTGCTGCTCCTGCCGGCCACCGTGGCCACCCTGGGCCTGTTGGGCTGGCCGCTGCTGAAGACCGTCCTGGTGTCGTTCCAGAACCTGAACGCGCGCCAGCTCGTTCAGCACCTGACGGAGTGGAACGGCTTCGAGAACTACACCGAGCAGCTGTCCGACCCGGAGTTCTGGTCGGTCACCGGCCGGTCGGTCGCCTTCACGGCGCTCAACGTCTTCCTGATCATGGTGGGCGGCGCGCTGGTCGGCCTGCTGCTCAACCGCCTCGGCAAGAAGATGCGGCTGCTGCTGTCGATCGGACTGCTGCTCGCCTGGGCGATGCCGGTGGTCGCCTCGACCACCGTCTACACCTGGCTCTTCGAGACCAACTTCGGTGTGGTCAACTGGCTGCTGGACACCCTGGGCTGGCACTCGATGGCCGCCTACAACTGGACCGGCACCCAGTACTCGACCTTCTTCGTGATCCTGCTGCTGCTGGTCTGGGGCTCGATCCCGTTCGTGGCGTTCAACATGTACGCGGCGCTGACCACCATCCCGAAGGAGCTCTACGAGGCGGCCCGGATGGACGGCGCCGGCCCGGTCAAGATCTTCACCGCGGTGATGTTCCCCAATCTGAAGCCGTTCTTCCTGGCCACGACCTTCCTTGAGGTCATCTGGATCTTCAAGGCCTTCACCCAGATCTACGCGATCAAGGCCGGAGGCCCCGACGGGCTCACCCGCACCCTCCCCATCCACGCGTTCCTGGAGGGCTCCGGCCGCCAGCACTACGGCACCGGTGCCGCGATCGCGGTGCTCACCATCCTGATCCTGGGCGTCCTGATGGCGTACTACTTCCGGATCATTCTGAAGCAGGAGGACGAGCTGTGAGGCGCTCGCTCATCGGACGCACCTGGCCGAACGTCATCGCGGTCGTCCTCTTCGTCTTCTTCGCGTTCCCCGTCTACTGGATGATCAGCACGGCCTTCAAGCCGACGAAGGACATCGTCAGCAAGACGCCGGTGTTCATCCCGTTCGAAGCGACCCTGGAGCACTTCAAGACCGCGGTCAACGTGCCGAAGTTCTGGACGTACACCGCCAACAGCTTCATCGTCACGGTCCTCGCGGTGGCGATCTCGCTGGTGATCGCGACCCTGGCGTCCTTCGCCATCGCCCGGATGAGGTTCCGCGGCCGCAAGACCTTCGTCCTGGTCATCATGGCCGCCCAGATGGCGCCCTGGGAGGTCATGACCATCGCGGTCTACCTGATCTCCCGCGACAACGAGATGCTGAACAGCCTCGTCCCGCTCACCGCCTTCTACATGATGATGGTGCTGCCCTTCACCATCTGGACGCTGCGCGGCTTCATCGCCGCGGTGCCGAAGGAGCTGGAGGAGTCGGCGATGGTCGACGGCTGCACCCGCACCCAGGCCTTCGTGAAGGTGATCTTCCCGCTGCTGGCGCCGGGCCTGATGTCCACCTCGCTGTTCGGCTTCATCACGGCCTGGAACGAGTTCCCCCTCGTCCTGATCATCAACAAGACCGACGGCCAGACCCTGCCGCTGTGGCTGTCCTCCTTCCAGACCGCCTTCGGCAACGACTGGGGCGCCACGATGGCGGCGTCGACGCTGTTCGCCCTCCCGGTGCTGATCCTGTTCGTCTTCCTGCAGCGCAAGGCGGTCGGTGGCCTCACCGACGGCGCCGTGAAGGGCTGATCCCCCGTGAGTATCCTCGTTCCCACCCTCCCGGCCTCCGACCAGCTGCACCGTGACGCGCTGACCGTCCTGCAGCCCGGCTTCGTCGGCACCGAGCCGCCGGAGTGGCTGCGCCGCCACCTGGCGGCCGGCCTCGGCTCGGTCGCGCTGTTCGACCGCAACGTGGCCGACCTCGGCCAGCTCGCCGCGCTCACCGCCGCGCTGCGGGCCGAGAACCCCGACCTGCTGATCGCCATCGACGAGGAGTCCGGCGACGTCACCCGGCTGGAGGCGGGCTCCGGCTCGTCCTGGCCGGGCAACCTCGCCCTCGGCGCCATCGACGACCCGGCGCTGACCCGCGACGTGGCCCGCGAGCTGGGCCGCGCGCTGGCCGCGGCCGGCGTGAACTACAACTGGGCGCCCACCGCGGACGTCAACTCCAACCCGCGCAACCCGGTCATCGGCGTGCGCTCCTTCGGCGCCGACCCGGAGCTGTGCGCCCGGCACACCGCCGCCTGGGTGGAGGGCCTGCAGTCGGCCGGTGTCGCGGCCTGCTCCAAGCACTTCCCGGGCCACGGCGACACCGCCGTCGACTCGCACCACGGCCTGCCGGTCATCGACGTCGACCTGGACGTGCTGCGCGCCCGCGACCTGATCCCGTTCCAGGCCGCGATCGCCGCCGGGACCAAGGCCGTGATGACGGCCCACATCATGATCCCGGCGCTCGACCCCAGGCTGCCCGCCACGCTCAGCCCCACCGTGCTGCGCGACCTGCTGCGCGCGGCCCCCGAGGACGGCGGCCTGGGCTACCAGGGCCTGATCGTCAGCGACGCCATCGAGATGGGCGCCATCGCCGACACCTTCGGCATGGGCGAGGGCACCGTGCTGGCCCTGGCGGCCGGCGCGGACGCGATCTGCGTGGGCGGCGGCCTGGCCGACGAGGACACCGTGCTGATGCTGCGCGACGCCATCGTGGCGGGCGTGCAGTCCGGCCGGCTCCCGGAGGAGCGGCTCGCCGACGCGGCCGCCCGGGTGCGCGCGCTCGGCAGCTGGGGCCGGATCGCCGCCCAGGGCGAGCGGCCGGAGGCGGACCTCGCGGTCGGCCTGCGGGCCGCCCGCCGGGCGCTGCGCGTGGTCCGCGCGCCGGGCCACGAGCCCCTGCCGGTGACCGAGCGCCCGTTCGTGGCCTCGTTCTCCGCCGAGCCGAACATCGCCGTCGGCGACGTCACCCCGTGGGGCGTGGCCGGCATGCTGGCCGACCGCTTCCCGGGCACCCGGACCCGCGAGGTCGGCCCGGAGATCGCCGAGGCCGGGGCGCTGGACGCGCTGGTGTCCGAGGTGCTGGCCGGTGCCGCCGACCGCCGCCTGGTGCTGGTGGTCCGCGACGCGCACCGGCACGAGTGGATGGCGGCCGCGCTGGCCCGCCTGGTGGCGGCCCGTCCGGACGCCGCGGTGGTCGAGATGGGCCTGCCGCAGTCCGAGCCGGTGGGCGCGCTGTACATCGCCACCCACGGCGCCGCCCGGGTCTGCGGGCTGGCCGCCGTCGAGGTGCTCACCGGACAGCCGGGGGCGATCGGCTGAGTCCACGTCGGACCGTGACACCGGGTGCCGGGAGGCATCCGCCCAGCGGGCCCGTCATGCGCATGGCGCATGGCGGGCCCGCTCTGTTTCCACGGCTTTATGACGCCGTGTGACCTGCGGTTTCCCGACCTGACGATGTTCCCTCAAATCGCCCTTAAGGCAGCCTTAAGTTCTACATAGGGTCACCGTCGGGCGACTGATCGCCACGCGGTACAACAGGTCTGCAACGGCCATGGCCGCCAGGCCATTTGGCGTTGACACCAACTGTGGTCTAGGCCAGGCTCCAGTCCATCCGGTTCGAATTTCAATTTGCCCGGATGTGGTATTGGCCCACCCCTAAGCTCTTCGCCGCCCCTCCCCGGACACCGTCCTGTCGGGCACCAGCGCGCTGCCGGCGGGCACAGGCTCCCCAACACCCTCGGAGGATGGCGTGAGAAAGCGTCGGTTCATGGCGACGGTCGGCATCATGGCCCTGGCCGTCGGGCTGACGGCGTGTTCGTCGGGCGGCTCGTCGTCGGACGGCACCAAGACCGCCTCGGCGGACCCGCAGAACGCGACCGGCACCGTCACGGTCTGGCTGATGGACGACGCCCAGAAGAACTGGCCCGACCTCGTCCAGCGGGTGAACGACGAGTTCGCCGCCAAGTACCCGAAGGCGACCCTCAAGCTCGCCTACCAGGGCTGGGCCGACAAGGTGGCCAAGCTCGACAAGGCGATCGCCGACGGCGCCGCCCCGGACGTGGTCGAGCTCGGCAACACCGAGACCATGAAGTACGTGCTGTCCGGCGCGCTGGCCCCGGTGGAGCGCAGCAGCTTCGACAACTCCGACACCTGGATCAAGGCGCTCGCCAACACCTGCACCTACCAGGACAAGCTCTGGTGCGTGCCCTACTACGCGGGCGCGCGGGTCGCCATCTACAACTCCGCGGCCTTCCAGCAGGCCACCGGCAGCGCCGAGTTCCCCAAGACCGAGGACGAGCTGCGTGCGGCGCTCGACAAGATCGCGGACAAGAACAAGGCCGACCGGACCTTCTCCCCGCTCTACCTGCCCGGCCCGTACTGGTACGCCGCGATGAGCTACGTCTCGGCGTACGGCGGCGCCATCGCCCGCTTCGACAGCGGCGGCACCTGGCACGGCACGCTGAGCGACCCCAAGTCCCAGCAGGGCATCAACCACTTCGTCGAACTGGTGCGCAAGTACAACAAGGGCGACCTGTCGCAGAACGAGCAGAACCAGTACGAGGCGATGGCCCGCGGCCACGCGGCGTCCTTCTACGGCAACGGCTACGAGGCGTCCAGCGTCGCCGCGCCGGTCACCGGCGACCCGAGCCTCAAGGACTCGGTCAAGGTCGCCACCATGCCCGGCCCGAACGGCAAGCCGCTGCCGACCTTCATCGGCGGCTCGGCCCTCGGCGTCACCGCGAAGTCGCCCTCGGTGGACCTCGCGACCGACTGGGTCCGGATGTTCACCAGCGCCAAGTCCGAGCAGGCGCTGGCCGACAAGGACATCCTGCCGAACAACCTCACCCAGCTGAACCCGCTGAAGAACAAGCCGGCCACCGCCGCCGCGGCCAACGCGGTGCCGGACGCCTGGTTCACGCCGCTGGCCCCCGGCTGGGGCCTGGTGGAGAAGCAGAAGATCCTGCCCGACATGCTGAACGCCATCCTCAAGGGCAAGCCGGTGGACCAGGCCACCAAGGAGGCCGACGCCGCCATCGACCAGCTGATCAACAAGGCGGGCTGAGCCGCCGCCGCCCCGGGACGCCGGAGCCCCTCCCCGCACCGCCGGGAGGGGCTCCGCGCACCGCCGGGGCCCCGGGACCTGCCCGAAGGCCCTCCTCGGATGTGCCCAGGGCGGACGGCCCCCGTAGGATTGCCGCAGCATTCACCGCAGCGAGTGTGCGGACTCGCCGCCGTAGAGGTCCCCGCCGGGCATTCCCGTCCGGTCGGGGTGGAACCATCTCATCGGAGGCCCACCCACGATGTCCGACACGCAGACCGTCCCAGGCCGGATCATGGCGGCGGAGATGGCCGAGCAGCCGGCCGTCCTGCAGCGCATCCTCGACGAGGGCGCTCCCAAGATCTTCGAGATCGCGTCCCGGATCGCCGCCCGCAACCCGCGGTTCGTCCTCCTGACCGCGCGCGGTACCTCGGACAACGCGGCGCTGTACGCCAAGTACCTCATCGAGATCCTGCTGGGCAAGCCGGCCGGCCTGACCTCGATGTCCACCACCACCGCCTACGGCGCCAAGCCGGACCTGACCGACGTGCTGGTGATCACCGTCAGCCAGTCGGGCGGCTCGCCGGACCTCGTCGCCTCCACCAAGGCGGCCCGTGAGGCCGGTGCCATCACCCTGGCGGTCACCAACAACGCCGGCTCGCCGCTGGCCGAGGTCTCCGAGTTCCACATCGACGTGCTGGCCGGCCCGGAGAAGGCGCTGCCCGCCACCAAGACCTACACCGCCGAGCTGCTCGCCCTCTACCTGCTGGTCGAGGGCCTGCGCGGCGGCGACGGCGCGGCCGCCAAGGGCCTGCCGGAGCTGGCCGCCGGCGTCCTGGCCCGCCAGGGCGAGGTCAAGGCCCTGGCCGAGCGCTACCGCTTCGCCCAGCGCCTGGTCATCACCTCGCGCGGCTACGGCTACCCGACCGCCCGCGAGGCGGCGCTGAAGCTGATGGAGACCACCTACATCCCGGCCTCCCCGTTCTCCGGCGCCGACCTGCTGCACGGCCCGCTGGCCATGGTCGACAACGTCTCCCCGGTCATCGCGATCGTCCCGGACGGCAAGGGCGGCGAGGCCCTGCAGCCGGTCCTCGACCGCCTGCGCGGCCGCGGCGCCGACCTGGTCGTGGTCGGCCAGCAGGCGCAGGTGGAGGCCGCCTCGGCGGGCTTCGCGCTGCCGGCCGGCGTGCCCGAGGAGGTGCAGCCGATCCTGGAGATCCTGCCGCTGCAGCTGCTGGCCTACGAGGTCACCATCGCCCGCGGCCAGGACCCGGACGCCCCCCGCGCGCTCGCCAAGGTCACCGAGACCCACTGACGCGCCCCCGGCAACGCCCGAGCCCCCGTCCACAGCCTGTGGACGGGGGCTCGGGCGTTGTCGAGTCCTGGAGCGGGCCCGGAAACGGGGCCGGAAAGCACTTCGGGCCACGGTGCCGACACGGGACCCTCAACCCATGCGGCTCCGCGGCCCGGAGCTGTCGTCGGGCGCCGGTGACGATCGAGAACTGTGCGGGGTCCTCGTTCGGCGGCGTCCGACCGAGGAGGGGCATCGCGCGGTCAGGGCAGTTGCGCGGGTGCCTCTCCTTGGTGCCCCTTCATTGTGGACTAGACCAATCTGGGTTGTCCAGGCCTCCCCGAAAATTGGTCTGGACAACATGGGGGAGGGGTGGGCGGAGCCGCCGGTCGGGGGGTGCGCGGGGCCCGTCCGAGCCCCCCTGGAGCTACGCTCGCCCTGTGCCCTCGCTGAACGAACTCGTCCGCCGCCACACCACCCTGACCGGTGCCGATGTGGAGTGGCTGCACATGCTGGTCTCGGAGTGGCAGCTGCTCTCCGACCTCTCCTTCGCCGACCTGGTGCTCTGGATCCCCACCTGGGACGGCATCCGGTACGTCTCGGTCGCCCAGATGCGCCCCAACACCGGCCCCACCTCCTACCAGGACGACATGGTCGGCCACCTCGTCCCGCGCGGCCGCCGCCCGCTGCTGGACGCCGCCTACGACGAGGGGCGGATCGTGCGCGAGGGCGACCCGGAGTGGCGTGAGGAGGTGCCGGTCCGGGTCGAGTCCATCCCGGTGCGGCGCGAGGGCAAGGTGCTCGGCGTGATCGCCCGCAACACCAACCTGCTGACCGTGCGCACCCCCAGCCGGCTGGAGCTCACCTACCTGCAGAGTGCCTCCGACCTCGCCCAGATGATCGCCGCCGGCACCTTCCCCTACCCCGGCGTCGAGCAGGCCGACATGGACGCCGCACCGCGGGTCGGTGACGGCCTGATCCGCCTGGACGCCGACGGCACCGTCACCTACGCCAGCCCCAACGCGCTCTCCGCCTACCACCGGCTCGGCCTCACCACCGACCTGGTCGGCAGCCACCTCGGCCGGACCACCGCCGACCTCGCCCCGCCCTCCCGGGCCGCCGTGCACGAGGCGCTGGTGAAGCTGGCCAGCGGCTGGGCCCCCCGGCAGACCGAGATCGAGGCCCAGGGCGGCGTGGTCACCCTGCGGGCCATCCCGCTCAAGCCCAAGGGCACCCTGACCGGCTCCCTGGTGCTCTGCCGGGACGTCACCGAGCTGCGCCGGCGCGACCGCGAGCTGATGACCAAGGACGCCACCATCCGGGAGATCCACCACCGGGTGAAGAACAACCTGCAGACCGTCGCCGCGCTGCTGCGCCTGCAGTCCCGCCGGATGGACTCGGAATCCGGCCGCGCCGCCCTGGACGAGGCGGTGCGCCGGGTCGGCTCGATCGCGATCGTGCACGAGACGCTCTCCCAGGCGCTGGACGAGCAGGTGGCCTTCGACGAGATCGCCGACCGGGTGCTGGCGATGGTGATGGAGCTGTCCCAGGACGGCCGGGTGGCGACCCGCCGCAGCGGCAGCTTCGGCATCCTGTCCGCCGAGGTGGCCACCCCGCTGGCGATGGTGCTGACCGAGCTGCTGCAGAACGCGCTGGAACACGCGTTCGGTCCGAGCGCCTCCGGCAATCTGGAGGTCAGCGCGCTGCGCGGGCGGGCGCCGGCCACCGGCATGGGCTGGTCGGACAGCTGGAACGGCGGGGCCAGACCGGAGGAGTACCTGCTGATCACGGTGCAGGACGACGGCAGGGGCATGCCCGAGGGCTTCGACCCGCAGCAGGCCGGCAACCTCGGGCTGCAGATCGTCCGGACCCTGGCCACCGGGGAGCTGGGCGGCACCTTCGACATGGTGGCCGGGCCGGACGGCGGCACCAAGGTGGTCCTGGAGATCCCGGTGCGCTGAAGCGTGCGGGGGGCGTACGTCCGGTGCGAGCGCCGGCCGTACGCTCCTTCACCACCTCTACTCGGTGGCGGAAGTCCGGCGGCAGAAACAGAAACGAGGCCCTGTCGACCGGGGGGGGTGGGTCGACAGGGCCTCTCAACCCGTTCCGGCCGTCGGGGGGAGTCGGCCGGAACGGGGGCTCTGGGTGGTGCGACACAAGCCGGTGCGTTGCACACGGTGAGCGCCACAGCTCCACGATATTGCTCTAAGTGAACAGTATCAAGTGGCTGGGCGGGCCGGTGTCGCGGGACCTCGTCGATCAAGGCCCTTTGTACGGAAGGCTTCACCAGGAGGTGCAGGGGAAGCCTGTGATCATGTGTTGATCGGTTCTACGGTTACTGCTGGTACTACGGCGTGTGATCAGGCGGTGCGGGCGCGGTTGCGGGCGGCACGACGCTTCATGGCGCGGCGCTCGTCCTCGCTCATGCCGCCCCAGACGCCGGCGTCCTGGCCGGTCTCGAGGGCCCACTGGAGGCACTGCTCCATGACCGGACAGCGGCGGCACACGGCCTTGGCTTCCTCGATCTGCAGCAGAGCAGGACCGGTGTTCCCGATCGGGAAGAACAGCTCCGGGTCCTCTTCGCGGCAGACAGCGCGGTGGCGCCAGTCCATGGTCGTCCAACTCCTCCTGCCGGCGGGGGTTGCCCGGTCGGCACATCGATGGTCCTTGTGAATGTGAACGCTTTCACGAATCCCGCAACAGCAAAAGAGACCAAAGGCCCATCGGGCCCGGGAGGTCTGTGCTGGGGAGGGATTCGGCGATTCGAGGGACACCCCGCGGTCGGCCCCCCAGGTTTCGAGGGTTGCCGTCGCTGCGATGTGTCCCGATCGCCATGTAGAGGTTCGCAAACCTCGGGCCCGGATACAACCCCCTTCAGGGAGGAATTTTGGATTCTTCGGTGTCGCCTAGCTCACAGCCGGTACTTCTATGGAGTGAAGGGGGCTTGTGCGTTCGAGAAGAAGGAGGAACGGCCCTTCTAGTCACACAATCACACGCAGTGCCCGCCGTACGCCTGTGAAACTGACGCGACTCCTGGATCCAAGGTGGTCCCCGTCGACCTGGAACGGGACCGGTTCCTCCGAAACCAAGGTGAAGTGCCGGACGTCGTGATAGGAGACGACATGCTTCCCGGAAGGGCCGTCCGGAGTGCCCCCGTCGCTCGAAGGACCGTGCGACCGCAGGATCTGACGGACCGTTCGAGCGGTGCCGAACGCCGTCATCCGGGTGATGCCGAAGACATCGAGATCCGCGTCGAAGGAGGCGCGCGGCGAGGGGTAGACGGGGCGGTTGCCCAGGAACGTCCACGGCGAGGTGTTGCTGACTATCGCCAGCACCAGGCCCGGCACCGGCTCGCGGCCCGCGAGCGCCAGCGAGACCGGGCCTGATCTGCGCTGCTCACGTTGGGTGACGAAGTGCCGGAGCGCCTGGGTGACGTAGAGCGCGTGCGTGGACTTGCGCCCCGCCCGGCGCTGCTCCTCGACCCGGCCGACCACGCCGGCGTCGAAGCCGAGGCCGGCGGTGAAGGTGAACCAGCGGTCCGGCAGCCCCTCGGTCATCGCCTTGCCCAGCCCGATCGGCCGCTCGCTCCGGTGCTCCAGCGCGTTCAGCAGGGCGCCGGTGGCCTCCACCGGGTCGTTCGGCAGGCCCAGGGCGCGGGCGAACACGTTGGTCGAACCGCCGGGGACCACCGCGAGGCGCGGGACCCGGTCGCCAGGGCCGTGCGAGAGCAGCCCGTTGACCACCTCGTTGACGGTGCCGTCACCGCCCAGCGCCACCACCAGGTCGACCGCGCCGTCCTCGACGGCCTCGCGGGCCAGATCGCGCGCGTGGCCGCGGTACTCGGTCTGCGCCACCTCCAGCTTGAGGTCGCTGCGCAGGGCGTGGATCAGGACGTCCCTGGTGCGACCGCTGGTGGTGGTCGCTTTCGGATTGACGACCAGGAGAGCGCGCATGGGCCCAGCCTACGGGTCGGTACGGACCAACCGGCGGCTACCCTGCTGGAGTGACCGCAGAATCCTCCGCACCCGTACCCGCGCCCGGCGCCGGCCGGCCGGCCGCCCTCACCCTGGGCGCCGCCATCACCGCCGTGGAGGGCGCCGTGCTGGCCGTCGTCGGCGTCTGGGACATGGTCGCCGCCCTGTCCGGCCAGTCCAAGCAGCTCGCCCTGAACGAGTTCGGCGGCCTGGTGATCGTGCTGCTCGGCGTGCTGCCGATCCTGGCCGCCCGGGCACTGCTGAAGACCCGCCGCTGGGGCCGCAGCCCCGCCGTGCTGACCAACTCGATCTGCCTGCCGGTCGCGTACTACATGTGGCAGAGCGGCGGGGCGATGGCCGGTGTCGGCGTGGTCGTCGGCCTGCTGGGCCTGGTCGGCATCGGCGCGCTGCTCAGCCCGAAGGCGACGGCGGCCCTCTACGCTCCGCACGAGGGCTGAGCGCGGAGGGCCACCGCCTTCCACCACTTCTCCACGACCCGACGGCCGCCGCTGAGCGGCCGTCGGTCGTCTGCGCCGTTCCTCCGGTTACTCCTCCACCAGGAGCTTCTCCCGCAGCTGCGCCAGCGTCCGGGCGAGCAGCCGGGAGACGTGCATCTGCGAGATGCCCACCTCGGCGGCGATCTGCGACTGCGTCATGTTCCGGAAGAACCGCAGCACCAGGATCTTCTGCTCGCGGGGCGGCAGTTGGGCGAGCAGCGGCTTGAGCGACTCGCGGTACTCGACGCCCTCCAGCGCCTCGTCGGTGGCGCCCAGGGTGTCCGCGACGGCCGGCGACTCGTCGTCGCTGTCCGGCACGTCCAGCGACAGCGTGGAGTACGCGTTGGCGGACTCCAGGCCCTCCAGGACGTCCTCCTCGGAGATCCCCAGGTGCTCGGCGAGCTCGTGCACCGTGGGGGAGCGGCCGTGCCGCTGGGAGAGCTCGCTGGTCGCCGTGGTCAGCGACAGCCGCAGCTCCTGGAGCCGGCGCGGCACCCGGACCGCCCAGCCCTTGTCCCGGAAGTGCCGCTTGATCTCGCCGACGATGGTCGGCGTCGCGTAGGTGGAGAACTCGACCCCGCGCTCGTGGTCGAACCGGTCCACCGACTTGATCAGCCCGATGGTGGCGACCTGGGTGAGGTCGTCCAGCGGCTCGCCCCGGTTGCGGAAGCGCCGGGCGAGGTGCTCGACCAGCGGGATGTGCATGCGCACCAGCTGGTTGCGCAGTTCGACGCGCTCCGGGGAGCCCTCGGGCAGTGCCGAGAGCCGCACGAACAGGGCCCGGGCCGCCTCGCGGTCCGGTGCGCCGGTGCGCTGCGGGCCCTGGGCGGGCACCGCCGCGCGCAGCGCCTCCGCCGCCCCGGCGGCGTCCTCGCCCTCCGGGCCGGTGCCCGGGGCGCCGCCGTCCGGCTCCTCGTCCGGGCGTTCGGCGTCCGGGAGGTCCGAGGCCGAGGGCACGGGCGGGGGCGACTGATCGGGCGACGACTGGGGCGTCGGCTCGGTCGGCTGGCTCATCCGGTGGGCGTCCTTCGGGTGCGCTTCGTCGTTGGCGGCGAGGCCGGGAACGCTCGCCTGGGTCGGTACGGCAGGGCCCGCCGTCGCGAGGCCGGTACGGTCCAGATCACTCACGGCCATTCCCCCGTTCCGTTCCGGGAGCACCGGGGCGGTCGGCCCCGGTTCGTCTCGTTGGTCGTACCGCCGGTCGGGCGGTACCGGGAGCCGTCCGTCCGGCCCGGTGGTGCCGGGCGGACGGCCCTTGTTCGGTGCTGCTGCCGCGTCGGTGCGGCGGTTCTAGTGGGCGGCGGAGCCGCCGCGCTTCTTGTGCAGGCTGATCGACACGGTCCTGTCCTCGGCGACCGCCGATTCGACCTCGCCCGCGAGCGCGGAGAGCACCGTCCAGGCGAAGGTGTCCCGCTCCGGCGCCCGGCCGTCGGTGGTGGGCGCCGAGACGATCACCTTCAGGGAGTCGCCGACCAGCCGGAACTCGCAGGAGAGCACCGAGCCGGGAACGGCCTGCTGGAGGAGGATGGCGCAGGCCTCGTCGACCGCGATGCGCAGGTCCTCGATCTCGTCCAGGGTGAAGTCCAGCCGGGCCGCGAGGCCGGCCGTGGCCGTCCGAAGGACCGAGAGATAGGCCCCGGCCGCGGGCAGCCGGACCTCCACGAAGTCCTGCACTCCGGGCTCGCCGTCGATCTGGGACACCCTCACCTCCTGGGTGACGCGCTGTGCTTCCGGGCCGGTGGCCGCGGCACTGTCTGTTGCTTGGCTCAACTGCTTCGCCCCAACTGTCCAGAGGGGTGGTGCGGTACGTACTGGTCATACCCCTCGGGGGGTGGCCGGACGCCGCCGTCCGCCCGAGACGTTACCGCGTTCCTGCCCCGGTGCGGGAGTCACTCATGGTAAGGCATCGCGACGCAGGGTGGCAGTGGTTCGAACGCCGCCTCCGCACGCCTCCGGCGCGCGCCGTCCGCGCGCCGGTCTCAGCGGGTGCCGGCGGCGGTGAGGGCGTCCCCGGTGAGGCGGTAGACGCTCCAGCCGTCCATCGGCACGGCGCCGAGCGACTTGTAGAAGTTGATCGACGGGGTGTTCCAGTCCAGCACCGACCACTCCATCCGGGAGTAGCCGCGCTCGACGGCGATCCGGGCCAGTTCCAGCAGCAGCGCCTTGCCGTGGCCGCCGCCGCGGGCCTGCGGGCGGACGTACAGGTCCTCCAGGTAGACCCCGTGGGTGCCGCGCCAGGTCGAGAAGTTGAGGAACCAGAGCGCGAAGCCGACCGGCTCGCCGGTGGTGCCGTCCTCGGCGACCAGGCCGAACAGCGCCGGGGTGGCGCCGAACAGCGCGTCGTGCAGCTGCTCCTCGGTCGCGACCGCCTCGTGGGCGGCCTTCTCGTACTCCGCGAGCTCGCGGATCATGGCGTGGATGACGGGGACGTCGGTGGGAACGGTGGTGCGGATCATGGTCCCGAGCCTACTGGGCGGGTTCGTTCTCGTCCCAGGCCTGGACGGAGGTCTGGTCGACGATCCGGCCGTCGCGCAGCGCGGCGGTGGAGCTGACCAGCACCCGGACCCCGTCCGGGTACCGGCAGGACTCCAGGAAGGCGAGGCGGTCCTCCTGGACCACCACCTGTTCCAGGGTGTGGCTCATCTCGCGGCCGTAGAGGTCGTCCAGCATCGCGCCGATCTCGTCCCGGCCGTGCATCACCAGCGGGTGGCTGGGCTGGGTCTTGCGGTCGACCACGCGCAGTTCGGCGTCGTCCGCGTAGAGCGCCAGCAGGGCCCGGGCGTCGGCGCGCTCGATGCCCTCGCGCAGGGCCCGGACGTCGAAGGCGGACGGTGCGGCCATGGTGGTCATGTTCTCGCTCCTCCGGTCGGTTCCGTCGGCTCGTACTGTTGAGCGTACGCCGGTCGGAACCGGCCGCGGGGCGGTGCGGACGGCGGTGGGACGGCCCCCGGGCTCAGGGCGCCGGGACGGTCCGCAGGTAGGCGGCCAGAGCGGTGATCGCGGCCGGGTTGCGCGGGCTCTCGACCAGGTCGACGTAGTCGAGGACGAAGATCCGGTCGTTGCGGACGGCCGAGACGCCGGCCAGCGGCGGGAAGGACTTCAGGAACTTCCGCTTCGCCCCGGCGTCCGGGGTGCCGTAGTTGTTGATCACGATCACCTCGGGGTCGCGCTGGACCACGCTCTCCCAGCCCACCGTGGTCCAGGAGTCGGCGACGTCGCCCATCACGTTGCGCCCGCCGGCCTTGGCGATGATCTCCTCCGGGGCGGCGAACCGGCCCGAGGTGTACGGCTTGTCCTCGCCGCTGTCGTACAGGAAGACGCCCGGCCGGTGCGCGGGCTCGGGGACGGCGGCGATCTGCGCCCTGAAGTCGGCGATCAGCCGGTCGGCCCGGTCCCGGACGTCGAAGATCTCGCCCAGGTTGGCCAGGTCGGTGTAGAGCGCGTCGAGCGGGGACATCACCCCGCGCTCCGGGCCCTTGCCGCTGCGGCAGGACTCGCTGAGCACGTAGGAGCCGATGCCCAGGCCGGACAGCGTCTGCGGGGTGAAGCCGGCGCCCTCGTCGAAGCCGTAGTGCCAGCCGGCGAAGACCAGGTCGGCCCTGGCCTCCAGCGCGATCTCCTTGGTGATCCGGTCCTTGGAGAGCCAGGTCGCGCGCTGGTAGGCGTCCTTCCAGGCGACCCGGTCCACCCGGCCCTTGTCGTCCGGCATCACGTAGCCGGCCATCCGGTCCTCCAGGCCGAGCGCGAACATCAGTTCGGTGATGCCGACGTCGTTGGTCACCGTGCGGGCCGGCTTCTCCTTGAAGGTGACCTTGGTGCCGCAGTTCTCCACGGTCACCGGGTAGTGGGCGGAGGCGGTGGCGGCGCCGTCGCCGCGCGGGGCGATCTCGGCGCCGCAGCCGGTGAGCGCGAGGGCGAGCAGGGCGGCGGCAACGGCCTTGGTGCGCATGGGAGGTCCTCGGGGAAGGGGCGAGCGGAAGGACGGGGACGGGGGGCTACGGCAGGCGGTCGAGGAGGAGCTGGAGGGCGCCGGTGACCGGGTGCCGCACGGGCGTCGCGCGGACCCTGAACACCTCGGCCAGCAGCCCGGGTTCGAGCACCTCGGCGGGCGGCCCGGAGGCGACGATCCGGCCGTCCGCGACCACGTAGAGCAGATCGCAGTGCCCGGCGGCCAGGTTGAGGTCGTGCAGCGCGGTGAGCACCGTCGGCCCGGCCTCCCGGACGAGTGCCAGCACCTCCAGCTGGTGGGCGATGTCCAGGTGGTTGGTGGGCTCGTCGAGGACCAGCACCCGGGGCTCCTGGACGAGTGCGCGGGCGATCAGCACCCGCTGCTTCTCGCCGCCGGACAGGCTCAGGAAGCCCCGGGCGGCCAGGTGCGCGGCGCCGACCCGGCGCAGCGCCTCGGCGCAGCGGTCCGCGTCCCCGGCGGACGGCCCGGCCAGGGCGCCGCGCCGGTGCGGCAGCCGGCCCATGCCGACCACCTCGGCCACCGTGAAGTCGAACTCGGCGGAGTGCTCCTGCGGCAGCGCCGCCACCCGGCGGGCGGCCTCGCGCGGGGCGAGCGCGTGCAACTCGTCGCCGCCCAGCAGGACGGCGCCGGCGGCGGGCCGCAGCGCCCGGTAGACGCAGCGCAGCAGGGTGGACTTGCCGCTGCCGTTCGGGCCGATCAGGCCGACCACCTGGCCGGCGGCGGCGGTCAGCGTGACGTCGTGCACCAGCCGGACGCCGGCCAGGTCGACCGAGACCCCGTCGACGGCGAGGTCCAGGGCGGCGGTGGGGAGGGCGGCGGTGGGGAGGGCGGTCACCGGCCACCTCCGAAGGAGTAGCCGCGACGGCGCATCAGCAGCAAGAAGCAGGGCACCCCGAGGGCCGCGGTGACCACGCCGACCGGCAGCTCGGCGGGCGCCAGCAGGGTGCGGGAGACGATGTCCACCCAGACCAGCAGCAGCGCTCCGGCGAGCGGCGCGACCAGCAGCACCCGGCGGTGGCCGGCGCCGACCAGCATCCGCACCAGGTGCGGGACCATCAGTCCGACGAAGCCGATCGCCCCGCTGACCGCGACCACGGTGCCGGTGACGGCCGCGGTGACCACGAACAGCTCGCGGCGCAGCCGGTCCGGGTCCACGCCGAGCGAGGCGGCCGTCTCGTCGCCCATCGCCAGCGCGTCCAGCCGCCCGGCGGCGCAGGCCAGGTACGCCAGACCGGCCAGCACGGTGACGGCGGCGATCGGCACCGAGCCCCAGGTCGCCCCGCCGAGGCTGCCGAGCAGCCACATCATCGCGGAGCGGGCGGCCTCGCCGCGGGCGGCGGCGAAGACCATCAGCGCCGTCAGCGCGGAGAAGCCGTAGGACATCGCGGTGCCGGTGAGCACCAGTCGCAGCGGGGTGAGCCCGTGGGCGGTACGGGCCGTCAGGTAGACCAGCACCATGGCGAGCAGGGCGGCGGCGAAGGCGGAGGCGGACAGCGCCCAGACGCCGAGCGAGGCGAAGGCGCCCAGCATCAGCACGGCGTTGGCGCCGACCGAGGCACCGGAGGAGATGCCCAGCACGAAGGGGTCGGCGAGCGCGTTGCGGACCATCGCCTGGACGGCGACCCCGGTGGCGGCGAGTCCGGCGCCGACCACCGCGGCCAGGACGGCGCGCGGCAGCCGGATCTCCCAGACGATCGCGTAGGCGGCGGCCTCGTCGGCCTCCAGCCGGCCGCCCGTCAGTCCGGCGCGCAGCAGCCGCAGGACCTGGCTCCAGCCGAGTCCGGAGGAGCCGACCGCGACGGCGCAGACCAGGGAGACCAGCAGCGCCAGGGCGAGGGCGGCGGCCAGCGGGACCGCGGGTGTTCGGCGCGGGCCCGGTGGGGCCGCGGCGGTGGCCGGTGCGGTCGCGGTGCTGCTCACTGGTGGGCGCGCCTTGCCTCGGGCCGCGCACGGCACGGGGCGGCACGCCCGGGCGCGGGTGTGCCGGGGCGCCATCCCCTCGCAGTCCACGGCGAGTTGTCGGGAGGTCGGCGTCCTCGGGCGATCGGGCTCACGGGCGCGGGGCACCGTTTACCGTTGCGGGTCAGCGCCGGATTCTCACCGGCTTCCCCCTCGGGACGCCCTGGCAGCATAACAAGCGCCAAGGGCAGGCATCCCTTACCGCCCCGCCCCGAGCGCCCCGGAGGCGAGCGGGTGAGAGCACTGCGGCCGGGACCACACGAGCGCCCCCCGTCCGGCGTGCGGACGGGGGGCGCTCGAAAGATGGAGTGAGCGGGGATCAGCCCTGCTTGGTCTCCCAGAAGATCTTGTCGACCTCGGCGATGAGGTCGAGCAGCGCCTGGCCGGTGGCCGGGTCGGTGGACGCCTTGGCGGCCGAGGCGGCCTTCAGGGTGTCGTTGATCAGCTGGTGCAGCTGCGGGTACTTCTCGAAGTGCGGGGCCTTGAAGTAGTCGCTCCACAGCACCGAGATGTGGTGCTTGACGGCCTCGGCGCGCTGCTCCTTGATGATGATGGCGCGGGCGCGGAAGTGCGCGTCCTCGTTGGCCTGGTACTTCTCCTGGGTGGCCTTCACGGACTCGGCCTCAAGGCGGGCCTGGGCCGGGTCGTACACACCGCAGGGCAGGTCGCAGTGGGCGTGGGCGGTGGCGCGCGGTGCAAACAGACGAGAGAACATGGGAGTCCTTCCTTAGATCGTCTTCCCGCGCCCGAGATTACCCTTCGGGCCCTGCGGTTTCTCGGTCGGGCGGCGGGCCTAGGGCAAAAGGCGGAGCCGGAACCGGGTGATTCCGGACATCGGCGGGCGGTGTCCGGTGCGGCAGACTGGTGTGCGACAGCGGGACGCGGTGGGACGCGGTCCGGGAGGAGGAGTCGTGGCACGGAGCGCGGAAGCGGAGGAGGGGCCCCCGGCGGGCGGCGCGCCGTTCGGGCTGATCGACGTGGCGGGGGACTCGATGGTGCCGACCCTGCGTGACGGTGACCAGCTCCTGGTGCGGTACGGCGCGCGGATCCGGCCCGGCGCGGTGGTGGTCTTCCGCCACCCGTTCCAGCAGAACCTGCTGGTGGTCAAGCGCGCCGACGGGCGGCGCCCCAAGGGCTGGTGGCTGCTCTCCGACAACCGGCCGGTGGACAGCGACAGCCGCAGCTACGGCGCGGTGCCGGACGAGCTGGTGCTCGGCCGGGTGCTGCTGCGGCTGCGCCCGCGCCCGGCCTGGCTGGCGCCCGGCCGCCGGCTGGAGCGGCTGCTGCTCTCCGGGCCGCTCGCCAGGGTCCCCGGGCTGGCCCGCCGCCTCGGCGTCTGGGTCCGCCCGGAGGAACTGCGGGGCGCGCCCTAACCTTCCGCGCCGCCGGCCGCGGCCGCGGCCTCCAGGCGTTTGCGGGCGCGGTAGGCGGCGACGTTGGCGCGGGTCGCGCAGCGGTCCGAGCAGTACCGGCGCGACCGGTTGGTGGAGGTGTCCAGGTAGGCGTTGCGGCAGGGCGCGGCCTGGCAGATGCCGAGCCGGTCGGCGCCCAGCTCGGTCAGGTGCACGGCCAGGCCCATGCAGGCCACGGCGCTGAAGTGCGCGGTGGCGGTGGGGGAGTTGTCGGCGAGGTGCAGGTGCCAGCGGGGCCGGCCGGCCTCGTCGAGGTAGTCGTGCCCGGAGACCAGCGGGCTGACCGGGAACTCCATCAGCAGGCTGTTCAGCAGGTCGACGCTGCGGACCTCCTCGCCCTCGGCGGCGGCCTCGAAGACCCCGCGCAGCCGGGTGCGGACGGCCCGCAGCCGGGGCAGGTCGGACTCGTCGGCCAGGTCGCGGGCCCGGGCGGCGTCCGAGAACAGGCCGCGCACCGCCTCCACCGAGGTCAGCGAGTCGGTGCCGCGCCCGGGTTCCTCGGTGTTCACCAGCCGGACGGCCAGATCGGCGTACGAGGCGAGCTCCACGGTGGTCCTTCCAGAGATCGGTAACGGGCTGATCGCCTCCAGCCTATTACCCGGAGGGCGAAAGCGGGAAAGCGCCGGCGCCCGGCAGGACCGGCCTGCCGGGCGCCGTGGGGCGGTGCGGTTCGGAGCACCGGGCCCGGAGCACTCTCAGGGCACCCTCAGAGCACCTTGGAGAGGAACGCGCGGGTGCGCTCGTGCTGGGGGTTGGTGAGGACGTCGCGGGGATTGCCGGACTCGACGACCACGCCGCCGTCCATGAAGACCAGCGCGTCGCCCACCTCGCGGGCGAAGCCCATCTCGTGGGTGACCACGATCATGGTCATCCCCTCGTCGGCCAGCCCGCGCATGACGTCGAGCACCTCGCCGACCAGCTCGGGGTCGAGCGCCGAGGTCGGCTCGTCGAACAGCATCAGCTTGGGCTTCATGGCGAGCGCCCGGGCGATGGCCACCCGCTGCTGCTGGCCGCCGGAGAGCTGGGAGGGGTAGTTCCCGGCCTTGTCGGCCAGGCCGACCCGCTCCAGCAGGGCCATGGCGTGCTCCTTCGCCGCCGCCTTGGACTCCCGCTTGACCTGGAGCGGCGCCTCCATGACGTTCTCCACCGCGGTCATGTGCGGGAAGAGGTTGAAACGCTGGAAGACCATGCCGATGTCGCGCCGCTTGAGCGCCACCTCGCGGTCCTTGAGCTCGTAGAGCTTGTCGCCCCGCTGCTGGTAGCCGACCAGGTCGCCGTCCACCCAGAGGCGGCCGCCGTTGATCTTCTCCAGGTGGTTGATGCAGCGCAGGAAGGTCGACTTGCCGGAGCCGGACGGGCCGACGAGGCAGAAGACCTCGCTCTGCTTGACCTCCAGGTCGATGCCCTTGAGCACCTCGACCAGGCCGTAGGACTTGTGGACGGCCTCGGCCTTCACCATGGGGCCGGCGCCCGGGGCGGCGCCGGAAGGGGTCTTGGTCAGGTCGGTCATACGTGGCCGCCTCCCTCGAGTCCGGGGACCACGTCGTTCTTGGCCTTCGGGGTGGGCCTGCCGCCGAACAGCAGCCGCAGCCGCTGGAGCGGGGTGGGCGGCAGCGTCCGGTTCGCACCTCGAGCGTAGTGCCGCTCGATGTAGTACTGCCCCACCGTGAGGATCGAGGTCATGATCAGGTAGTAGATGCTGACCGCGACGAGGACCGGGATGGTCTGGAAGGTCCGCGAGTAGATGTCGTGGCCGGCGGTGAACAGCTCGGACAGCGAGATGACCTGGACCAGCGAGGTGGTCTTCAGCATCGAGATGGTCTCGTTGCCCGTCGGCGGGATGATCACCCGCATCGCCTGGGGGAGCACGATCCGGCGCAGGGTGGCCGCCCGGCTCATGCCGAGGGCGTGGGCGGCCTCGCTCTGCCCCTCGTCGACGGACTGGATGCCGCCGCGGACGATCTCCGCCATGTACGCCGCCTCGTTGAGGCCGAGGCCCAGCAGGGCGGCGGTGAAGGTGGGGATCAGGGTGTTGGTCGACTCGGACCAGAGCTCGGGTCCGAAGGGGATGCCGATCGACAGCTTCGGCCAGAGGGCGCCCAGGAAGTTCCAGAACACCAGCTGCACCAGGACGGGCGTGCCGCGGAAGATCCAGATGTAGAACCAGGCGGTCCCCGACAGCAGCGGGTTCGGCGAGAGCCGCATGATCGCGAGGAGCACGCCGCCGGCCACGCCCATCAGCATGGACAGTACGGTCAGCTCCAGCGTCACGACGATGCCGCGCAGGATCTGCTCGTTCTGCAGCGTGTCCTTGACGACGTCCCACTGGAACGCGGGGTTGAAGATCAGGGCGTGGAGCAGCATCGCCGCGAGAACGACGATGACGGCGGCTCCGGCCCAGCGTCCGGGGTGGCGCACCGGGACGGCCTTGATGGTCTCAGGCCGTCCCGATTTCACCGCCCCCTGTTCGGAAGATTTCACCTTGGGGCCTCAGGGGGTGTGGTGGTGCGAGGAATCAGCTCTTGGCGGCGTTGATCTCGGACTTTTCGATCGCGCCGGCCTCGACGCCCCACTTCGCCAGGATCTGCTTGTAGGTGCCGTCGGCGATCAGCGACTGGACGGCGCCCTGGACGGCCTGGGCGAGCGGCGAGCCCTTGTCGACGACGACGCCGTAGGGCGCGCTGTCGTAGGTCTCGCCGAGCTTCTCCAGCTGGCCGTTGGTCTGCTTGATCGCGTAGTCGACGACCGGGGAGTCGGCCATCATCACCTGGTCGCGGCCGGAGACCAGCGCGGTGGTCACGTCGGTCTGCAGGGTGAACTTGTCGCCGTCGTTCGGGATGGCCGGCTTGCCCGCCTTGGCGCACTCCGGGTTGCGGACGTCGGTGATCTCCTGGGCCTGGGTGGTGCCGGTCTGGACGGCGACCTTCTTGCCGCAGAGGTCCTTCGGGTCGATCTTGTCCGGGTTGCCCTTCTTCACCGCGACGGCGCTGCCGGCGGTGAAGTAGGTGACCATGTCGACGGTCTGCTCGCGCTCCTTGGTGTCGGTGAAGGAGCTCATGCCGAGCTGGTACTTCTTCGCCGTGATGCCCGGGATGATCGAGGTGAAGTCGGCGTTCTGCACGTCGGCGGTCAGGCCGAGCTTCTTGGCGATCGCGCCGGCGAGGTCGACGTCGAGGCCGACGAGGTTGCCCTTGTCGTCCTTGAACTCGTTGGGCGCGTAGGAGGCGTCGGCGGCGACGACGAGCTTGCCCGCGCTCTTCACGTCGGCGGGGACCAGCGGGGCGAGCGCCGGGTCCGCGGTGACGGCGGCGACACTGGCGCTCGGGTTGGCGCCGGCGCCCCCGCCGTTGTCGGAGGACTTGCTGCTGCCGCAGGCGGTCAGCACGAGCGACGCGGACGCGAGCACCGCCGCGGTGGCGAGGAGGCGGGTGCGCTGGGTGCGGGCGATCATGGGGGATCTCCTCCTGAGGGAGAGGTCGGGCGGGTACGCCGCGGGGGAGCGGCGTACCGGGGCAGCAGATGCCGTACGGCGCTGTACGGGTGGGGCGTGGAGAACTGCGCAGGGGTGGTTCCGGGTACCGCGTCTCCGCCACCGTCCGCCGAGGTGGGCGTTGACCGAACCGCCTCGACCAGTGGTCGGCTCGATCCGAGATGGGGGGAATCCTGCCATCTGATGACGGTCGGGTGGCCCTCATTCAGATCAAAATCGGATAACGAGGGGCCGCGCCGTCCGCTATTCGGACGAATACCGTGTCCCTGTCACCCTGTGCATAAGTATGCGGATCACTCTGCCACCTGACCGGAGCCCCGCCCGGGCCCCGCCCGGACGGACTCAGATTCCCCCGTTGACCACCGCGTTCTGGGCCGCGCCCGCGGCGACGTTCCACTTGGCGAGGATCCTGTCGTACTCGCCGCTGCGGATCAGCTGGTCGACCGCCTTCGCCAGCACGTCGCGCAGCTCGGTGTCCTCCTTGCGCAGCGCGATCCCGTACGGGTTGGAGCGGGACTGCGCGCCGGTCACCTCGAAGCGGTTGCCGCCGTCGGTGTTCTTCGCCGCCCAGGCCGCCACCGGGAAGTCGTTCAGAACGGCGTGCGCGGTGCCGGCGGCGACCTCGGCCAGCGCCTTGGCGTCGGTGTCGAACTCGTGCACGGTGAGCGGCTTGCCGGCCCGGGTGCAGGCGGTGACCTGGCGGGCGGCGATCTCGTCCTGGGTGGTGCCGGACTGCACCGCGACGGTCTTGCCGCAGAGGTCGTCCAGGGTGCGGACGCCCTTCGGGTTGCCCTTGGCGACCACGATCGAGGTGCCGGCGATGAAGTAGTCGACGAAGTCCACCGCCGGGCCGGTCGACTTGCCGTTCTCGTCCACGCCCTCCCGGCGCTGGCGGATGTCGCTGAGCGCGGACATCACCACGTCGTACTGCTTGTTCTGGAGGCCGGGCAGGAGCTTGTCGAAGGGGGTGTCGACGTACTCGACGCGCAGGTCCAGGATCCGGCCGAGCGCCGCGGCGATGTCCGGATCCAGACCGTCCGGCTTGCCGTCGGCGCCCCGGAACTCGACCGGCGGGTAGTTCACGTCCATGCCGATCCGCAGCACCTTGGCCGACTGCTGGGCCTTCGGCAGCTTGGCCCGGATCTGCTGGACCGGGTCCTTGGCCGCCGTGTCGTCCCCGCCGCAGCCGCTCAGCAGCAGCGCTCCGGTGGTGGCGAGGGCCAGCGCGGCGACGGTCGGCCGGCGGGAGGGGGCACGGTGGTGCTGCATCGGTTCTGCTCCTGTGGGAGGGAGGGGACGGCGCCGCGGCGTCGCGGAGGTGTACGCGAGATGGCGGAAGAACGGATCCTCCCATCCCGGTCTGCCCGGCCCGTGGCCGGGTGTGTCAGAATTCGGTACCGGGTGACCCCCGACGCTCGAACCAGACCGCCGGGCCGCAACAGGCCCGGGGTGCGCAGGAACGGAAGTCCAGGACGACGACTCCGTATCCGAGGCACCGGCCTCCCCTCCGCGTCTGCGTTCACTCCTGCGGGTGCGCGTGCGCGTGTGCCATCGCCGCAGCCGGGGCCCGGTTCTCACGGCGGCTGGCGCCCCAGGTGGCTGTGAGGCGTACGACAACCATGTGACTTGGACGAAAAGGCATGGGTGCGATGCCCTCGTCCGACCTACGCTCGGCCCGGAAGCACAGCGCGGACCAGACGCAGACAAATCCATACACCCTCATCCGAGGGCGTCCGTCCGACGGCGGCGCCCCGACCCAGTCGTTCCCGGGGACGCTTCGGCGTTCCCGGGTTCCGGTTACCGGCCACCGGTCGCCGGATGCCGGAACCGGCCGGGTCGTCCGCTCCGTCGGCCGGGTGTCCTCGCTCGATCAATGACGAAGAGGTCATCGTGGCAGCGGAGATCATCCACAGCACTACCCAGGACACCGACGATCCGGTCGACGCCGTGTTCGCGCTCCACCGCGGCGGCAAGATGGAGGTCAGGGCGACCGTCCCGGTGCGCGACGCGGACGACCTGTCCCTCGCCTACACCCCCGGCGTGGCCCGCGTCTGCACGGCCATCGCCGAGCAGCCCGAGCTGGTGAACGACTACACCTGGAAGTCCAACACGGTGGCCGTGGTCACCGACGGCACCGCCGTGCTGGGCCTCGGCGACATCGGCCCGGAGGCCTCGCTGCCCGTCATGGAGGGCAAGGCGATCCTGTTCAAGCAGTTCGGCGGCGTGGACGCGGTCCCGATCGCGCTGGCCTGCACCGGCGTCGACGAGATCGTCGAGACCGTGGTCCGGCTGGCCCCCTCCTTCGGCGGCGTCAACCTGGAGGACATCTCCGCCCCGCGCTGCTTCGAGATCGAGCGCCGGCTCCAGGATGCCCTGGACATCCCGGTCTTCCACGACGACCAGCACGGCACCGCCATCGTCACCACCGCCGCGCTCTGGAACGCGGCCAAGGTGACCGGCCGGGAGATCGGCTCGCTGCGCGCGGTCATCTCCGGCGCCGGCGCGGCCGGCATCGCCATCGCCAAGATGCTGCTCGCCGCCGGCATCGGCGACGTGGCCGTCTGCGACCGCAAGGGCGTGGTGCACGAGGGCCGCGGGGACCTCACCGACGTCAAGGCGGAGATCGCCGGGCTGACCAACCGCACCGGCCTCAAGGGCAGTCTGGCCGACGCGATGGCCGGCGCCGACGTCTTCATCGGCGTCTCCGGCGGCACCGTGCCGGAGGAGGTCGTCGCGACCATGGCCGAGGGCGCGTTCGTCTTCGCCATGGCCAACCCGAACCCGGAGATCCACCCCGAGGTCGCGCACAAGTACGCGGCCGTGGTGGCCACCGGGCGCAGCGACTTCCCGAACCAGATCAACAACGTGCTGGCCTTCCCGGGCATCTTCGCCGGCGCGCTGCAGGTCCGGGCCACCCGGATCACCGAGGGCATGAAGCTGGCCGCCGCCAAGGCGCTGGCCGGCGTCGTGGCCGACGAGCTGACGCCGCAGAAGGTCATCCCCTCGCCGTTCGACGAGCGGGTCGCGCCGGCCGTCAGCAAGGCCGTCGCCGAGGCCGCCCGCGCCGAGGGTGTCGCGCGCCGGTAACGGTCCTCGCACGGTCTCCCTCCCGGCCCCGGGACACGCGTCACAGCTCCGCGTTGTTCCGGGGCCGGGGCCGTTCTGGCTAGTGTCCGGGGCATGTTTGCCGCCTACGCCGCACGAATCGACGCCGACGACCCGCTGAGCGGGCTGGAGTTGGGCGAACGCCCCGAACCGCGGGCCCACCCGGGCTGGAGCGTGGTCACGGTCAGGGCCGCCAGCCTGAACCACCACGACCTCTGGTCGCTGCGCGGGGTCGGCCTGCCCGCCGAGAAGCTGCCGATGATCCTCGGCTGCGACGCCGCCGGCGTGGACGAGCACGGCAACGAGGTGGTCCTGCACTCCGTGATCGGCCAGAGCGGGCACGGGGTCGGGCCGGACGAGCCGCGCTCGATCCTGACCGAGCGCTACCAGGGCACCTTCGCCCAGCAGGTGGCCGTCCCCACCTGGAACCTGCTGCCCAAGCCCGCCGGCCTCTCCTTCGAGGAGGCCGCCTGCCTGCCCACCGCCTGGCTGACGGCCTATCGGATGCTGTTCACCAACGCCGGGGTGAAGCCCGGTGACACCGTGCTGGTGCAGGGCGCCGGCGGCGGGGTGTCCACCGCGCTGGTGGTCCTCGGCAAGGCGGCCGGCCTGCGGGTCTGGGTCACCGGCCGGGACGAGGCCAAGCGCGCCCGGGCGGTGGAACTGGGCGCCGACGCGGCCTTCCCGAGCGGGGCGCGGCTGCCCGAGCGGGTGGACGCGGTGATGGAGACGGTCGGCGCGGCCACCTGGTCGCACTCGGTGAAGTCGCTGCGCCCGGGCGGCACGATCGTCATCTCCGGTGCCACCTCGGGCCCCAACCCGCCGGCCGCCGAGCTGAACCGGATCTTCTTCCTGGAGCTGAAGGTGGTCGGCTCGACCATGGGCACCAAGGAGGAGCTGGCCGGGCTGCTCTCGTTCTGCGCCACCACCGGTGTCCGGCCGGTGATCGACTCGGTGCTTCCGCTGGCCGGGGCGGCGGACGCGCTCGCCCGGCTGGCCGGGGGCGACGTCTTCGGCAAGCTGGTCCTCACCCCCTGACGGCCCGCTGACGGCCCCGGCGGCCCCTGACGGACCTTCGACGCGCCGGCGCCCGGTACCCCGCAGCGGGGTACCGGGCGTCCGGGGGCCGGCTCAGCCGAGCAGGCGCTTCAGCCGTTCGCCGGCCGCGCCGAGCACGCCGCGGGCCTCGGCGAGGCGCTCGGGCGTCACCCCGCCGTCCCGGGCCGCGTCGCGGACCTGGTCGCGAAACCGGTCGAGCAGCCGCTCCAGCTCCCGGGCCGGGTCGCCGGCCGGGTCGGTGGCGGTCCACGGCGGCAGGTCGGCCGGGCTCCCGCCGGCCGGCTCGTCCTTGTCCAGGTCGATCCGGGTGACGGTGACCCGCTCCGCGGTGGGCGCGCCGGCGGAGGGCGCGGTCCGATCGTCCGCCGGGTGGCCCCAGCGGGCGGCGTCGGCCAGCCCGGCCAGCCCCTTGGTCAGCTCGGAGAGCCCCTCGGCCAGTCCGGTCGACCAGTCGCCGCGGGCCGCGTGGTCGCGCACCTGCTGCTCGACCCGGCGCTTGATCCGCAGCGCCTCCTGCTGGGCCGCCGTCCGGGCCGCCCTGGACTGCTCGCGCAGCCGGCGGGCCTCCTCCTCGGCCGCCTTGGCCTTGGCCTTGGCGGCCTTCTCCTGCTCCTTGGCCCGCTTGGCCTGCTCCCTGGCCTGCCGCTTGAACTGGGCGAACTCCTCCTTGGCGCGCTGCCAGGCGGCCTGGTCGCCCCAGGGCCCGGCCCACGGGTTGCCGCCGCCGTCCCCGGCCCCGTTCCCGTCGTCGTCCCCGTCCGCCGCCTCCGGTCGCGGGGCGTTCCTCCGGGCCTGCTCGGCCGCGCCCCAGAGCTGCTCGCGCAGGTCCTGGGCGCTGTCCCGGACGTCCTCGCGGATCGCCCCGGCCAGCTGGGCCACCGAGTCGTGGATCTCCAGCTCCAGCTCGTCGAGCTCGCCCTGCCGGGCGGCGAGTTCGGCGCGGCCCGCGTCGGTGAGCCGGTAGACCTTGCGGCCGCCCTCGGTGCTGTGCGCGACCAGACCCTCCTGCTCCAGCTTGGCCAGCCGGGGGTAGACGGTGCCGGCGGACGGCGCGTACAGGCCCTGGAAGCGCTCCTCCAGCAGGCGGATGACCTCGTAGCCGTGGCGCGGGGCCTCGTCGAGCAGCTTCAGCAGGTAGAGCCGGAGCCGGCCGTGGCCGAAGACGGGGGTCATGTCAGGACTCCTTGGTGAGGTCGGGGCCGGTGGACGGGCCGTCCGCGGCGGGCAGCTCCCGGATGACGGCCTGGGCGTCGTCCTCGGCGTCCGGCCGGTGCAGCACGGTGACCGCGCCGGAGACGGTGGTGACCGAGAGGCTGCCCTTGCCGTCGCCGAGCTGTCCGGAGAGGCGCTTGGTGCCCCAGCTGCCGCCGACCTTGAGCTGCTCGAAGCTGGAGGAGAGGTCGCCGCTGGTGGTGCCGGCCTCGACCCTGGTGTCGGCCAGCGAGGGGAGCCGGACGCCGACCGCGCCGCTGACCGTGTTGACCTTGATCTCGGTCGGGGTGGCGGCGGCGAGGTCCAGGGTGACCGCGCCGGTGACGGCGTTGGCGGTCACCTTCTCGGCGGTGCCGGCGACCACGGTGAGCCGGCCGGAGACGGTGTTGAGCCGGAGCTGTCCGGCCACCGCCTGGGCGTCGACGTCGCCGGTGACGGTCTTGGCGTCGGTGCGGCCGGCCAGGCCGACCAGGGTGATGTCGGCGTTGGCGGTCTGCGTCGAGACGTGCCCGGTGAAGCCGGAGACCGTCGTCGTGGCGGAGACGGTGCCGACCTTGACCTCGGTGCCGGCCGGCACGGTCAGGCTGACCGCGGCGGTCCGCTTGCGCTTGAAGGAGGAGAAGAAGCCCTTCACCGACTCGACCGACTTGAGGACGTCGCCGAACTCGTTCCAGCTGCTGAGGTCCTTGTACGTGACGGTGAGCACGCCGTCGACCAGGGTGACGTGCAGCGGCTCGCCCGTGAGCTCGGTGACCTCCAGGCGGGCGGGGCCCTCGGCGGCGACCACGTTGACCGTGCCGTCGACCGTGCGTACCTGCAGGGTCCGGACCGCCTCCTCGATGGTGATCTTCTCGGGTCCTTCGACCGTCCACTGGCTCATCTCCGCCGCCTCCCTCTCGGACTCGCGATGTATCGCGTTCTCTCGTAAAGACGATATATCGCGTGACGGCGAAGTCAAGGGAGCCCGACCCGGAGGCCGACCCGGAGCGGACCCGGAGGTCAGCCCCTACGGGGGCATGCGAAAGGGCCCGGAGGCGGTTGCCTCCGGGCCCTTTCGGCGGCCGTTCACCGGGTCAGCCGGTCACTCGTCGTCCTCGTCGTCGAGCCGCGCCAGCCAGGTGGCCAGCCGCTCGACCGGGACCTCGAAGTCCGGGTTGAGGTCGACGAACTCGCGCAGGCGCTCGGCCAGCCACTCGAAGGTGACCTCCTCGTCGCCGCGCCGGCTCTCCAGTTCCTCGATGCCGCGGTCGGTGAAGTACACGGGTCGCTCCGGTCCGATGGGGATAAGACCTGGTCAGGATAGACCGGGTCAGCTCGCGCGGTAGGTGTTCAGGGTGACCTTGGCGGCGCCCGTGGTGGGGTCCGCGACGTCCACGGCGGCGATGGCGATGTTGCGGGTGACCCGGTCGCGGATGCACAGCAGCCGGCCCGGGGTGACCCGGTTGAACGTCAGGTCGGTGTCCGGCCGGGAGTCGATCGCGATGGCGCACTGCTCGGGGGTGATGGCGGTCTCGGTGATCACCGCGAAGTCGGACTTGTTGTCGCCGACGCTCTCGAAGGAGTCGGCCCGGCTGCCGCTGGAGGTGGACTCCCGGCTGAGGCCGAGGCCCCACTTCAGGTCGGAGCCGCGCGGCACCACGGTGCCGGCCGTGAGATCGATCCGGTAGGCCTCGCTGGAGTACTCGGCGGCCGGGATGGAGAGCGGCTTCTTCTCGATCACCGGCTGGTAGCCGGCCGGCCGGGCCGGCGCGGTGACCCCGCCGGCCGAGGGCGAGGTGCTCGGCGCGGCGCTGACCGCCGCCGAGGTGGGGCTCGGGGTGGCGGTCGCGGAGGGCGTGGTCGCGGCCGGGGTGGTGGCGGCCGGGGTGGTGGCGGCCGGCGGGGCGGCGGGCTGGTCGCCCGCCGGCTTGTCCTGGGCGCTGCTCTGCTTGTCGTCGCCCTTGTCGATCTTGGACATCAGCACCACGCCGCCGGCCGTGCCGCCGAGCGCCATCACCAGGGCGACCGTCAGCAGCACCTTCCACGAGACGCCGCCCTTGCGGGCCGGCTCCGGCGCGGGCGCCGGGGTGTCGGTCACCACCGGGCCGGGCGGCGGGGTGTCGTAGGACGGCGGCTCCGGGCGCAGCTGGACGGTCGGCGGGGTGCCGAGCAGCGGGCCGGTGGGGGCCTCGGCGGGCGGCTGGGCGGCGCCGTACGCGCCGAGCGGCGGCGGGACGAAGCCGGGCGGCGGGGTGTCCGCCGCGGCGGGGCCGAACCCGGGTGGCGGCGGGCCGAAGGACGGCGCGGTGGCCTGGTGGGTCGGGGGCGCGGCCGGCGGGGCCGCGGCGAAGGACGCGCCGCTCGGCGGGCCGGCCGGGGGAGCGGGCGGTGCGGCGGGCGCGGCCGGCAGCGGGGTGGGCGGCGTCTTCGGCAGGTCCGAGCGGCGGGTGATCTCGGTGTTGACCTGCTTGGGCAGCCAGTCGTCGGAGAACCGCAGCTGCCCGCCGACACTCGGGTGGTTGCGGGCGATGTCGATGATCTCGGCCGGCTTCGGCCGGTCCTCGGGGGACTTCGCGAGGCAGCGCAGGATCAGCTCGCGCAGCCCGGCCGGGACGGCGTCCAGGTCCGGCTGCTCGTGCACCACCCGGTAGAGCACGGCGGTGTCCGGGCCGTCGCCGAACGGCGCCGCGCCGCCGGCCACGTACGCGGCCAGCGCGCCGAGCGCGAACACGTCGGTGGCCGGGGTGACCGGGCGGCCCTGGGCCTGCTCGGGCGACATGAAGGCGGGCGAGCCGATCCGGTAGCCGGTGCCGGTGAGCGCGGTGGCGTCGGCGGCCCGGGCGATGCCGAAGTCGATCACCCGCGGGCCGTCGCCGGCCACCAGGACGTTGGCCGGCTTGAGGTCGCGGTGGACCACCTCGACGCTGTGGATCGCCTGCAGGGCCTCGGCGATGCCGCCCATCAGCAGCAGCACGGTGCGCACCGGCAGCGCGCCGTTCTCGCGCACCACCTGTTGCAGGGACGGGCCGGGCACGTACGCGGTGACCAGCCACGGGGCGTCGGAGTCCAGGCCGCCGGAGTCGATCACCTGGGCGGTGTAGAGGCCGTGGATCCGCTGGGCGTTGGACACCTCCTGGGCGAACCGGCGGCGGAACTCGCCGTCCTCGGCGAACTCCGGGCGGACCACCTTGAGTGCCACCGGCCGGCCGCCGGGGGTGTACGAGAGGTAGACCCGGCCCATGCCGCCGGCCCCGAGCCGGGCGAACAGCCGGTAGCCGCCGACCTCCCGGGGGTCGTCCGGAAGCAGCGGCTGGAAGACCGGCGGGAGCGGTGCTGCGGTGGCGTCCCGTGGCGTGTCGGCGGTCATGCGGTTGATCCCCCTGGGAGAGCGGTGAGGTCCACCGGACCGGCGGCGGCGGGCGCGCGACGGGCGCCCGGACGGCGGTCTGGCGAGGCATAACCTACCGACCCGTCAGAACGCCGCGCAGGTCGGTGCCGGTTTGGTTGCAGAGCTGGGACCTTCGCACACGGCCCGCGCACCGGCGTGCCCGGTGCCGGAGACCGCCCCGGCCCCGGGAACGGCGGCGGCCCCCCGTTCCCCTGGAGTGCAGGGGGACGGGGGGCCGAGGTGCCGGGATCCGCGCGACCGACCGGGGGTCAGAGCGTGAAGATCTCCTCCAGCAGCTGCTGCTGCTCGGCGCCGTGCCGCTTGGCCGAGCCGACCGCGGGGGCCGAGGAGGCCGTGCGGGCGACGCGGCGCAGGCGCGAGCCGCCCGCGCTGCGGCCGATGACGACCTGCAGGTGGTCGACCAGGTTCATGGCGATGAACGGCCAGGCACCCTGGTTGGCCGGCTCCTCCTGCGCCCAGACGAACTGGACGTCGTCGCCGTAGCGGGCCAGCTCCTCCTGGAGCTCGGCCACCGGCAGCGGGTAGAGCCGCTCGACCCGGACGATCGCCGTGTCGGTGATCCCGCGCTCGGTGCGGGCCGCCTCGACGTCGTAGTAGAACTTGCCGGCGGTGATGACCACCTTGCGGACCTGCGCCGGGTCGACGGTGGAGTCGCCGATGACCGGGCGGAACGAGCCGGACAGGAACTCCTCGGTGGCGCTCGCCGCGGCCTTCAGGCGCAGCATCGACTTCGGGGTGAAGACGACCAGCGGCTTGTGGTGCGGGTTGTGCGCCTGCCAGCGGAGCAGGTGGAAGTAGTTCGACGGCAGGGTCGGCATGGCGACCGTCATGTTGTTCTGCGCGCACAGCTGGAGGAAGCGCTCCGGGCGGGCGGACGAGTGGTCCGGGCCCTGGCCCTCGTAGCCGTGCGGCAGCAGCAGGGTGACGCCCGAGTGCTGGCCCCACTTCTGCTCGGCGGAGGCGATGTACTCGTCCACCATGGTCTGCGCGCCGTTGACGAAGTCGCCGAACTGCGCCTCCCACATGACCAGCGCGTTCGGGCGGGTCAGCGAGTAGCCGTACTCGAAGCCCATCGCCGCGTACTCGGACAGCAGGCTGTCGTACACGGTGTAGCGGGCCTGGTCCTCGGTGAGGTACTGCAGCGGGGTGTAGTCCTCGCCGGTGGCCCGGTCGATCAGGACGGCGTGCCGCTGGCCGAAGGTGCCACGGCGGCTGTCCTGGCCGGCCAGGCGGACCGGGTGGCCCTCCATGAGCAGCGAGCCGATGGCGAGGGTCTCGCCCATCGCCCAGTCGATGGTGTTGTCCTCGACCGAGGAGGCGCGGCGCTGCAGCTGCGGCAGCAGGCGCGGGTGGACGGTCAGCCAGTCCGGCAGGTTGACCTGGGAGGCGGCGATCCGCTTGACCATCTCCTGGGAGATGCCGGTCCGGATGGTGACCGGGAAGTCGGCGACCGGCTTGCCGCCGGTCGCGGCGGCCGGCGCCTGGGCGGCGTCGCGGACCTCGGCGAAGACCTTCTCCAGCTGGCCCTGGAAGTCCTGGAGCGCCTGCTCCGCCTCTTCCATGGTGATGTCGCCGCGACCGATCAGGCCCTCGGTGTACAGCTTGCGCACCGAGCGCTTCTTGTCGATCAGGTCGTACATCAGCGGCTGGGTGAACGACGGGTTGTCGGCCTCGTTGTGACCGCGGCGGCGGTAGCAGATGAGGTCGATCACCACGTCCTTGTGGAACTCCTGGCGGAACTCGAAGGCGAGCCGCGCGACGCGGACCACGGCCTCCGGGTCGTCGCCGTTCACGTGGAAGATCGGGGCCTCGATCATGCGGGCCACGTCGGTGCAGTACATCGAGGAGCGGCTGGAGGCCGGGGCGGCGGTGAAGCCGACCTGGTTGTTCACCACGACGTGCACGGTGCCGCCGGTGCGGTAGCCGCGCAGCTGCGACATGTTCAGGGTCTCCGCGACGACGCCCTGGCCGGCGAAGGCCGCGTCGCCGTGGATCTGGATCGGCAGCACCGGGAAGGTGGTGCCGCCCTGGTCCAGGATGTCCTGCTTGGCGCGGGCGATGCCCTCGACGACCGGGTCCACGGCCTCCAGGTGGGAGGGGTTGGCGGCCAGCGAGACCTTGATGGTCTCGCCGTCCAGGCCGGTGAAGGTGCCCTCGGAGCCCAGGTGGTACTTCACGTCGCCGGAGCCGTGCATCGACTTCGGGTCGAGGTTGCCCTCGAACTCGCCGAAGATCTTGCCGTACGGCTTGCCGACGATGTTGGCCAGCACGTTGAGGCGCCCGCGGTGGGCCATGCCGATGACGGCCTCGTCGAGGCGGTGCTCGGCGGCGGCGTCGATGGTGGCGTCGAGCAGCGGGATGAGCGACTCGCCGCCCTCCAGCGAGAAGCGCTTCTGGCCGACGTACTTGGTCTGCAGGAAGGTCTCGAAGGCCTCGGCCGAGTTCAGCCGGCGCAGGATGCGCAGCTGCTCCTCGCGCTCCGGCTTGGTGTACGGCTTCTCCAGGCGGTCCTGCAGCCACTTGCGCTGCTTCGGGTCCTGGATGTGCATGTACTCGATGCCGACGGTGCGGCAGTAGGTGTTGCGCAGCAGGCCGAGGATGTCGCGCAGCTTCATCATCCGCTGGCCGCCGAAGCCGCCGACCGCGAACTCGCGCTCCAGGTCCCACAGGGTGAGGCCGTGGGTGGTGACGTCCAGGTCGGGGTGCTTGCGCTGCTTGTACTCCAGTGGGTCGGTGTCGGCCATGAGGTGGCCGCGGACCCGGTAGGAGTGGATCAGCTCCATGACGCGGGCGGTCTTGTTGACCTCGTCGTCGTGGGTGGTGGCCACGTCGGTGGCCCAGCGGACCGGCTCGTACGGGATCCGCAGCGACTCGAAGATCTCGTCGTAGAAGCCGTTCTGGCCGAGCAGCAGCTGGTGGATCGTGCGCAGGAACTCGCCGGACGCCGCGCCCTGGATGACGCGGTGGTCGTAGGTCGAGGTCAGCGTCATGATCTTGGAGACACCGAGGCGGGCCAGGGTCTCCGGGGCGGAGCCCTGGAACTCGGCCGGGTACTCCATGGCGCCGACGCCGACGATGGTGCCCTGGTTCTGCATGAGGCGCGGCACGGAGTGCACGGTGCCGATGCCGCCGGGGTTGGTCAGCGAGACCGTGACGCCGGTGAAGTCGTCCATGGTCAGCTTGTTGGCGCGGGCCCGGCGGACGATGTCCTCGTAGGCCTGCCAGAAGCCGAAGAAGTCGAGGGTCTCGGCCTTCTTGATGGCCGCGACGACGAGCTGGCGGTCGCCGTTCGGCTTGACCAGGTCGATGGCCAGGCCGAGGTTCACGTGCTCGGGCTTGACCAGGTAGGACTTGCCGTCCTCCACCTTGTAGCTGTGGTTCATGCCCGGGGAGGCCTTGACGGCCTGGACCAGGGCGTAGCCGATCAGGTGGGTGAAGGAGACCTTGCCGCCGCGGGCGCGCTGCAGGTGGTTGTTGATGACGATGCGGTTGTCGATCAACAGCTTGGCCGGGACGGCGCGCACCGAGGTCGCGGTCGGCACCTCCAGCGAGGCGTCCATGTTGGTCGCGACGGCCTTGGCCGGGCCGCGCAGCTGGACCAGCTCGGGGCCGGCGGCCGCGGGGGCGGGCGTCGGCGCCGGGGCGGCGGCCTTGGGGGCCGGCGGAGCGGCGGGGGCGGCGGCGAGCGGCGCGGGAGCCGGGGCCGCGGCCGGCTGCACCGGCGCGGGAGCGGCCGGAGCGGCGGGGGCCTGAACGGCCGGCGCGGCGGCGGGCGCGGGGGCGGCGGCGGGGGTCGGCGTAGCGCCGGCCTGGGTCGCGGCCTGGGTCACTGGGGTCACCTCGGTACCGGGCTTGTAGTCGGCGAAAAAGTCCCACCAGGCTCGGTCGACCGAGTTCGGGTCCTGGAGGTACTGCTGGTAGATCTCGTCGACGAGCCACTCATTGGGGCCGAAGCCAGTGGAACTTGCCGAGCTGTTGGGGTGTTCAGGGGACTGTGGCGACACGGCGGCAACCGCCCTCTTCCGCTTCCTTTTGGGATGTTTGGACAGCGGGGATTAAGGCTACGCCTCCGACCAGTGATCGCGCAGTCCCCGGGGGGCAGGCGTCGCCCAGATCACAGTCCTGACCTGCGGTTTGGCTGAAAATGTGCGTTAGAAAGCCGTGCCGGAGGGGAACCGACCGGTTCTGATCGCCCACCAAATACAGACAAAATAGGACAAAGGAGGGTTTGGGCCCCGGGGGCGGCTCTGTGTCGGATCTGTGACATTCGTCCGCTTCGCCCGGGGCCCGGTCAGCGCGGGCCGGGCAGCCGGACCTCGATCCGGCAGCCGCGGGCGGCCTCGGCGACCTCGATCCGCCCGCCGTGCAGGTCCACCGCCCAGCGGGCGATGGCCAGGCCCAGGCCGGTCCCGCCGTCCGCGCCCGGTCCGGCGGCGGTCGCGGTGCCGCTGCGGCCGAACCGTTCGAAGACCCTGGTCCGGTCCGCCGCGGGGATGCCGGGACCCTCGTCCTCGACCTCCAGCAGCAGCGCGCCCGGCCCCTCGCCGGGCCGGGCGCGCACCGTCACGGTGCCGCCGGGCGGGGAGTGCTTGCAGGCGTTGTCGACCAGGTTGGCGACCACCTGGTGGAGCCGTTCCGAGTCGGCGACGCCGGTCAGGCCCACCGGGCTCACCTCCAGCGCGAGCCGGACGTCGCCGCGCCGGGAGAACGCGCCGCCCGCCGTCGCGCCGTCCACGGTGACCCCGCGCAGCACGCCGTCCAGGAACTCGCGCACCTCGAAGGGGCGGGCGTCCAGGGCGACCACGCCGTCGTCGATCTTGGAGAGGTCGAGCAGGTGGGTGACCAGCCGGCCGAGCCGCTCGGTCTGCTCCAGCGCGGCACCCAGGGTCGCCGGGTTCGGCTGGACGACGCCGTCGACCACGTTCTCCAGCACGGCGCGCAGCGCGGCGATCGGCGTGCGCAGCTCGTGCGAGACGTTGGCGACCAGTTCGCGGCGGTGCCGGTCGGCGGCCTCCAGGTCGGCCGCCATCTGGTTGAAGGTGGCGGCCAGCTCGCCGATCTCGTCGCGCGAGTTCACCTCCACCCGGCGGCTGTAGTCGCCGGAGGCCATCGCGCGGGCGGCGGCGGTCATGTCGCGCAGCGGGGCGGTCAGCCCGTGCGCGAGGAACTGCATGAAGAGCAGCGAGGCGATCATCGAGAAGATCATGATGATCCGGATCTGGGTCTCGGACCGGATCGCCACGACCACCATGCCGGTGGCCAGGAAGACCGACACGATCACCAGGAGGGCGAGCTTGCCCTTGATCGAGCGGACCGGGTCGAGCGGCCGGATGTCGGCCCAGACCCGTTTCGCGGCGCGGGCGGCCAGGGTGGGCGGCCGGCTGCCGTCGAGGTCTCCGTTGCGTTGCTGTGGAAAGGTCATTGGTCCCCTGTGATCCCCCGCGTGGGTGCGCACGGCGGTCCGGGACACGGGCCCCCCGGCGGCCCGGTGTCCGGAGGCGAGCGCTACGAGAGCGGGGCCTCCAGTGCGTATCCGACGCCGTGCACGGTGCGGATCCAGCTGGCGCCGATCTTCCGGCGCAGCGCCTTGACGTGGCTGTCGACGGTGCGGGTGCCGGACGCGTCCGTCCAGTCCCAGACCTCGGCCAGCAGCTGCTCGCGGGTGAGCACGGCGCGCGGCTGGGCGGCCAGGCAGGCGAGCAGGTCGAACTCGGTCGGCGTCAGGTGGACGTCGCCCGAGGCCAGCCGGACCCGGCGCTGGACGTGGTCGATCTCCAGTTCGCCGAAGCGCAGGCTGCCGAGCGCGGGCGTGCGGGCGGCCTGCTGGGCGCGCTCGACGCGGCGCAGCAGCACGTTGACCCGGGCGGCCAGTTCGCGCATCGAGAAGGGCTTGGTCATGTAGTCGTCGGCGCCGACGCCGAGGCCGACCAGCAGGTCCGTCTCGTCGTCCCGCGCGGTGAGCATCAGGACCGGCACCGGGCGCTGGGCCTGGATCCGGCGGCACACCTCCAGGCCGTCGAAGCCGGGCAGCATGATGTCGAGGACGACGAGGTCGGGCTGCCAGGTGTGGAAGCCGTCGACGGCGCCCGGGCCGTCGTGGGCCACGGCGACCTTGAAGCCCTCCGCGCCCAGCCGGGCCGCGATGGACTCGGCGATCGTGGGCTCGTCCTCGACCACCAGCACTCTGCGCTGACTGCTCACCGTGCCGCCGGCGTTCTGGTTGTCCTGCTGAATTTCTGTCACGGTCACGCCACCGCCCCCAGGGCTGCGGGCCGGCCATCTGTGGGGATGGCGAAGGCTCCGCTCGTAGTCTTGTTCCGTCGTGGACTGTGCCGGGTCCGCCGTCCCGTCGCGTGCGAGGGATCGGCGAGGGCGCACGCGCCGCTCACTTCTCCCGCACACCTCGCAGCGTACGGACAGCGGGTGTTTCCCGGCAGGTGGACCGGGCATTTCCGGCCCGCGGGCCGGTTTGCCGGGCCGACTGTCGGGCCCACTCGGAAGTGGGCACGGGCCGATACCTTACCCGGCGTTTTTTCACTCCGTAACGGTACGTATGCACATCAGTTGACGCCAAGCCGCCGGTCAGCGGGGACGGGCCCCCGGGTGGGGGGAGATGGTCTGGACCAATGCGGCCGTCCGGCGGACCGGCCCCGTTCAGCGTTCTCCCAGCCCGCTCCCAGGCGCCGGCCGTACCGTGACCACGACAAATCGCGGGGGGTGGGATTTCCGGTACGCGCCGGTACGTTGGACACGCGCGGGGGCGACGGCTGCGGACGGTGGAGCGGAGGCGACGTGACGGAGCGACAGGTGCGCGCCGGGCGTGGCGTGCCGCCGTACGGGATGCTCCGGCACGGCCTGCGGGCCGGGGCGGTCGACTGGCTGCTGGCCCGGGTGCCGACCCCGCGGCGCAACCCCTTCGCGCTCGGCTACCTCGCCGTGGTCGGGGCCACCGCCACCTTCGCCCAGCTCGCCGACCCGGACCTGGTGCTCCGGCTCCAGGAGGCGTCCAGCTCGGACGGGCACAACCTCTTGCGGCACCCGCTGCGCGCCCTGCTGCTGAGCGGCTTCTGGGTGGCCGGCGCGGACTGGGTGCCCTACCTGTGGGCCTTCGCGCTCACCGTCGCGCCGCTGGAGCGCCGGGTCGGCCCGGGCCGGGCGGCCGCCGTCTTCGCCGCCGGGCACATCGGCGCCACCCTGCTCTCCCAGGGCGTGGTGATCGTCGCGGTGGAGAGCGGGCACCTGGAGCCGGCCGCGATGGACTACCTGGACATCGGCGTCAGCTACGGCGTGCTGGCCAGCCTCGGCGCGCTGGCCGGGCTGCTGCGCCCGGCGGGGCGGACGGTCGTGCTGGGGCTGGCCGTCGCGCTGATCGCCGAGCAGATCGCCGCCGACCGGGACCTGGTGACCGGGGTCGGCCACCCGGTGGCACTGCTGGCCGGAGTGGTGCTGTGGCGGTGGCTGCGCCGCTGGGACGGGTACCGGCCGCACCGCACCCGGCTCGGGACGGCCGGCGAGCGCCCCCGCCCGGCTTCCGCGCCCGCCTCCGCGCCCGCGCCCTCGCCGGGCCGGGCCGCGGTGCTGGACCGCTTCCGAGCCGTCCCGGGCCGCCGTTTTTGACGGTGCCACCAGGGCCGGTTTCGCGTTCGCTCATGGCGAACGAAGTGCGGGGAACAACCGGCGGGCGCCAGGCCTTAGTCAGGTCGACTCAAGTTCGCTGACTGGGGAGAGATCATGGCATCGACGTCCACACCGCTCACCCTGCCCGTGCTGCCGCTCGACGACGAGGTCGTCCTGCCGGGCATGGTCGTTCCGCTGGACCTGAAGGACACCGAGGTCCGCGCCGCCGTCGAGGCCGCGCGCGCCGCCGCCACCGGCAGCACCGGGAAGCCGCAGGTCCTGCTGGTCCCGCGGGTGGACGGCTCGTACGCGGCGGTCGGCACCCTCGCCACCGTCGAGCAGGTCGGCCGGCTGGCCGACGGCCCCAACGCGATCGGGCAGCCGGCCGCGCTGGTCCGCGCGGTGCGCCGGGTGCGGATCGGCGTCGGCACCACCGGACCGGGCGCCGCGCTCTGGGTGGAGACCACGCCGTTCCGGGAGTCCTCGGCCGGCACCCCGGTGGCCGGGCGCGCCGCCGAGCTGGTCAAGGAGTACAAGAGCCTGTCCACCCAGTGGCTGCGCAAGCGCGGCGCCTGGCAGGTCGTCGATCGGGTGGCCGCCATCGAGGGCGTCGGCGAGCTCGCCGACAACATCGGCTACGCGCCCTTCATCACCCCCGAGCAGAAGCTCAAGGTCCTGCTGGAGGCCGACCAGGTCGCGCGACTGGAGTACGCGCTCGGCCTGCTCCGCGACCACCTCGCCGAGGAGGAGGTCAACGACACCATCCGCAAGGACGTCGAGGAGGGCGTCGCCAAGCAGCAGAAGGAGTTCCTGCTCCGCCGCCAGCTGGAGGCCGTCCGCAAGGAGCTGGCCGAGCTGAACGGCGAGCCGGCCGACGAGGAGGAGGACTACCGCGCCCGGGTGGAGGCCGCCGACCTGCCCGAGAAGGTCCGCGAGGCCGCGCTCAAGGAGGTCGACAAGCTGGAGCGCTCCAGCGAGCAGTCGCCCGAGGGCTCGTGGATCCGCACCTGGCTGGACACCGTCCTGGAGCTGCCCTGGAACGAGCGCACCGAGGACTCCTACGACATCGCCGGCGCCCGCGCGGTGCTGGACGCCGACCACGCCGGCCTGGCCGACGTGAAGGAGCGCATCGTCGAGTACCTGGCCGTCCGCAAGCGCCGCTCCGACCAGGGGCTCGGGCTGGTCGGCGGCCGCCGCGGAGGCGCGGTGCTGGCCCTGGTCGGCCCGCCCGGCGTCGGCAAGACCTCGCTCGGCGAGTCGGTGGCCCGCGCCATGGGCCGCACGTTCGTCCGGGTCGCGCTCGGCGGCGTCCGGGACGAGGCGGAGATCCGCGGCCACCGGCGCACCTACGTCGGCGCGCTGCCCGGCCGCCTGGTCCGGGCGATCAAGGAGGCCGGCTCGATGAACCCGGTCGTCCTGCTCGACGAGATCGACAAGGTCGGCTCCGACTACCGGGGCGACCCGGCCGCCGCCCTGCTGGAGGTGCTCGACCCGGCGCAGAACCACACCTTCCGCGACCACTACCTGGAGGTCGAGCTGGACCTCTCCGACGTGGTCTTCCTCGCCACCGCCAACGTGCTGGAGGCCATCCCCGAGCCGCTGCTCGACCGGATGGAGCTGGTCCGCCTGGACGGCTACACCGAGGACGAGAAGGTCGTCATCGCCCGCGACCACCTGCTCCCGCGCCAGCTGGAGCGGGCCGGACTCAAGGACGAGGAGGTCGCGGTCGACGAGCCGGCGCTGCGCAGGCTCGCCGGCGAGTACACCCGCGAGGCCGGCGTGCGGAACCTGGAACGGGCCATCGCCCGGGTGCTGCGCAAGGTCGCCGCGCAGAACGAGCTGGGCGAGCGCGAGCTGCCCGCCGCGATCGGCGCCGACGACCTGCGCGCCCTGATCGGCAGGCCGCACCACGTCCCCGAGGCGGCCCAGGAGCCCGCCGAGCGGCGCACGGCGGTGCCCGGCGTGGCCACCGGCCTGGCGGTCACCGGGGCGGGCGGCGACGTCCTCTACATCGAGGCCTCGCTCGCCGACGCCGAGACCGGCGGCACCGGGCTGACCCTGACCGGCCAGCTGGGCGACGTCATGAAGGAGTCCGCGCACATCGCGCTCTCCTACCTGCGCTCGCGCGGCGCCGAGCTGGAGCTGCCGGTCACCTCGCTGCGCGACCGCGGCGTGCACCTGCACATCCCGGCCGGAGCCATCCCCAAGGACGGCCCGAGCGCCGGCATCACCATGACCACGGCGCTGGCCTCGCTGCTCTCCGGGCGCAAGGTGCGCCCGGACGTGGCGATGACCGGTGAGGTGTCGCTGACCGGGCGGGTGCTGCCGATCGGAGGGGTGAAGCAGAAGCTGCTCGCCGCCGACCGCGCCGGGATCACCACGGTGATCGTGCCCAAGCGGAACGAGGCCGACCTGGACGACGTGCCCGCCGAGGTGCTGGAGCGGCTGACCGTCCACCCGGTCGCGGACGTCCGGGAGGTGCTGGAGCTGGCCCTGGAGCCGGCCGCCGTGCTGGTGGCGGCGGCCTGACGGCCCCGGCCCGCCGCCCGCCGCGCCCGTCCCGTCCGGTGGTCCGCCGGACGGGACGGGCCGCGGTGCGCGTGCCAGACTGCGAGGGTGCCGTCCTTGACCCAGCGCGTGCTGGCCCGGGTGCCGGAGCGGGTGCGCCCCCTCCTGGTCCGGCACCGCAGGCTGGTGAAGTTCCTGCTGGTCGGCAGCGGCTGCTTCGCCCTGACGCTGCTGATCAACTACGCGCTGCGGCTCACCGTGCTGGAGCGCAAACCGGTGGTGGCGCTCACCGTGGCGACGGTGGTCGGCACCGCCGTCTCCTACCTGCTCAACCGGCGGTGGAGCTTCCGCTCCTCCTGGCGGCGGCGCGAACCGCTGCTGTTCCTGCTGGTGAGCGCCGTCGCCGTGGCCGTCAACGACCTGCCGCTGATCGTCTCGCGCTACCTGCTCGACCTGCGCGAGCCGAGGGTCGGCCCGCTCGCCCAGGAGGTCGCCGACTTCCTGAGCGGGATGGTGCTGGGCACCTTCGTGGCGATGCTGTTCCGCTTCTGGGCCATGCAGCGCTGGGTGTTCACCCGGGTGGAGCAGTCCGTGGCCGGGGTGGGGGAGGGCACGCGGCTGCGGGCGGCGGAAGCCGGGGCGGGTGAGGGCGATGCGTGAGGCGGAGGGCCCCCTGGTGGGCGGGCCGGCGAGCCAGCAGGGGATGCGCCGGGCCAACCTGGCGCTGGTGCTGCGGGTCATCGCCCGCACCCCGCGCTCGCGCGCCGAGGTGGCCGCCGAGACCGGGCTGACCAGGGCCGCCGTCTCCTCGCTCGCCGAGGAGCTGATCGCGGCCGGACTGGTGGTTGAGGAGGGCCCGGCCGCCCCCAGCGGCAAGGTCGGCCGGCCCGGCACGGCGCTCGGGCTCAACCGGGACGGCCCGGCCGGCCTCGGCGCCGAGATCGGGGTGGAGCACCTGGGCGCCTGCGTGGTCGACCTGCGCGGCGAGGTCCGCTCCTGGCGCCGCCAGGAGATCCGCAACCGGGGCCGGGAGCCCGCCGCCGTCATGGCCGACCTCGCCGAACTGCTCCGCCGGGCCGCCGCCGACGCCGGACTGCGCCCGGCCGGGCTGGCGCTGGCCGTGCCCGGACTGGTCGCGGCCGACGGCGCGCTGCTCCAGCGGGCCGCCAACCTGGGCTGGCGGGACGTCGGGGCCGCCGCCGAGATGCGGCTCGCGCTGCGCGCGGCCCACGCCTCGGACCTGGCCGCGCTGCCGGTGCGGGCCGACAACGAGGCCAACCTCGGCGGGCTCGCCGAGCTGTGGCTCGGCGACGGGCCGGAGCACTTCCTGCACGTCTCGGCCGAGGCCGGGATCGGCTCGGCGATCGTCGTCGACGGCCGGCTGCTGCGCGGCGCGCACGGCTACGCGGGCGAGCTGGGCCACGTCCCGGTGCACCCGGAGGGGCCGCGCTGCGCGTGCGGGGCGCACGGCTGCCTGGAGCAGTACGCGGGGGAGGCGGCGGTGCTGCGCGCCGCCGGGCTGGAGGGCGTGCGCGGCGACTGGGTGGCGCTGCTCGCCGAACGGGCCGAGGCGGGGGACCGGGAGGTGCTGAGGGCGCTGGACGGCGCCGGTACCGCGCTGGGCATCGCCGCGGCCGGCGCGGTCAACCTGCTGGACCCGGCCGAGGTGCTGCTGGGCGGCGGCTACGCCCAGCTGGCGCCCTGGCTGCTGCCCGCGATGCGGGCCGAGCTGGCCGCCCGGGTGACCGTCCGCCCCTGGTCGGGCGAGCGGCTGACGGTCTCCCGGCTGGGCCGCCGCGGCCCGCTGCTGGGGGCCGCGGTCGGCGTGGTCCGCTCGCTGCTCGCGGACCCGGGGCGGCTGGAGGCGGTCTGAGCCCCGCCTCCAGCCGCCCCGGGCTTCCCGAGGCCTCGGCTCTTCCGGCGCCCCGGCTCTTCCGGCGCCTCAGCTCTTGACCAGCTCGCGGGCCACGTGCGAGGGCCGGTTGAGGACGGCGGCGAAGGTGACGCCGACGCCGACCAGCGCCCAGACCAGCAGGACCAGCAGCGGCTGGGTCAGGTTGGTGCCGTCGAAGTAGGCGATCGAGCGGGCCGCGTCGGTGCCGGCGCCGTTCGGGAACCAGGCCCCGATCGCCCGCCAGAACGGCGGCATCATCGGCGGCGGGAAGACACCGCCGGCGCTCGGGTTGCCGAGCACCACGAAGATCAGCACCGCGATGCCGATGCCGATGATGTCGAACAGGCACTGCAGGGCCATGGTGAAGGCGCCGACCGCGAAGACCACCAGCGCGCCGAGGGCGGACATCGCCCAGAACGAGCCGGGCAGCGCGTCCAGGATCGTCTGCACGATGAGCGCGCCGCCGATGCCGGCCGCGACCGAGTACAGCGCCAGGGTGCCGAGCCGGATCAGCGCCCGGTTGGCGTTGGCCGGCTTGGCACCGGCGCTGACGCCGAGGATCGAGGCGACCAGGTAGCCGCCGACGCACCAGCCGATCACCAGGTAGAAGGAGGAGAGCCCGTTGGCGTCGCCCTGGGCGAGCGGCACCACGTCCTGGACCACGACGGTGCGGCCCTGGCTCTTCTCCAGTCCGGTGACGATGGTCTCGGCGGCCCGGGCGGCGGACGGCCCGCGCGCGTTGGCGACCAGCAACACGTCCTCGGTGGAGGCCGGGTTCACCACCAGCGCGGCGTAGATCTTCTGGTCCTTGATCTGCTCGGTGGCGCTCTCCGCGTCCGGCGCGGTGGAGGCCTTCACGGCCTCGTCCGGGATCGACTCCAGACCCTGGACCAGCTTGGGGGCGACCTGCGGCGGGGCGACCACCGCGATCGACAGCTCGTGCGGCTTCGGCTGGTGCAGCGCGCCCACGTAGGAGGTGACGAAGCCCAGCTGGAGGAGCAGCACGCCGATCACCAGCAACGCCGCACGCGGGGTGACCGCTCCCTTCAGTTCGGCCGCGAAGCCCTTCCTCGGCGCCGGCTCGGACGCGTGCTCCGGTGCCTCGGCGGGCTCTGGTTCCTGCTGCCCTGGGGCGGTCATGCACATCTCCTTGCGTATCGGGGGAAACCGGGTACTTAATAGCATGAACTAGTTTCGCGGAGGTTTCTCCCGCGCCGGGGGCGGTCCGAATGTGCTGCGGGATACTTGCGCGGTGAGTACGCCGAACGAAGGCCCCGGTCAGGGTCAGGACGAGGACCCGCTGCTGGCGGTGGAGCGCGAGGTGGGCGTGCTGTTCCGGCGCGGCCGGGCCCGGGTGGCCGAGCTGTCCCGGCGGGTCCACCCGCGACTGGAGGGCATGGCGTACAGCCTGCTGGGCTACGTCGAGCAGGCCGGGCCGGTGCGGGTGACCGACGTCGGCGTGCACTTCGCGGTCGGCAAGGCGACGATCAGCCGGCAGATCCGGGCGCTGGAGGAGCTGGGGCTGCTGGCCCGCGAGGTGGACCCGCTGGACCGCCGTTCCGCGCGCGTCTCGCTCACCGAGGACGGCCGGCGGCGCTACCTGGCCGCCCGGGCCGCCCGGATGGCCCGGATCCAGGAGCTGATGGGCGGCTGGCCGGAGGAGGACGTGGTCCGCTTCGCCGAGCTGCTGCACCGCTTCAACGACGTGGTCGGCGAGGCGGCCGCCCCCACCGGCTGAGCGGTGGGCGCACGGGCCCGGGCCGGGATCGGTCCGGGCTTTACTTGTTCTTGACGAATGTTGCCCAAGTCAACCATCCGCGCTTATGGTTGCTTCAGGCAACTATTCCGAAGGACCTTGATGACCGCCACCACCACGCCTGCCTCGACCGGAGCCGCCGCCACGACCGACCAACCGATGACGCACCGGCAGGTGATGGAGGCGCTCTCCGGCCTGCTGCTCGGCCTCTTCGTCGCCGTGCTCTCGTCGACCGTCGTCTCCAACGCGCTGCCGCGGATCCTCACCGACCTGCACGGCGGACAGTCCGCCTACACCTGGGTGATCACCGCGACCCTGCTCACCCTCACCGCCTCCACCCCGATCTGGGGCAAGCTCTCCGACCTCGCCAGCAAGAAGCTGCTGCTGCAGATCGCCCTGGTGATCTACATCGCCTCCTCCGCGCTGGCCGGCCTCTCCCAGAACACCGGTCAGCTGATCGCCTGCCGCGCCCTCCAGGGCATCGGCGCCGGCGGTGTCACCGCCCTCGCCCAGATCTGCCTGGCCGCGATGGTCCCGCCGCGCGAGCGCGGCCGGTACAGCGGCTACTTCGGCGCCGTCTTCGCGCTGGCCACCATCGGCGGCCCGCTGATCGGCGGCGTCATCGTCGACACCCCCTGGCTCGGCTGGCGCTGGTGCTTCTACGTCGGCATCCCGTTCGCGCTGGCCGCGATCCTGGTGCTGCAGCGCACCCTGAAGCTGCCCGTGGTCAAGCGCAAGGTGAAGATCGACTACCTCGGCGCCCTGGTGATCACCGCCGCGGTCAGCCTGCTGATGATCTGGATCACCCTGGCCGGCAAGAACTACGCCTGGCTCTCCTGGCAGACCGCGGTCATGGTCGGCGGCGGACTGCTGCTCGGCGCGCTCGCCGTCGTCGTCGAGCGCCGCGCGGCCGAGCCGATCATCCCGCCGCACCTGTTCCAGCACCGGACGGTCACCCTCGCCGCGCTGGCCAGCGTCCTGGTCGGCATCGGGATGTACGGGGCCACCACCTTCCTCAGCCAGTACTTCCAGCTCGCCCGGGACAAGTCCCCGACGGTGGCCGGCCTGATGACCCTGCCGATGATCCTCGGCCTGGCCGTCTCCTCCACCGTCGCCGGCAAGCTGATCACCAAGTACGGCAAGTGGAAGGCCTACCTGGTCAGCGGCACGCTGCTGCTGGCCATCGGCTTCGGCCTGCTCGGCACCGCCCGGGCCGACACGAACTACGGCCTGCTCTCCGTCTACATGGCGGTCACCGGCGTGGGCCTCGGCCTGACCATGCAGAACCTCGTGCTCGCCGTCCAGAACACCGTGCCGCGCGAGGAACTCGGCGCGGCCAGCTCGGTCGTCACCTTCTTCCGCACCATGGGCGGCGCGATGGGCGTCTCGGCGCTCGGCGCGCTGATGACCAACCGGGTCGGGCACTACCTCGCCGAGAACCTGGCCGACGCGGGCGTTCCGGCGGGCGGTGGCGGCTCGCTCGGCGGCGGCATCCCCGACCTGCACAAGCTGCCCGCGCAACTGGTTCCGCTGGTCACCGACGCGTTCGGGCACGGCGTCGGCGTGATCTTCCTGGTGGCGGCGCCGTTCGCGCTGCTGGCCTTCGTCACGGTGCTGTTCATCCGCGAGACCGTGCTGCGCACCGGCCAGGACTGAGCACGCCGGGCCGGGTACGCCGGAGGGCCGGGAGCGGATCGCTGCTCCCGGCCCTCGGACGTTCGGCTGCTGCTACTTGTTGGCGATCAGGCTCAGTCCGTAGAGGACGGCCGCGCCGCAGACGGCGAAGCAGGCGTACGCGCCGGCCAGGGCCAGCCGGCCGCCGGCCGCCGGGGCGCCCGGGCCGGCCGCCTCGCGGCGCGCGGTGAGCGCGGCCTCGCGGCGGGACAGGGCCAGGATGCCGAGCGCGAAGACGGCGACCACGGTGACGGTGATGCCGAAGCTGACACCGGCGGTCTGGGCCAGGGCGTTCCACTTGATGTGCATGGTGTTTCGAGCTCCTCAGCCGGCGGCGGTCAGGCCGCGACCGTGGTCGAGGCGGGGGGCGAGGCGGGGTTCGGGACGGTGGGCACGGCGGCCGGGCCGGCCTCGACCGGGGTGACGTCGGAGGCGGCGTTGACGTTGTCCGCGCCGACCGGCTGGCGGCGGGAGACGACCCACATCGCGGCCGAGCCGGCCACCAGGACGGCGCCGACCAGGACGACGCCCCAGTTGCCCCGCTCGGCCAGGTAGGCGGCGAGTCCGCCCACGGTGGCGGCGGCGGGCAGGGTCAGGCCCCAGGTGTAGACCATGCGGCGGACCATGCCCCAGCGCAGCTCGGCCTTCGGGCCGCCGAGGCCGGCGCCCATGATGCCGCCGGAGCAGACCTGGGTGGTGGAGAGGCCGAAGCCCATGCTGGAGGAGGTCAGGATGACCGTCGCGGCGGCCGACTCGGAGGCGAAGCCCTGGCGCGGGGTGATGTCCGCCAGGCCGCTGCCCATCGAGCGGATGATCCGCCAGCCGCCCATGTAGGTGCCCAGCGCGATCGCGGCACCGGCCGAGACGATGACCCAGGTGGGGGGCAGCGCGCCCTTCGGCAGGGCGCCGACCGAGACCAGGGTCAGGGTGATGATGCCCATCGTCTTCTGGGCGTCGTTGGTGCCGTGCGCCAGCGAGATCAGCGAGGAGGAGAAGATCTGGCCGGTGCGGAAGCCCTTGCCGACGGTCTGCTCGCTGCTCTTGCGGGTGATCGCGAAGGCGAGCTTGGTGGCGCCCCAGGAGGCCAGGCCGGCCACCAGCGGGGAGGCGATCGCCGGGATGAGGATCTTGCTGACCACGGTGTCGAAGTTGACGCCGTTGGCGCCGACGCCGACCACGGTGGCGCCGATCAGGCCGCCGTAGAGCGCGTGCGAGGAACTGGACGGCAGACCGCGCAGCCAGGTCAGCAGGTTCCAGAGGATGGCACCGGCCAGTGCGGCGAAGATGATCTCCGGATGGACACCGGTCTTCTCGTTGACGATCCCGCCGGAGATGGTGGTGGCGACCTTCACGGAGAGGAACGCGCCCGCGAAGTTGAGGAGGGCCGCGATGGTGACCGCGACCTTCGGCCGGAGGGCTCCCGTCGCGATGGAGGTGGCCATCGCGTTGGCGGTGTCGTGGAACCCGTTGGTGAAGTCGAAGGCGAGCGCGGTGATGATCACAACGGCCACCAGGAACGAGATGTGTTCCATACCCAAACAATCGTCGTAGTTGTCGCACTGACGTTGGTGTCGTGCGCGACGGTAGGGACGCTTGGTGAACGGAAGGTGAACTGGCATCGGAATCGAGGTTCCGACGGTGTCGGAGGGGTTGCCGGGACCTTTCCGATGGGTGGCGTCCGCCGTGCTGAGCAGGACATTAGTGGAGATCCGTCCGCTTCGCCCCATTTGCTGAGAGCTGCCTCACAGGCAGGGCGAAAAATTCATCGGGCCGTACGGGCGCGGTCTGTTTCCGGCGAGTAACCCGTGGCAGGATCAGCCGGAGGTCCGGGGACGCCGGAGCGCGGGCGGGCGGGGAGGACGAGGTCCATGGGCGGGGCGGCACGGCGCGCGGAACTGACGGACGGACGGCCGACGGGCGCATCCGGAACCCCGGGAGGCAGGCGGCCGGCCTGGGTCCGCGCCGCGCTGCGCTGCGGCGCCGTGCTCGCGGCCGCCGCGCTGTCGCTGCCGCTGGCCGCCGGTGCGGCCTGGGCCGACCCGGCCCCGACGGCGCCCACCGCTCCTCCGGTCGCCGACGCCGCCGGTGACCCGCTCGCCCAGGCCAAGGCCACCCTCGGGCCGCTGCTCGACCAGCTGCACGCGCTCTACCAGGGCGCCGAGGCGGCCACCGAGCAGTACAACGCGGCCGTCGACAGGGTCGCCACCCAGCAGGCCTCGCTCGCCGAGCTGAAGACCAAGCTGGAGCGCCAGCAGAAGCAGGTCGACGCCGGCACCGACATCGCCGCCCAGCTCGCCGCCGCCCAGTACCGCAACGGCTCCGCGTCCGCCTACGCCGAGCTGCTGCTCTCCAAGGACCCGTACGAGGCCGTCACCATCGCCGAGCTGCTCGCCGCCGCCAGCCGCTCGCAGAACGAGTTCCTCAACAAGCTGACCTCCGACCGCGACGCGCTGAGCGGGCTGCAGAAGCAGAACGAGGAGGCGCTCGCCACCTCGCAGACCCTGGTCACCCAGCAGGACGCCGCCAAGGCCAAGGTCGCCGCCGACCTCGCCGCCGTCGAGCAGCTGGTCTCCTCGCTCACCGGTGCCCAGCGCGCCGAGCTGGAGCAGGTCGAGAAGGCCAAGGCCGACGAGGCCCAGCTCGCCTTCCTCGCCAGCGGCGTGCTCGGCAAGGGCGAGCGCACCCCGTCGCTGGCCGGCCGCGCCGCGGTCGCCTGGGCGCTCGCCCAGCTCGGCAAGCCTTACGTGTGGGGCGGCGCCGGGCCGGACGTCTTCGACTGCTCCGGGCTCACCTCGCAGGCCTGGCTGCACGCCGGCAAGCCGATCCCGCGCACCAGCCAGGAGCAGTGGGCGCAGCTCCAGCACGTCCCGCTCAACCAGTTGCGGCCCGGCGATCTGATCATCTACTTCGAGGGCGCCACGCACGTCTCGATGTACATCGGCGGCGGGCTCGTCGTGCACGCGCCGCGGCCGGGTTCGTACGTCAAGGTCGGGCCGATCGGGGCCAACCCGATCCTCGGCGCGGTGCGGCCCGACCCGGACGGCGCGGCCGACGAGGCCGGCGGCGCGTGGAAGGTCCCGGACCTTCCGGCCGGCTGGGACTCGGTCACCCCGATCGCGTCCAGCCCGTTCAACCAGCCGCCGGTCGACCCCGGCACGCCCGTGCCGCCGGTGGTCCCGGTGGTCCCGGTGCCGCCGGTGACCCCGACCCCGGGCACGGACCCGTCCACGCCCACCGCGCCGACCACCCCGGACCCGTCCGCCACCGGCACGCCGAGCACCACGCCGGACCCGTCGGCCACCGGCACGCCGACCGGGACGCCCACGGGGACCCCGACCGGCACGCCGACCGAGACCCCCTCCTCCACCCCGAGCTCCACCCCGACCGGTACCGGCACGCCGACGGCGACGCCCACCGACACCCCGACGCCCACCGCCACCGGCACCGGCACCGGCTCGCCCACCGCCACCGGCTCCTCCAGCGCCAAGGCCTCCGGCACCGCCTCCGGCACCGCCTCCGCCTCCGCCTCCGCCTCCGCCTCCGGGACCCTCTCGCCCACCCAGAACTGACCCGCAGAGGCCGGGCTTCGAGACCCTCTCGAAGCCCGGCCTCGTCATGTCCGCACCCGTAGAGCCCGCCTCCACCACACCTCCTCCCGCCCCGCGTTGCAGGCGGATGGGGTGGGCCCAGAGTAGGACGTCGACAGGGCGGACCTCCTACTCCGAGGCACGCCGCGGTTTCTGCTCCCGGTGGCCCCTTGCCGCGCGCAAGGGGCCACCGGAGAACCGCAGTGGCCCTCGCTCGGCCGGAGCGAGGGCCACCAGAGTAGGAAGTCGGCCCGTTCGACCTCCTACTCCGAGGTCCGAGGAGGGGCGGGTTCGCCGACGACTTCACGGCGGTTCGCGGCCGATTCCCTGGGGCGGTCTGGCTGGGGGAGTGGGAAGTCGGCCGGTCCGACTTCCCACTCCGGGTGGCTACCGGGGTGTTCGGTGGCGGCCGTGGGGCTTGTGGTTGTGGGGGTTGGTTTCGGGGCTGAAGTAACCGGCCTGGCGGGCGATCCAGGCGTATTCGGGGGTGCCGTCTGGGAGGGTGCGGAGTTCCCAGCGTCCGTGGCGGGTGATGGGCGGCGGGGGCGGGCCGATCTTGAGGGCGGTGATGACGCCGGTGATCACGGTGGTGAGGGCGAGGGCGAGGAGGGCGGCGAAGGCGGCGCCGATGAGGAAGGCGGTCACCTTCGGCTCGTTTCGCGGAGGAGTTCGAGGAGGTTGAGGAGGGTGGCGAGGGAGGTGTCGCCGAAGTCGATGAGGAGGCGGCCGTCGGTGGTGGTGCCGTTGACGGTGGCGGAGCCCCACTGGATGCCGAAGGGCTTGCCGCGCTCGTGGAGTTCGCGCAGGAGGGCGGTGGCCTCGGGCTCGGTGTAGGTGCGCAGGTACGTGTCGCCAGGGGTGATGGGGGCGTTCACGCGGCGGCGTCCAGCTCGAACCAGGTGATCTTGCCGGTCTTGGTGGGGGTGGCGCCGAAGCGGTGGGTGAGGGCCTGGACGAGGTGGAGGCCGCGCCCGGAGAGGGCGTAGGGGTCGGCGGGGGTAGGGGGCTCGGGGAGGTCGGGGCTGTTGTCGCAGACCGAGACCCGCAGGGTGGTCGGCAGGAGGGAGACCAGGACGCCGGGGGCGGGGGAGAGGCCGTGCTGCCACGCGTTGACGAACAGTTCCTGGAAGGCGAGTTCGGCGTCGGTGATGGTGTCGGGCGGCCAGCCGGCGGTGTGGAGGAGGGAGCGGAGCTCGGCGCGGACGGTGGTGCAGTCGGGCGGGTTGAGGGCACGCATGGCAGACCTCCATGGGAAGAGGCAAGAGGGGAGGAGTATCGACGGATGCGTCACCGTGAACGAGGCCAGTCCGGACCTGGCTGCTCTGCGGTGCGAATGGGCAGCATGCGCCTACTGCCCGAGCGAACAGGCATTACTGACGATCCGTCGGATCATTGTGAGACCGACCATAGCGCATCGGCTCTTAAAGTTAATCCATGTGCGGGAAGTTCCCCCTGAAGGGGGATGCTCCACCCCTTGAGGCCGCCTACCCGGACCCCGGTGGCTCTCGTTGTGGGCGGCACGGCACACTGGCGTCGGAACCGCCTGAGAGGACGCCATGGCCCTTCGTCAGAAGCCAACCCTTCGCCAACGCCGCCTCGGCGCCGAGCTCCGGAGGATGAGAGAGGCGGCCGGCCTCGGCGGCAGCCAGCTCGCCCGCCTGCTCGGGGTGACTCCCGCTCTGGTGACTCAGATGGAGAACGGCAAGTCGGCCGTCAGCGTGGAGCGGCTGCGAGAGATCGCAGCCGCCTGCGTCTGCACCAACAAGCCTTTGGTCGATGCGCTCGCGGACATGATCAAGCAGCCGGACGCCGGTTGGTGGGAGGCGTACGGCGACGGCCTTGCGACCGACCTGCTGGACGTTGCGGCGATCGAGGGGCATGCCCGAAGGGTTTCCACCTACTCGATCACTTTTCTTCCCGGGCTGCTCCAGACGCCCGCGTACGCGGCATCGGTGTTCGCCCGTGCTGTTCCGCCGCTGCCATCGGCCGATGTCGACCTCAGGATGGCATTCAGGCTGCAGCGGCAGCAGGCCGTTCGATCAGGCGCAACGCCCTACACGGCATTCATCCACGAAGCGGCATTGCGCATGCAGTTCAGCGGACCGAAGGTGCTTGCCGACCAGCTCGAAGTCCTCGTTGATGACTCGGAGGACCCGGTAGTCTCCATCCGCGTCGTGCCGTTCGATGTTGAAGCGCTACCTGGCCCCAGTGAGAACTTCGTCTATGCCGAGGGGCCGGTCCCCGAGCTGGACACCGTGCAGATCGACATCAGCTTCGGTTGTCCGCTCTTCGATACCCCTTCCGATCTGTCGAACTATCGTGAGGTGCTGGCCAGTGTGGCCTCGGTAGCTCTGTCGGAGGGGGAGTCGCGAGACTTCATCCGTTCCGTCAAGAGTGAGGTAGTGCGCAAGCATGGGTAGCCCCATATGGCAGAAGTCCAGCTACTCCGGGTCGAGTAATGCGTGTATCGAGGTCCGTACAGCGGATCGGTGCACGGTAGAGATCCGTGAGTCCGACGACGGCCACGTCGTCCTTCGTGCCGACCTGGAGACCTTCGCTGGCCTCCTCAACGCCATCAAGGCCGGCGAACTCGACCACCGCGCCTGACCCCGGTGCCCCTCGCTCGGCCCGAGCGAGGGGCACCGGTTCAGAGGTGGGGTGGTTTCCAGTGTTGGAAACGGCAACCTCTTGTCGGCCGGTCTGGGGTCTCGGGACCATTGTCGTGACACCGGGCCACCGAGGAGGCGGCAGTGGAGCTGACGCGGATTGTAGGTTCATGTGATGACGGAGACTGCCCGACGTTGTACCTGACGGATCGTGGCACCCTCGCTGTTCAGGGGGATCGGATCACCGCACGGTCTCCGGATTCCGGCTCACGAGTCATTGGTCGAGATCCCTGTCGAACTCATCCGAAAGGCCGTCCGTGACAACCTCATCTAGGACCCTGGGGGACTGGTTCTCGGCGTTCGAACAGACGGCGTTCCGGCTGGAGACGCTCGACGACTACAGCCAGTCCGGTGGGGTGGACGCCTTTCACGCCTTCCTCGCCGGGGAGGAGCAGCCGGAGGACTACCGGACCGCCGGCTGGGTCGGGACGGTGGCCGAGGCCACCCGTTCGGGGAAGCGCATGTACCGGGTCCACGTCCTCTCGCGCCCGCTCACCGACTACCTCCGCTTCGAACTCGCGTGGGGGTATCACCGCAACATGGCGGCCGGAGAGGAGTTCTTCATCCTGGACACCACCGACCAGGAGAACCCCGTCCCGCAGGCACCTGACTTCTGGCTCTTCGACGATGAGACCGTGGCCGCGATGAACTACGACGGCCACGGCAAGTACCTCGGCGCCGACTTCCCCGACACCGCACGGCTCGATGAGTTCAGGGCGTACCGCGACACCGCGATGGCACACTCCGTGCCGTTCCCGGAATGGTGGGCCCGGCACGGCGCGTGAACAGAACACAGCTCGGCGCGGCGCTGCGGGCGCTTCGGCAGGCTTCCGGCAAGGAGGCCAAGGCCGTCGCCCGTGGCGCCGTCATGTCTGCGAGCAAGCTGAGCAAGATCGAGACCGGCAAGGTGGCTCCCACCGTCGTGGATGTGGAGCGCATCCTCACCGCCATAGGAGTATCGGACGAGGTCAAGGCCGAATACATGGCCGTCGCACGGGCGGAGGCCACCGAGACCACGGCATGGCGTCTGGTCCGCCGACTCGGTCACCATCGGAAGCAACAGCAGATCAAGGCATTGGACGAGTCGACCGGGCTGATTCGGCTGTTCCAGCCCTCCATCGTCCCCGGATTGCTGCAGACCCCGGAATACGTTCGGGCGGTGTTCGGGCGGAAGGGGCTCGGTGAGGATCAGTTGTCGCGCGCAGTAGCAGCGCGATTGGCACGGCAGTCGACTCTCTACGACACCACCAAGATTCTGCGACTCGTGATCACCGAGCCCGTCCTGCGATGGCGTCTCGTTCCGGCGGCCATGATGGCCGCGCAGTTGGACCGCATCGTTTCCGCCTCCCGGATGTCCCATGTGGACGTTCGGGTCGTACCGCTCGACGTGCGACAGTCCGACGTGCCGGCGCACTCCTTCGTCATCCGGGACGACCGCATGGTCACGGTCGAGACCGTTCACGCCGAGATAACGGTCACCGATCCGCGGGACGTCGAGGCCTATATTCGAAAGTTCGACGGATTTATGGCCGGAGCCTTGGCCGGGGAAGCTATGCGCAGCCTGGTCGAAGGCATCCGGGACGACTTCTTGAGGGAACAGGAAACCGCCTCGTAGTGCCGACTCCACGCCTCTAGGTTGGTGGCCGCTCGACGGGAACCGCTGTGGCTCCCGTCGATTCACGGGAGGTGGAAGTGTCGAAGCACATCGACCTGTACGAGATCGAGGTTCCGGCCGGGGTGGCCGTGTACCGGGCGTGCGGGGGCAACCCGCAGTCGGAGCACGAGACCTGCGCGACCCTGCGGGAGGTGCCCGGCGTCGTGGGCGGACTGTGGGTGATGGGTGACACCAAGCGTCCGGGCGTGGAACTGCGCTTCAGCACGGCCGAACTGGCGGCGGCGGGCATCGACCCGGCGCGGTTCGACACGGCGGTCTGACACACCCGGAACGAACCGGCCCCGCCCCCACGCCAATTGGGGGCGGGGCCGACCCATCCACCAAGGGTAGGCGCGCATGGATCACTGGCACAGGACCGGGCTCCACTGGCACTGCTACGCCTGGGCGGGCGGAAAGCGGCCCGAGGACGTCGAACGGCGGCCGCCCGAACCTCAGAACGGCAGGCGGCCGGCCTGGAACAGTCCGGTTCCGCCTCTGGAGGTGATGCACTGGCTCGCCAAGCCGGCCGACCGGATCAGCCTCACCACCGACGACCCGGCGAGCGCCCTGGACTGGCTTGGCAAGCGGCTTGCCGACGCCCCCGCCCTGGACACCGACCTCTCCCGGACGCTCCGGCTCGACCACGCCCGCGCCTTCCTCGCCGCCTACCCCCACGATGTCGTGTGGATGTACTGGACCCCCACCCGGCAACTGCGCTCCCTCGCCGCCGTCTCCTGCCCCCGCACCCACAACCCCACCTCGGAGACGCCCCCGCCCTGCCCGCTCGGGCAGCGGTGAGTTCCTACTCCGGGGCGGCGGCCTCCAAAGCCTCTACGGTGCCGGACATGATCGTCCGCACGTGGGCGGTGATGTGGTCGGTGGGCCAGTTCCACCAGGCGACGGTGAGGAGGCGGGTGATGTCCGCCTCGTCGTAGCGGGGGCGGATGACGCGGGCGGGGTTGCCGCCGGCGATGGTGTAGGCGGGGATGTCGGTGGTGACCACGGAGCCGGTGGCGATGATGGCGCCGTGGCCGATGTGGACGCCCGGCATCACGGTCACGCCGTTGCCGAGCCAGACGTCGTGGCCGACCACCGTGTCGCCGCGGTTGGGGAGGCCGGTGAGCAGGTCGAAGTGGCCGGCCCAGGCGCCGCCCATGATGGGGAACGGGAAGGTGGACGGGCCGTCCGTGCGGTGGTTGGCGCCGTTCATGATGAACCGCACGCCGGTGCCCAGGGCGCAGTACTTGCCGATGACCAGCCGCTCCGGGCCGTAGTGGTACAGCACGTTGCGGGTCTCGAACGCGGTGGGGTCGTCCGGGTCGTCGTAGTACGTGAACTCCCCGACCTCGATGAGCGGGGAGGTCACCAGCGGCCGGAGCAGCACCACGCGGGGCTGCTCCGGCATCGGGTGGAGGACCGTCGGGTCAGGCATCCGGTCAGGCGTCGGGTCAGGCATCGGCGCCGCTGTCGGGCTCGAAGCGGATCACCACGGCCTTCGACGTGGGCGTGTTGCTGACGTCGGCGGTGGAGTCCAGCGGGACCAGGACGTTGGTCTCGGGGTAGTACGCCGCCGCGCCGCCGCGGGCGACCGGGTAGTGGACGACGCGGAAGTGGGGGGCTCGGCGCTCCACGCCGTCCTTCCACTCGCTGACCAGGTCGACGTACTGGCCGTCGGCGACCCCCAGTTCGATGGCGTCCGCCGGGTCGACCAGGACGACCCGCCGCCCGCCCTTGATGCCGCGGTAGCGGTCGTCCAGGCCGTAGATGGTGGTGTTGTACTGGTCGTGGGAACGGAGGGTCTGAAGGAGGAGGCGGCCTTCCGGGACCTCGGGGGCCGTGAGCGGGTTGACCGTGAAGTTGGCCTTGCCGGTGGCGGTGGGGAAGGTGCGGGTGTCGCGCGGGCCGTGCGGGAGGGTGAAGCCGCCGGGCCGGCGGACCTTGTCGTTGTAGTCCTCGAACCCGGGGACGACCCGGGCGATCCGGTCGCGCAGGGTGTCGTAGTCGGCGGCGAAGTCCTCCCACGGCACGGTGTCCTGCGGCCCGAGCACCGCCCGGGCGAGCCGGCAGACGATGGCGGTCTCCGAGAGCAGGCCGGGGGCCGGCGGGCGCAGGCCGCCGCGCGAGGAGTGGACCTGGCCCATCGAGTCCTCGACGCTGACGAACTGGGCGCCGAGCGCGGTGACGTCCCGGTCGGTGCGGCCGAGGGTGGGCAGGATCAGGGCCCGGGCGCCGGTGATCACATGGGACCGGTTGAGCTTGGTGGAGACGTGCACGGTCAGCCGGCAGCGGCGCATCGCCGCCTCGGTGACCTCGGTGTCCGGGGTGGCGGCGACGAAGTTGCCGCCCATCGCGAAGAACACGCCGATCCGGCCGTCGCGCATGGCGCGGATGGTGTCGACGGAGTCCAGGCCGTGCTCGCGCGGCGGTTCGAAGGAGAACTCGCGCCCGAGGGCGTCCAGGAACGCGGCGGTGGGGCGTTCGAAGATGCCCATCGTCCGGTCGCCCTGGACGTTGCTGTGCCCGCGCACCGGGCAGACGCCCGCGCCCGGGCGGCCGACGTTGCCGCGCAGCAGCAGGAAGTTGACCACCTCGCGGATGGTCGGCACGGCGTGCTTGTGCTGGGTGAGGCCCATCGCCCAGCAGACGATGACCTTCTTCGAGGCGACGGTGAGCCGGGCCAGCTCCTCGATCTGAGACCACGGCAGGCCGGTGGCGGTGAGCACCTCCTCGCGGGAGGTGGTGCGGGCCTCGGCGGCGAACTCCTCGAAGCCGTGGCAGTGCTCGGCGACGAAGGCGTGGTCGACGGCGTCCTGCTCGACGATCAGCTGGTTGAGGGCGCGGAACAGGGCGAGGTCGCCGCCGAGCCTGATCTGCAGGAAGAGGTCGGTCAGCTTGGTGCCGTGGCCGACCAGGCCGCGCGCCTGCTGCGGGTTCTTGAAGCGCTCCAGCCCGGCCTCGGGCAGCGGGTTGACGCTGACGATGGTGGCCCCGGCGCGCTTGGCGCGCTCCAGGGCGGAGAGCATCCGGGGGTGGTTGGTGCCGGGGTTCTGGCCCGCGACGATGATCAGATCGGCCTGGTAGAGGTCCTTGAGGCTGACGCTGCCCTTGCCGACGCCGAGCGTCTCGGTGAGCGCCGAGCCGGAGGACTCGTGGCACATGTTGGAGCAGTCCGGCAGGTTGTTGGTGCCGAGCCGGCGGGCGAACAGCTGGTAGGCGAACGCGGCCTCGTTGCTGGTCCGGCCCGAGGTGTAGAACGCGGCGCCGTCCGGGGTGTCCAGGGCGCGCAGTTCCTCGGCGATCAGCGCGAAGGCGTCGTCCCAGGAGATCGGCGCGTAGTGGGTGGCGCCCTCGTCGAGGAGCATCGGCTGGGTGAGCCGGCCCTGCTGGCCGAGCCAGTAGCCGGAGCGCTCGGCCAGTTCGGCGACGGGGTGGGCGGCGAAGAACTCGGCGCGGATCCGGCGCTCGGTGGCCTCCTCGGCGACGGCCTTGGCGCCGTTCTCGCAGAACTCGGCGGTGTGCGTCTTCCCCGGCTCCGGCCAGGCGCAGCCGGGGCAGTCGAAGCCGTCGGGCTGGTTGACCTTGAGCAGGGTGCTCAGGGTGCGGCGGGCGCCCATCTGCTCGGTGGCCATCCGCAGGCTGTGGCCGACGGCGGGCAGCCCGGCTGCCGCGTGCTGGCGCGCGGACACCTGGGGAGCGTCCTGCGCCGGGTCGCTCTGCGGGGCCTGCTTGGCCATGACTGCGCTCCTCGGCTGTGCGTGGGGCCGCCGCCTCGTCGCGGCGCCTGATCTCATCCTCGCACCCGGGGGCCCGGGGACGGCAGGGCGGAGAAGGGGGAGGTTGGCGGGATCGGCGGCGTGGATAGAGTTCAGGTGCTTCGATGGGGCCGGATGGGCCGGGGGTGGGCGGGCGATGGTCGGCGACGTGCTCGACGGGCGGTACCAGCTGGTCGAACGGCTGGGGCAGGGCGGCTTCGGCGTGGTGTGGCGGGCCTTCGACACCCGGATGCGGCGGCCGGTGGCGGTCAAGGTCATCAACCACCACGGCGAGGACCAGCAGAAGGCGGCGCTGCGGTTCGTCCGGGAGGCGTGCGCGGCCGGGAACCTCTCCCACCCGCACATCGTCACCGTGCACGACCTCGGAGAGGGCGAGCTGGCCGGCCGGCGGGTGACGTACCTGGTGATGGAGCTGCTCACCGGGCGCACCCTGACCGCCGTGCTCCGCGAGGGCCCGGCGGACCCGGTGCTCAGCCTGCGCTGGGGGCGGCAGATCTGCTCGGCGCTGGCCGCCGCGCACGACGCGGGGATGGTGCACCGGGACATCAAGCCCGACAACATCATGGTCACCGACGCCGGGGCGGCGAAGGTGCTGGACTTCGGCATCGCGCAGCTCGACACCGGGGCGGGCGGGCTGACCACCACCGGGACGGTGATCGGCAGCCCGGCGTACATGGCGCCGGAGCGCTGGACCGGGGGCCGGGTGGACGGCCGGGCGGACCTCTACGCGTTCGGCTGCGTGCTGGTGGAACTGTGCACCGGGGCAAGGCCGTTCGGCGGGGACTCGACGCCGGTGCTGATGTACCAGCACCTCAACGAGCCGCCGCCGGTGCTGGACCCGGCGCCGTTCGGGCTGCCGGCGGAGCTGGCCGGACTGGTCGCGGAGCTGCTCGCCAAGGACCCGTCCGGGCGCCCGCCGGACGCCCGGGCGGTGGAGCGGCGGCTGGCGGAGCTGGAGGAGGGGCGGACGGCGGGGATGACGGCGGGGCGTACGGCGGGGCCGCCGACGCCGACGGCGCTGTCCGTCGGACCGGTGCTGCCGCCGCTGACCACCCCGCCGGTGACCGCAGGACCGCCCGTACCCGCGCCCGCACCCGCGCCGGCCCCGCCCGCCGCACCCCCGTTGCCCCCGCCGCAGGAGGCCGTCCGGGCCGCCCTGCGCGCGCGCCGCAGCGCCGCGTTCCGGGCGGCGACGGCCGGCGAGTCCGCCGTGCAGCTCCAGGCGGTGGCCCAGGAGGCCGTGGCCGCACTCGGCGCCACCGACCGCGAGACCCTCACCGCCTGGCGGGACTTCACCTGGTTCCTGAGCCGGGCCGGCGACCTCGACGGCGCGATCCGGCTGCTCTCCACGGTCACCGAGGACATGCGGCTCGCCCTCGGCGGGACCGACCCGGACACCCTCGCCGCCCGCTACCACCTGGTGTGGTGCATCGGCGAGAGCGGCGAGACGGTCAGCGCGCTGCGCCGGCTCGTCCAGTTGCTGCCGGACCTGCAGACCGCCTGGGGCGGCCACGACCCGCGGGTGCTCAAGGCGCGGCACGACCTGGCGGTGTACACGGCGAACCGGGGCGACCTGGACGGCGCGGTGCTCCAGCTGCGCACCCTGCTGCCGGACCTCGCCCGGGCGCTCGGCGAGCAGCACCCGGCCACCGTCCAGGCCTGGCACGACCTCTCCGGCTACCAGCAGCGGCTGGCGGCGGCCCCGGCCGGGCGGAGCCGGCCCGGCCGGCGGCCGCGGATGCACCCGGGCGAGGCGCTGGTGCTGATCCGCCGCCTGCTGGCCTGGGACTTCGCCTCCGACCGGGAGGCCAACGCCTGCCTGACCACGCTGGAGCGCGGCACCGGGGTGAAGCAGATCGGCGACTGGATCCTCGCCGCACCGGACCACGTCACGGCCGAGGACCTGGTGGAGGAGATCTACGGGCCGTGACGCGGCCCCGGCGAGGATCCAGGAGGCGGCTCCTAGACCGGAACCGCCGAGTCCGCGCGGGCGAGCGCGCACAGCAGGGCGCGGGCGGCCGCGTCGTTCTGGCGGAAGCCGGGCGAGTCGGTACGGGGGCGGGCGAAGGCGGCGGCCGCGCGCAGGCTGGTGTGCGGGCCGAGGGCGGTGCGGCGCGGGTGCGCGCCGCCGTCGAGGGTGGGGTCGAGGGCCGGGTCGAGGACCCGGCTGTCCCCGGGGCGGATGGTGAGCAGGCCCGAGCGGTGGGTGTACTCCGGGTCGGCGACGACCTCCTCGGTGATCCGCCCGGTGCGGTACAGGTCGCGCAGCAGCGGGTCGCGGGTGCGGGTCAGCGCGTGCTTGGGCAGGTACGCCTCGACCAGCGCGGTGGCGGTGACGGTGTGGCCGGGCACGGTGGCGCCGGAGGCCCGCCAGGTTCCGGTGGGCTCGTCCCGGTCGACCCGGATGCCCGCGCCGAGGAAGCGGACCACCCCGGCCTCGGAGAGCGCGAGCAGCTGGCGCAGCCGGAAGCCGGGCGGGCCGGAGGCGAGGTAGCTGAAGTAGCCGAAGAACCACTCGTCGACCTCCTCGGCCACCGAGCGGGCGGTGAGCCGGCCGGAGCCGAGCAGCCGGGGCAGCTGGCCGAAGAGCGAGAGCAGGGCGAGGAAGGCGCCGAGGTCGGCGCTGTGGGCGGGGTCGGCGCGGCGGTCGGCGTCCTCGGTGACGTAGCGGCGCAGGTGGTGCTGGAGCTCCTCGGTGGAGCCGAGTTCGAGGCCGGCGAGCGGGAAGTCGAGGCGTTCCGGGTCCAGCCGGTCGGCCGGGTCGGGGACGGCCCGTTCGACCAGGGCGCGCAGCTCCGGGGACGCCCAGGGGTGGGCGTCGTAGCCGGCCAGGAACTCCGGCCAGGGCAGCGCGGTGCGCTCCGGGTGGGCGTGGAACAGCTCGTGGTAGTGGCCGAAGCCGATGTCCTTGGCCATCAGCGGCCAGGCGTCGCGCCGCAGTTCGAGCGGGCCCGGCCGGTCGAGCAGGGCGTCGACGGCGGCGGCGTCGAAGAAGCGGGGGAGCGGCGGGCGCGGGCCCTGGAGGCGGTAGGAGGTCTTGGAGTGGTAGGGGACGCCGCGCCGCGAGCCGACGTGCAGGACGGGCTCGCGGCCGGAGGGGTGGTAGACCAGGCCGCCCGCGCCGTCCGGCTCGAAGCGCCCGCCCCGGCCCTCGGTGAGCAGGGAGACCAGGTCGACGAAGGCCAGCCCGAAGCCGCGCAGCACGGTGTGCTCGCCGGGGGCGATCCGGTCGAGGTCGCCGGCCGCGTCGGCGGAGTAGGCGGGCGGCAGGTGGAAGCGGTCGTGCCGGGCGGCGAAGGCGGCGTCGGCGGCGTACCGGGGGTCGGGGGCGGCGTCGAGGTGGCCGAGGGTGAGCACGACGTGGTCGGCGGTGAGCACCCGGTCGGTGAGGTGGACCTGCTGCGGCCCGTCGGCCGGGCCCTCGACGCGGTGCGCGGTGTCCCGGTGGACGGTGACCGTGACGTGCGGCGGCAGGTCGGCGACGGCGCGCCGGAACACCCAGTCCAGGTAGGCGCTCTGGGCCCGCCGGGTGGGGAAGTCGGTGGGCGCGAGGGTGCGCAGCTCGGCCCGGACGTCCGGGTCGGCGCTCTCCCGGTAGGGCGCGAAGGCCCGCGGGTCGGCGGCCCATTCGGCGAGCGAGGGGCCGGGGCGCACCGGTCCGTCGATGGTGGAGCGCTCGTCGGTGAACATCGTGACGTCCTCGGCCATCGAGTTCATCCGCAGCAGCGGGGACTGCTCGTGGCGCCAGATCCGGCCGCCGCCGGGCGGGTGCGGGTCGACCAGGTGGATGTGCAGCGGCCGGTCCGCGGGCAGCAGTTCGGGCGCGTTGGCGGCGATCCGCTCCAGCACGCCGGTGCCGCGCGGCCCGGCGCCGACGATGACCAGGACGGCGCTCACCGGGCCACCCCCTCGGCCGGGGTACCGGCGGCGGCGCGCAGCCGCCGGTACCCGGCGCGGGCCTTCTGCAGCGGGGTGGGCGGCAGCCCCTCGCGGGTGGCGCCCTTCGCGTAGTGCCGCTCGACGTAGTACTGCCCGATCGACAGCACCGTGGTGATCACGATGTACCAGATGGTGGCGACCATCAGCATCGGGATGACCTGGTAGGACTGCAGGTAGACCAGCTGGACCGAGTAGAGCAGGTCGGAGACGGCCAGCACGCTGATGATGCTGGTCCCCTTGAGCGCGCTGATCAGCATGTTGCCGGCGGTCGGCACGATCGAGCGCATCGCCTGCGGGACGACGATCCGGCGCATCACCCGCCACCGGCCGATGCCGAGCGCGGAGGCGGCCTCCAGCTGGCCCCGGTCGACGGAGAGGATGCCGCCGCGCACCACCTCGGCGGCGTACGCGGCCTCCAGCAGGGTCAGGCCCACGACGGCGGTGAGGGTGGGGCCGAACAGGTTGACGGTGCGGACGGTGAGGAACTCCGGGCCGAACGGGATGCCGAGGCCGAGCGTCGGGTAGAGGGCGCCGATGTTGAAGAACAGCAGCAGCTGCACCAGGGCCGGGGTGGAGCGGAAGATCCAGATGTAGACCCAGCTGAGCGTGCGCAGCACCGGGTTGGCGGACAGCCGCATGGTGGCGAGGACGGTGCCGAGCAGGAAGCCGAGGCCGAGGGTGACGGCGGTCAGCCACAGGGTCAGGGTGAGGCCGTTCATCACCGAGGCGGCGGTGAACCAGTCGGCGACCACGTCCCACTGGAACGCCTTGTTGCGGGCGAGCGAGTTGACCACCATCGCGAAGAGCAGCAGGGCGACGGCGGCGGAGACCCACTGGCCGGGGCGGCGGCGCGGGACGATCCGCGCGGTGGCGGCCGCGGCGTCGGGAACGGTCCCGGGGGCGGTCGCGGGCGGAGGGGTGGCGGACTCGGCGAGGGGGCGGGCGGGGGCGGGCAGGACGTCCGGCGGGGTGGCCATGCTCAGGCTCCAGGCGGGAGGGCGGAGATGCGCGCGGGCGGGCGCACGGGGCGGGGTACGGCGTGGTCACGTACGGCCGTTGCGGCCGGCCCGCGTCCCTCAACACGGCCGGCGGTGCACTGCACTCCGGCCGCGATCGTACGCGTGAGCGATCGGCCGGTGTCAAGGGTGGGGAACGGTCTCCGGGCCCGGCCGCGGAACGCTTCGCACGGCGACAGGAGATCGCAACAGAGCGGTAATGGAGGGTGGTTGACGCCGTGCGCGGTTCGCTGCTCAACTTGAGGCCATGTACGCCGAGCAGCCCCTGGTCACCCGCGACCACATCGACTTCGGTCGGGTGTGGTCCGCGGCGTGTCGCGGCTGACCCGGCAGCGGGCCGTCCGCCCGGCCCCGTCCTCCCTCGCAGGGACCTCCCTCGGTGCCCCGTCCCGGGCCGGGAGAGCCGTCGCCTTCTGACGGTTCGTCATCGGCGCGCTGCCGCCGCCCCCCTTTTCCTCCTCCGCACCGCGCTGCGCTCCGGCAGTCGCCCCGTCCGCCCGCGGGCCGTCACGTGCCCGCCGCCCTCACCGCACCACGGCCCGGCCCGCCTCACCGCCAGGGCTTTCTCCGGCCTGCCCACCCGCAGCCCACCGGACTGCGCACGACCCGAAAGGTTCCGCCACCATGCCCGTCGAATTCCTCGGCATCGCCGCCACCGCCGACGGTACGGAGACCGCCGCGAGGACCACCGCCGCGTTCGACCGCGACTACACCCTGCGGCTGGCCCGCGCCCACGAGGACCACGGCTGGGACCGGGTGCTGTTCGCCTACGGCTCCGGCGCCCCGGACCCGGCGCCCGCCGCCGCTTTCCTGGCCTCGCACCTCGACACGCTGCAGATCCTGCTCGCCCACCGCCCGAACGTCTCCTACCCGACCTTCGCCGCGAAGACCTTCGCCACCCTGGACCGGATCAGCCGGGGCCGGCTCACCGTCCACTTCATCACCGGCGGCAGCGACCACGAGCAGCGGCGCGAGGGCGACTTCCTCACCAAGGACGAGCGGTACGCCCGGACCCGGGAGTACATCGGGATCGTCAAGAAGGCCTGGACCAGCCGGGAGCCCTTCGACCACGAGGGCGCGCACTACCGCTTCAACGACTTCGTCTCCGACGTCTTCCCCGTGCAGCAGCCGCGCCCGGGCGTCTCCTTCGGCGGCTCCTCGGCGGCGGCGTACGCGGCCGGCGGCGCCGAGGCGGACATCTTCTGCCTCTGGGGCGAGCCGCTGGCCCGCACCGCCGAGCAGATCGAGCGGGTGAAGGAGGCGGCGAAGGCCGCCGGGCGCGACGACGTGCCGCGGATCCAGGTGGCGTTCCGGCCGATCATCGCGCCGACCGAGGAGCTGGCCTGGGAGAAGGCGCACCGGACGGTGGACGCGATCCGGGCGCGCCGGGAGGGCGGCGAGCTGATCCGCCGCGGCCGCCCGGCCGGCGCCGCCCCCGAGGCTGCGACACCCGAGAACACGGGATCCCAGCGCCTGCTGGAGATCGCCGAGGCCGGCGAGCGCTACGACCGGGCGCTGTGGACGCCGACCGCCGCCGCCACCGGCGGGGCGGGGAACTCCAACGCGCTGGTCGGCACCCCCGAGACGGTCGCCCAGGCGCTGCTCGACTACTACGACCTGGGCGTGGACATCCTCTCCGCGCGCGGCTACCACCTGGTCGACGACGCGATCGACTTCGGCCGGTACGTGATCCCGATCGTCCGCGAGGAGGTCGCCAAGCGGGACGCCGCGAAGGCCGCCGCCGAGGCCGCCGGGGCGGAGCGGGCCGAGCGCGACCGGCACCAGCTGATCGCGGTCCAGGCGTGACGGGCCCGGCCGGCGCCCCGGCCCTGGACGTCGAGGTCCGCCGGGTGCGCATCGACGACCCGCTCGCCGAGCCGCTGGTGCGCGAGCTCACCGAGGAGTACGTCCGCCGCTACGGCCCCGAGGCGCACCAGGAGATGACCCGCTACCCGGCGGACAGCTGGGCCGAGTCGCACGGTGGCGTCCTGCTGCTCCTGCTGGAGGACGGCGAGCCGGTGGCCGGCGGCGCGTACAAGCGCTACGACGCGCGGACGGCCGAGGTGAAGCGGATGTGGACGCACTCGGCGCACCGCCGCCGGGGCCTGGCCACCCGGGTGCTGGCCGAACTGGAGCGGGCCGCCGTCGCGGCCGGCTACCGCCGGATCTTCCTCACCACCGGCCCGCTCCAGCCCGAGGCCAGGGGGCTCTACCTGGCCAACGGCTACACCGCGCTGTTCGACGTCACCGCCGACCCGCTGACCATCGGCCCGCTGCCGTTCGAGAAGCACCTCCCCTGATGCACGCCGATCTGCCCCACCCCGAAAGGCACCCGTACCCGTGAGAACCACCACCGTCCGCCGCCGCCTGCTCGCGGCCACCGCCCTGCTGCCGGTCCTGGCGCTGGCCGCGTGCGGCTCGGACCCGAAGCCGGCGGCGGCGGGCCCCGGACAGCAGGCCGTCTCCGCCGCCGCCGAGGACCTCGTCTCCGGCGTGAAGAAGTCGGACACCGCCGCCGCGCTGCTGCCCGCCGACGTCCGCGCCGCCGGCACGGTCAAGTTCGGCTCCTCGATCGGCACCCCGCCCTCCGCCTTCTACGCCGACCAGGCCACCAAGAAGGCGGCCGGCCTGGACATCGACTTCGCCGACGCGGTGACCAGGGTGCTCGGCCTGACCGTGCAGCGCGAGGAGGCGGCCTTCGAGACCATCCTGCCCGCGCTCGGCAGCGGCAAGTACGACGTCGGCACCGGCAACTTCGGGGTCACCGAGGCCCGGTTGAAGACGATCGACTTCGTCACCTACATCGACGACGGCCAGGGCTTCGCGGTCAAGAAGGACAACACCTCCGTCCAGCCGATCACCGACCTGCTCCAGCTCTGCGGGCTGACCATCGGCACCGGCGCCGGCACCACCTTCGAGACCACGCTCAACGCGAAGAAGAACGTCTGCACCGACGCCGGGAAGAAGCCCTACGAGGTCAAGGCGTTCAGCGACAGCGGCGCCACGCTGACCAGCCTCCAGCAGGGCCGGGTGGACGTCGTGATGTCCACCATCAACGGCCTGCGCTACCAGGCGGCCCAGGAGGCCTCCGGCACCCGGTTCCTCGGCGAGTTCCACCGCCTCGACGTCGGCTTCGCGTTCAAGAAGGGCTCCCCGCTCGCCCCTGCCTTCCAGGCCGCCGTCAACGAGCTGATCAAGGACGGCACGTACGAGCGGATCCTCAAGAAGTGGGGGGTGACGGACTCGGCCGTCAAGGAGTCGCAGATCAGCCCGCCCGAGCACAAGTGACCCCCTGTCCAGGGCCCCTTGGGAGGAGTCCCCCATGAGCACCGCCACCACCACCGAACCCCTCGCGAAACCCGGCGGCAGACCCGGAGCCGCCGACACCGCCGGCGCGGCCGCCCCGCTCGACCTCGGCGAGCTGGCCGGGCTGCGCACCATCCGCACCCGGCACCCCTGGCGCTGGGCGGCCGGCCTCGCCACCGTCGTCGTACTGGCCCAGTTCGCCCACGGCCTGGCCACCAACCCCGGCTGGGACTGGGCGACCTTCCGGGTGTTCTTCTCCGCCGACACCATCCTGCGGGCGGTCGGCCGGACCGTCGAACTCACCGCCTACGGCACCGTGCTGGGCTTTCTGCTCGGCGCCGTGGTGGCCGCGATGCGGTTGTCCCGCAGCCTCATCCTGCAGACCGTCGCCTGGGGCTACGTCTGGGTGTTCCGCTCGATCCCGCTGATCGTCCAGCTGGTCTTCTGGTTCAACCTCTCCTACCTCTACAAGCGGTTCGGCTTCGGCATCCCGTTCGGCCCGACCTTCGGCGAGTTCGAGACGGTCGGCGTGCTGGGCGCGCTCGGCGCGGCGGTGCTCGGCCTCGGGCTGCACCAGGCCGCGTTCGCCGCCGAGATCATCCGCGGCGGGGTGATCGCCGTGGACCCCGGCCAGCGCGAGGCCGCCGCCGCCCTCGGCGTGCCGCGCTGGCGCCAGGCCTGGCGGATCGTCCTGCCGCAGGCCATGCGGGGCATCCTGCCGTCCGCCGCCAACGAGGTGATCTCGCTGTTCAAGGGCACCTCGGTGGTCTACGTGATGGCCATCGGCGAGCTCTTCTACCAGGTGCAGGTGGTGTACGGCCGCACCGGCCGGGTGGTGCCGATGCTGATGGTCGCCACCGTCTGGTACGTGCTGCTCACCACCGTGCTGTCGATCGGCCAGTACTACGTCGAGCGCTACTTCGCCCGCGGCGCCGACCGCACCCCGCCGCCCACCCCGCTCCAGCGCGCCCGGGCGCTCGCCCGGGGCCTGCGCGCCCGCACCGCCACCGCCGTCGCCACCGGAGGACGCTCGTGACCACCCTCGCCGAGGAACCCGCGGCCAAGGAACCCGCCGCCGAGGAAGCCGCCGCCCCGCGGCCCGCCGCCGGGGAGCCGCCGGCGCCGCCGATGGTGCAGGTGCGCGGCCTGTGGAAGAGCTTCGGCCCGAACGCGGTGCTGCGCGGCGTCGACCTCGACGTGCCGGCCGGCTCGGTGACGGTGGTGCTCGGCCCCTCCGGATCCGGGAAGTCCACCCTGCTGCGCTCGATCAACCACCTGGAGAAGGTGGACCGGGGCTTCGTCGCGATCGACGGCGAGCTGATCGGCTACCGCCGCTCCGGGGACCGGCTGCACGAGCTCAAGGAGCGCGAGGTCCTGCGGCAGCGGACCCACATCGGCTTCGTCTTCCAGAACTTCAACCTCTTCCCGCACCTGACCGTGCTGGAGAACCTCACCGAGGCGCCGGTCAGCGCGCTGGGCCGGCCGAAGGCCGAGGCCCGCGCCCGCGCGCTGGAGCTGCTCGAACGGGTCGGCCTGGCCGAGAAGGCCTCCGCCTACCCCCGCCAGCTCTCCGGCGGCCAGCAGCAGCGGGTGGCGATCGCCCGGGCGCTGGCGCTGGACCCGAAGGTGCTGCTGTTCGACGAGCCGACCTCGGCGCTCGACCCGGAGCTGGTCGGCGAGGTGCTGGACGTCATCAAGGACCTCGCGCAGGCCGGCACCACGATGATCGTGGTCACCCATGAGATCGGCTTCGCCCGCGAGGTCGCCGACACCGTGGTCTTCATGGACGGCGGTGTGGTGGTCGAGCAGGGCCCGCCGCGCGAGGTCCTCGACGAGCCGCGGCACGAGCGGACCAGGGCCTTCCTGGCCAAGGTCCTCTGACCCCCGCCGAGGATCCACCGAAGACGACCCACCGACGACTCACCGACGACTCACCGACGACTCATCGCCGACGACCCACCGACGACCCACCGAACCCCTCTCACCGGCAGGAGCCCCGCCATGTCCCTACCCCGTCGCGCCCTCGTGACCGCCGCCGCCGCGCTCGCCGCCGCCCTCACCCTGGCCGCCTGCGGCAGCTCCTCGGACGCCGCGGCGGAACTCGCCCCCGCGAAGGGGAGCACCGCGCCCAACGGCGCCACGGTGAACCTGACGCCCCAGCAGAACCGGGTGACCACGCCCAAGGTGGACGCCCTCGCGGCCCTGGTGCCGGAGGAGATCAGAAAGCGCGGCAAACTCACCGTGGTCGACTCGCTCGGCACCACGCCGCCGCTGGACTTCTACGCCAACGACGACAAGACGATCATCGGCGTGGAGCCGGACATCGCCTCGCTGATCGGCAACGTGCTCGGCCTCGACGTCGAGTTCAACCCGGTCTCCTGGGAGAACATCTTCGTCGGCCTGGACAGCGGCAAGTACGACGTCGGCATCTCCAACATCACCGTCACCGAGGCCCGCAAGGAGAAGTACGACTTCGCCACCTACCGCCTCGACATCCTCGGCTTCGAGGCCAAGAAGGGCAGCGGCTGGAAGATCACCGGACCCAAGGACATCGCGGGCAGGACCGTCGCGGTCTCCTCCGGCACCAACCAGGAGAAGCTGCTCATCGCCTGGAACGAGGAGAACGTGAAGAACGGCCTGAAGGCCGCCGACATCAAGTACTTCCAGGCCTCCTCCGACTACTACCTGGCGCTCTCCTCCGGCCGGATCGACGCCTACGTCGGCCCCAACCCGGTGACCGCCTTCCACGCCGTGCAGACCGGCGAGACCGAGGTGATCGGCACCTACTCGGGCGCCGGCGCCGAGGTGCTCGGCAAGATCGGCGCCACCACCAGGAAGGGCAACGGCCTGGTGGCGGCGCTGAACGGGGCGATCAACGAGGTGATCAAGAACGGTACGTACGGCCAGGTGCTCAAGCGCTGGGGCCTGGACGCCGAGGCCGTGCAGACCTCCGAGATCAACCCGGTCGGTCTGCCGAAGACGTGACGGCCGCCCGGCGCCCCGGGTAGTTCACCCGAACACCGTTGCCCGCCGCTACCCTGACCCGGTCAGGATGAACGGCGGGTTGTTCCGGCGGACTTGTGGGGGAAGGCATGAAGGCGGGCGATGTCGTGGGCGGCCGCTACCGGCTGGACCGGGAGCTCGGTCAGGGCGGGTTCGGCGTGGTCTGGGCCGCCCACGACGAGACCATCGGGCGGGCGGTCGCGCTCAAGGTGCTCTCCGAGGAGAAGGCCGGCGACGAGGACGCGGTCGCCCGGTTCATCCGGGAGGCCAGGACGGTCGGCGGCCTGTCCCATCCGCACATCGTCACCCTGTACGACTACGGGCGGGTGCAGGACGGCGCGCGCTGGACCCACTACCTGGTGATGGAACTGGTCCGGGGCCGGCCGCTCTCCGCGCTGCTGGCCGACGGGGCCCGGCCGGACCTCGCCGTCGCCCTGCGCTGGGCGCGGCAGGTCTGCAAGGCGCTGGACACCGCGCACCGCAGCGGCGTGGTGCACCGGGACATCAAACCCGAGAACATCATGATCACCGAGACCGGCGAGGCCAAGGTGCTGGACTTCGGCATCGCCCGGCTGCTCACCCAGCAGGGCGGTGCGATGACCTCCACCGGCATCGTGATCGGCACCCCGGCCTACCTGGCCCCCGAGTGCTGGTCCGGTGAGCACATCGACGGCCGGGCCGACCTGTACGCGCTCGGCGTGGTGCTCTACCAGCTGTGCACCGGGCGCCGCCCGTTCAGCGCCAGCACGCCGGTCAGCATGATGTACAAGCACGTCCACGAGCAGCCCCCGGCCCCCGGCACGCGCGATCCGGCGCTGGACCGGCTGGTCCTCCAGCTGCTCGCCAAGAACCCGGAGGACCGGCCCGCCGACGCGGCCGAGGTCCGCCGCCGGCTGCGCGACGTCAAGCCCGACACCGACCCGGACGCGCTGCGCCGCAAGGCGGACGACGCCTGGCGGCGCGGCGCGGCCGGCTCGCCCGAGCGGGCCGTGGAGCAACTGGTCGCGCTGATACCGCAGTTCTCCCGGGCCTTCGGGTCCGCCGACCCGCGGACCCTGCGGACCTGCCACGACCTGGCGCTCTGGCTGGCCCGCTCGGGCCGGCCGCGGGCGGCCGTCGCGCTGCTGCGCGAACTGCTGCCGGTGCTGGCCGGCCACCCGCGGGCCCGCGAGGACGTCGGGCGCGACCTGGAGCGCTGGGAGCGGGAGAGCGCCGCCGCCGCGTCCGAGCAGGACCGGCCGCTAGTGCTCGCCGAGCTGCTCGACGGCCCGGCGCAGAACGGCTGAACCGCCCTCGGCGATCGGCTCGCCGTGCCCGAAGAGCACCGTCGAGCTCTCCAGCGCGGCGAGCCGGCGGAAGGACTCCAGGGCCAGCGCGGGATCGGTGTTGAAGACGCCGGGCATGGTCCGGTTCCCCATGTTGGCCGCGAGGTCGCCGGTGAACAGGACGCCCGCCTCGGGCAGGTGGAGGGCGATCGATCCGTCGGTGTGGCCGGGCACGTGCACCACCACGGCGCCGCCGCCGAAGTCGAGCACCTCGCCGTCCGTCACCTCGCGGTCCACCCGGCACGGCGGGGCGGACGGCAGCCTCGGCAGGGAGTCCCACAGCTCCTGCTCGAAGGGGCTCAGCACGAACGGCTTCGGCTCCTGCTCGCCGCGGACCACCGGCGCCTCCAGCCGGTGGGCGGTCACCTCGGCGCCCAGTCGCCGGGCGAGTTCGGCGGCCGAGCCGGCGTGGTCCTCGTGGTAGTGGGTGAGCACGATGGCGCGCAGCTCGGCGGGGTCGGCGCCGACCGCGCGGATCGCCTCCTCGATCGCGTCGGCCTGCCCGACGACGCCGGTGTCGACGAGGGTGAGCGCGCCGTCCTCGTCGCGCCAGAGGTAGACGGCGTTGAAGTCCAGGGTGATGACGGTCAGTTCGGGGCGTATCCGGGTGATCTCCATGAGCGGATCCTGTACCGCGCGCCCCCTGTCCACGCCCCTGTTCGCCGGAGGCGTGACGGCCGCGGCCCGCGGCCGGCCGCGCGGGAGCCCCGGACGCCCTGGTCCCCGGCCGTGGGCCGTTGATATACCTCGCAGGACTCGCAGGACTCGCGGGCAGCAGCCGGGCGCGGCCCCTCACCGCCCCGGCGATCGACGAATCAGGAGGTGGGGATCGGATGAAGTTCCTCCGTGTCGGCCCGCCGGGTGCCGAGCGCCCGGTCGTGCTGGCCCAGGACGGCACCGCGTACGACCTCTCCGGGGTGACGGCGGACATCGACGGCGGCTTCCTCGCCGGGCTGGACGCCGCGGCCTCGGCCGAGCTGGCGGCCCGGGTGGCGGCCGGGCGGCTGCCGGTGGCCGGGATCGCCGGGCAGCGGGTCGGCGCGCCGGTGGCCAGGCCCGGCAAGGTGGTCGGCATCGGCCTCAACTACCGGGACCACGCGGCCGAGGCGGGCGCGGCGATCCCGGACGAGCCGGTGATCTTCCTCAAGCCGAGCTCGACGGTGGTCGGCCCGTACGACGAGGTGCTGGTGCCGCGCGACGGCGAGAAGACCGACTACGAGGCCGAGCTGGCCGTGGTGATCGGCCGCACCGCCCGCTACCTGGACGACCACGCGGCGGCGGCCGGGGTGATCGCCGGCTACACCATCGCCAACGACGTCACCGAGCGCGCCTTCCAGTTCGAGCGCGGCGGCCAGTGGGACAAGGGCAAGTCGGCGGAGACCTTCACCCCGCTCGGGCCCTGGCTGGTCACCGCCGACGAGGTGGCGGACCCGCAGCGGCTGCCGCTGCGGCTGTGGGTGAACGGGGAACTGCGCCAGGACGGCTCCACCGAGCGGATGGTCTTCCCGGTGCTGGAGCTGGTCCGCTACGCGAGCCGGTTCATGGTGCTGGAGCCGGGCGACGTGGTCATCACCGGCACCCCGGCCGGCGTCACCCTCGGCCGCCCGGGCACGCCGTACCTGGCGCCCGGCGACGTCGTCGAGATCGAGATCGACGGCCTCGGCCGGCAGCGGCAGGTCCTCGGCAAAGCCTAGCCAGGGTCCGTTCCGGACCGGCGGGCCCGACCACCGGGCCCGCCGCTCCGGGTCAGCCGTCCGCCGGCCCCAGCGCCGCCCGCAGCCGGGCGGGGCGCGGCGAGTCCGGGCCCTCCAGCGCCAGCAGCGCGGCCAGCACCTCGGCGGTCTGCGGGTCGTGCAGCGCCGTCGCCGCCGCCATCGCCACGAACTGGTCCACCAGCCACTCGCGCAGCTCGTCCACCGGCAGCGCCCGGCCCTCGTCGAGCCAGCTCAGCGAGGCCCCCTCGACCACCGCGATCCACGAGCGCACCAGCAGCGTCAGCCGCGGCCCGGCCTGCCGCACCCCGAGGTGGCGCAGCGTCCGCCGCAGCGCCGCCCGCCGGACGTCGTCCACGATCGCCGTGGTGCGGGCCGTCTCCACCACCGAGCCGCCGCGCAGCAGCGCCGAGTAGCCGGCGTCGTGCTCGGCGACGAAGGAGAAGTACCGCTCCAGCACGGCGGACAGCTGCTGGGTCGGCGTCCCGGCGGGCGGCACCGTGAAGCGCGCGGTGAGCTCCTCGGCCGCGCTGCGCAGCGCGGCCTCGTACAGTTGCTGCTTGCCCCCCGCGAAGTAGCGGTAGACCAGCGGCCGGGACGCCCCGGCGGCCTCGGCGACGTCGTCCAGCCCGACCTCGTCGGGCGGTCGGTGGGCGAACAGCTCCAGCGCCACCGCGATCAGCTGATCGCGCCGCTGCTGCACCGGCAGCCGCCGGTACCCGGCGCGCCGCGGCCGGGCGGCCGGTTCGTGGTCGGCCGGTTCGGGGCCGGGCGGTACGGACGCTGCGCTGGCTTCCATGGCGGTCAGCGTAACGGCCCCGGGCCGGATGGGAGCCGGAACTGCACCGATCTTCCGAACGGGCGTTTGCGCCCGTCCGGACGGCCTCCCGGAGCCCCGCCGGGAGGCGTCCCGCCGGGCCCCGCCCGAGGATGGGACGCAGCACGCCGCCGTACCGAGGAGGACCCGCCGGATGGCGCAGACGCTGGAACGGCCGCCCCGGGCGGGCCGGCTGCGCGGGGCGCCGCGCGCGCTCCTGGCGTGGGTCCGCTCGGCGCCCGGGACGTACCTGTGGCTGCTCGTCCTGGCGGTCACCAGCTTCGTCGTGGCCCGCACGGACCCGCGCACCCTGGACTGGTTCCTGGCCGCCCGCTCGACCAACCTGGAGCAGCTGAGCTCGCGCCCGGTGCACGCCCTGGTGGGCAGCGCGCTGTGGACCGAGACCTCCGGCTGGCCCGTCTACGCCGTCCTGTTCACCGTGTTCCACGCCAACGCCGAGCGCTGGCTGGGCACCGCGCGCTGGTTCACGGTGGCCGCGACGGCGCACGTGCTGGCGACGCTGGTGAGCGAGGGCGTGGTGGCCTGGGGGATCGTCCGGGGCACCGCGCAGCGGAGCATGGCCGACACGGTGGACGTCGGCGTCTCCTACGCGCTGGCCGGGGTGGTGGCGGTGCTCGCCCACCGCTTCGCCGGCGGCTGGCGGTGGCTGTACGGCGGCGGGGTGGTGGTCTGCTACCTGGTGCCGCTCGTGGTCTCGCACACCTTCACGGACCTCGGGCACTTCACCGCCGCGCTGATCGGACTCTGCTTCTTCCCCTTCGCGCACGGACGGCCCCACTGGGACCCGGGCCGGGCGCTGCGCCGCCGCCGGTCCCGCCGCTGAGGTGGCCGACACCCGCCGGCGGGCCAGGAATTGGCCGGTCCATGCCACCTGTAGGGGGCTTGCAAACGGCGCGGGCCACGCAATGATGTCCGGATGGTTGAACTGATCAGCTCCGACGGCACCACACCCCGCAGTGTCGCCGACGCCTATGTGCGGGACCTTGCCGAGCTCGACCCGCTGACCGCGGTGTACCTGGGCCTGAACCCTGAGGACGACCGCCTCCCCGACCTCTCCCCGGCCGGCGCCGAGGCGATCGCCGCACTCGGCCGCTCCACCCTGGAGCGGCTCGACGGGGCCGAGGCGGCGCTCGACGCGGCCGAGGCGGCCGGCGCCCCCCGGGACGAGGCCGAACGGCGCTGCGCCCGCCTGCTGCGCGAGCGGCTCACCGCCGAACTCGCCGTCCACGACGCGGGGGAGCGCTACCGGGCCGTCCACAACCTGGGCTCCCCGGTGCACAACGTCCGCGATGTCTTCACCCTGATGCCCACCGACACCGAGGAGCAGTGGCGGATCCTCGGCCGCCGCCTGGCCCGGGTGCCCGAGGCGCTCACCGGGTACCGCGCCACCCTTGCCGAGGGCATCGAGCGCGGCCTGCTCTCCGGCCCCCGCCAGGTGACCACGGTGACCGGGCAGCTCGGCGAGTGGCTGGCGGGGGAGACCCCGGGCGGCTGGTTCGGCGAGCTGGTCCGGGAGGCTCCCGGGACGCTGCGCGAGGAGCTGGCCGGACACGCCGTGGCCGCCGCCGAGGCGCTCGCCGCCCTGCGCGACTGGCTGCGCGACGTCTACGGGCCGGCCGCCGCGGACGCCCCCGACACCGTCGGCCGCGAGCGCTACGGCCGCTGGGTGCGCTACTGGACCGGCGCCGACCTCGACCTCGACGAGGCGTACGCCTGGGCCTGGCAGGAGTTCCACGGCCTGCTCGCCCAGATGCGCGCCGAGGCGGAGAAGGTGCGGCCCGGTGCCGGGCCGATGGAGGCGATGAAGTGGCTGGAGAGCGACGGTCCCGCGCGGACCGGCGCCGAGGCCGCCCGGGAGTTCCTCCAGGGCCTGATGGACGGCGCGATCGCCGACCTCCAGGGCACCCACTTCGACCTGGCCGAGCCGATCACCCGGGTCGAGTCGCGGATCGCCCCGGCCGGCAGCGCCGCCGCGCCGTACTACACCGCCCCGTCGCTGGACTTCAGCCGTCCCGGCCGGACCTGGCTGCCCCTGCTGGGCCGTGAGCGGTTCCCCGAGTGGGACCTCGTCTCGACCTGGTACCACGAGGGCGTCCCCGGCCACCACCTGCAGCTCGCGCAGTGGAACTACGTCGCCGACCGGCTCTCCACCTACCAGGTCAGCCTCGGCGGCGTGAGCGCCAACGCGGAGGGCTGGGCGCTGTACGCCGAGCGCCTGATGGACGAGCTCGGCTACCTCACCGACCCCGGCCACCGGCTCGGTTACCTCAACGCCCAGATGATGCGGGCGCTGCGGGTGATCGTCGACATCGGCATGCACGTCGGCCTGGAGTTCCCGGCGGACTCGCCGTACCGCCCGGGGGAGCCGGTCTCGCCGGAGGCCGCCCGCGAGTTCTTCGGCCTGTACTGCGGGCTGTCCGCCGACTTCCTGGACAGCGAGCTGGTCCGCTACCTGGGTCTGCCCGGGCAGGCGATCGGCTACAAGCTGGGCGAGCGGGCCTGGCTGCGCGGCCGGGCCGCGGCCCGGGCGGCGCACGAGGCGCGCGGCGAGGTGTTCGACCTCAAGGCCTGGCACATGGCGGCGCTGTCGCAGGGCTCGCTGGGCCTGGACGACCTGGTCGCGGAGCTGTCGGCGCTGTAGCGCACCGGCCGCCGAACGGTGGCCGCGGGACGGCGGCGAGGCCCCCGGGACGATCCCGGGGGCCTCGTGCCGTGGTCCCACGGCCCCTGGTTCTTTGGTCCTGGTTCGATCGATTTATCCATATTTTTCCTTGCCATTCGCCGCCCCGCGCGTTTGGCTGGAAGGCGACTGCGTGACCTCTCCGCACCCCACCGGAAAGGCTCCCCCAGTGTCTTCCCAAGCCCAAGCCGCCACCGGCCAAGGAACGGCGGATCCCCGCCGCTGGTGGGCCCTGGCGGTCATCGCCATCGCCCAGCTGATGATCGTCCTCGACATCACCATCGTGAACATCGCCCTTCCGTCCGCCCAGCGGGACCTGGGCATCTCGGACGCCGACCGGCAGTGGGTGATCACCGCCTACACGCTGGCCTTCGGCGGGCTGCTGCTCCTCGGCGGCCGGCTCGGCGACCTCTTCGGCCGCAAACGCGTCTTCGTCATCGGACTGCTCGGCTTCGCCCTCGCCTCGGCGATCGGCGGCGGCGCCAACGGTCCCACCATGCTCTTCGCGGCCCGCGCCCTGCAGGGCGCCTTCGGCGCGCTGCTCGCCCCCTCCGCGCTGGGCCTGCTCTCCACGACCTTCTCCGATCCCAAGGAGCGGAGCACCGCCTTCGGCATCTTCGGCGCGATCGCCGGCGGCGGCGCCGCGATCGGCCTGCTGCTCGGCGGTGTGCTGACCGAGTACCTCAACTGGCGCTGGTGCCTGTTCGTCAACACCCCGATCGCGGTGGCGGCGGCCTTCGCGGCGTTCTCGGTGCTCACCCGCGACCACATCGGCAAGGGCACCCGGACCAGGCTCGACCTGCCCGGCGCGCTGCTCGGCTGCGGCGGCCTGCTCGCGATCGTGTTCGGTACGTCCGAGGCGGTCACCCGGGGCTGGGGCGACGCGCTGGTGCTGGGCTCGCTGGTGCTCGGCGTGCTGCTGCTGGCGGTGTTCGTGCTGGTCGAGAAGCGGACGCCGCACGCGCTGCTGCCGACGCACATCGTCGCCGACCGGAACCGGGGCGGCGGCGCCCTCTCGGTCGGCCTGGCGATGATCGGCATGTTCGGCCTGTTCCTGTTCCTGACCTACTACCTGCAGGTGATCAAGAACTTCTCGCCGATCATGTCCGGCGTCTCCTTCCTGCCGATGACCGCCGCCATCGTCATCAGCTCGACCGGCTTCGCGGCCCGGCTGATGACCAGGGTGCCGTCCCGGAACCTCATCGGACCGGGACTGCTGCTGGCCGCCGCCGGCATGGCCTGGCTGACCCAGATGCACGTGGACAGCCCCTGGGCCGGCATGGTGCTGCCCGCCGAACTGCTGCTCGGCTTCGGCATGGGCCTGATCTTCATGCCGTCGATGAGCCTCGCCACCCTCGGCGTCGCGCCGAACGAGGCGGGCGCGGCCTCGGCCACCATCAACTCGGCCCAGCAGGTCGGCGGCTCCTTCGGCACGGCGCTGCTGAACACCATCGCGGCCAGCGCCACCGCGACCTGGCTGGCCGCCCGGGCCGCCGGCGCCGCGAACCCGGCCGTCCAGGCCGAGGGCGCGGTGCACGGCTACGTGGTGGCCACCTGGGTGGCCATGGGCATCCTGCTGCTGGCCGCGCTGATCGCCTTCGTGATGATCGACCACCGGCCCGAGCCGGGGGAGGCCACCGGGACCGCCGGCGCCCGGGCGCAGACCCGGGCGCAGAGTCCGGCGCACCAGCGGCAGCGGGCTCGGTGACGTTTGCAGAAAACCCTTGCAGCCCCGCGGCGGCGCCTGCTTGACTCCTGGTCACCGACCGGGAACAAGGAGGCGCCGCCGTGACCGAGGACGAGTTCGACCTGCTGGTGGTGGGCGGGGCCGGCGTCGACACCGTCGTCCGGGTCGACCGGCTGGAGGTGCCCGCCGGGGATTCCCACCACGTGCCGCCGATCCACGACTACGTCGCCCACACCGGCAACGGCGTCGCCCTCGGCGCCCACCGGCTCGGCCTGCGCACCGCGTTCATCGACTACCTCGGCGACGATCCGCAGGCCGAGCTGATCACGGCCGCGTACGCCCGCGAGGGCCTGCCCTTCGCCCGGCTGGTCTCGCCGCACGGCACCCCGCGCTCGGTCAACCTGGTCGACGCGGCCGGCCGCCGGTTCTCCTTCCACGACGGCCGCCACCCCGCGTCGCTGCGGCTGCCGCGGTCGTTCTACCTGCCGTACCTGGAGCGCAGCCGGCACGTCCACCTCTCCATCACCGGCCACAACCGCGACCTCTACCCGGACCTGCGCCGGCTCGGCCGCACCAGCTCCACCGACCTGCACGACTGGGACGGCGAGAACCCGCACCACCGGCACTACGCGGTCAGCTCCGACCTGGTCTTCCTCTCCACCGCAGGCTGCCCGGACGGCTACGAGCGGGTGATGCGCTCGATCCTCGCCGAGGGCCGGGCCTCGGTCGTGGTCGCCACGGCCGGCGCCGAGGGCTGCCACCTGCTCACCCGGGACGACGCGGCCCTCCGGCACCTCCCGGCCGTCGACCCGGGCGCGCCGGTGGTGGACACCAACGGGGCCGGGGACGCCTTCGTCACCGGCTTCCTGTCCGCCTGGTTCCGGGGCCGCCCGCCGCTCGCCTGCGCCCGGGCCGGCGCGGTGGCCGGCGCCTTCGCCTGCACCGCCGCGGGCACCCACACCGCCTTCATCACCGCCGCCGCGCTGGACGGCGCCCTGGAGGGCACGGCGACCGGCTGAATTCTCATCGCGCTCCCAGCGGCGCATCACCACCCTCCCAGCCCGGGACGCCATAGTCGGTTGCCGTACCGCCGCCGACCAGGGCAGGAGCCGCACCGGGTATGGGCCAGCACCGCCGCCGCACCGCTCGACGCCGCTTCCTGGCCCCGACCCTGGTCACCACCCTCTCCGCGCTCACCGTGGCGGCGCTGGTCGTCGGCACCCGCAGCGCGACCCCCCGGGCCACCGCCGTGGCCTCACCGGAGAACACGGTGGCCGCTCCGTTTCCGGCCCCCGCGCCCACCGGGACCGCGACGCCCACCGGGACCGCGACGTCCACCGCGACGGCGACCCCCACGGCCACCGCCACCGCCACCATGACCCCCGCCGCGAGCAACCCGCCGGGCACCACCGCCACCGCCCCGGCCACCCCCGAGGCGGCCACCGTCGGAGCCCTGTTCAGCGGCTCCGTCCGGGCCGGCAACCACTTCTGCACCGCCGGCGTGCTGCACAGCGCCACCGGCAACCTGCTGCTCACCGCCGCCCACTGCCTCGACGACCCGGACGGCGTCCTCTTCGCCCCCGGCTACCGCGACGGCCGGGCCCCGTACGGCACCTGGCGGGTCACCGCCGTGCACACCACCGAGGGCTGGTCCCGGGACGGCGACCAGGACGAGGACTTCGCCGTCCTGGAGACCGCCCCCGACGCCGCCGGCCGCCGGATCGAGGACGCCGTCGGCGGCACCACCCTGGGCACCGACGAGCCGTTCGGCACCGCCGTCCGTCTCTACGGCTACCCCGCCGACGCCGAGCGGCCCCTGCTCTGCACCAACACCACCGGCCGGCAGAGCACCTTCCAGCGCGTCGTCGACTGCCCCGGCTACCCGGGCGGCACCAGCGGCGGCCCCTGGATCTCCGCCGCCACCGGCCACGTCATCGGCACCATCGGCGGCCACCAGGAGGGCGGCGACACCGACGACACCTCCTACAGCGCCTACTTCGACCACACCGTCGCGGCCCTCTGCGCCGAGGCCGTCGCGGCCGCCTCGTCCTGACGCCCCGCGACGGCCGGGCGGCCCCGCCAACTCCGCCGCCGCGGGCGCCGGTTGGCGCGGGCCGTGGCGCGGCCGGAAAACGAATCAGGCCCAGTCCGGTGGCAACTCGCCACTGGCCTGGGCCTCTTCGGCACTTCTCGCGAAGTGCCCCCGGTAGGATTCGAACCTACGCACCCGCCTCCGGAGGGCGGTGCTCTATCCCCTGAGCTACGGGGGCTTGCTCGATGTTGTCGTCGCGTTCGCTTCGACGTGGAGAACACTACCAGGCTCCGGGCGTGCTCCGTGCACGGGTTCGCACGGGGGGCGGCCGGGGCGCCCCGGCGGAAGTGGGCAAAGGCCGGACGGGGCGGCGGGGCCGCCGATACCCTCGGTGAGGTGTCGGGAGTGTCCGGGCGGGTCCTCGTGGTGGACGACAGCGAGGTGATCCGCCAGCTGATCAGGGTCAACCTGGAGCTCGAGGGCTTCGAGGTGGTGACCGCCGCCGACGGTGCCGAGTGCCTGGAGGTGGTCCGCCGGGTGAAGCCCGACGTGGTGACGCTGGACGTGATGATGCCGCGGCTGGACGGCCTGCGGACGGCGGCCCGGCTGCGGGCGGCGCCGGGGACCAGGCTGCTGCCGATCGCGATCGTGAGCGCCTGCACGCCGGCCGACCTCGACCTGGGGGAGTCGGTCGGGGTGGACGGCTACCTGGGCAAGCCCTTCGACCCCGCGGACCTGGTCGCGCTGGTGCGGCGGCTGGTGGACCTCGGCCGCGCGCCGGGGGCCGCGGACGGGTTTCGCCCTCAGCGAACAGACCGGAGCGATCGGGGCTGAGCGGCGCGGCCGGGCGTCTCAACCGGCAAACCGGGTGGCGAGTGCCCTCCCCCTCTCGCCTACGCTTGGCGTCGTGACCCCCGCAGAGCTTTCCCAGGCAGTCCAGGCCGCAGTGAGCGCCGCCGTCGAGGCGGGCGAGCTGGCCGTCGCCGTGCCCGAGCACGTGACGGTCGAGCGGCCCAAGAACAGGGACCACGGCGACTACGCGACGAACGTGGCCCTCCAGCTCGCGAAGCCGGCCGGCAAGCCGCCGCGAGCCGTGGCGGACGTCCTGGCCGCCCGCCTGCGAGGGATCACCGGCGTCACCAAGGTCGACATCGCCGGTCCGGGCTTCCTGAACATCACCCTCGACACCGCCACCCAGGGCGAGCTGGCCCGCACCGTCGTCGAGGCGGGCGCCGCCTACGGCCGCAACGAGGCGCTCAAGGGCCTGAAGATCAACCTGGAGTTCGTCTCCGCCAACCCGACCGGCCCGATCCACATCGGCGGCGTCCGCTGGGCCGCCGTCGGCGACTCGCTGGCCCGGGTGCTGCGCGCCTCCGGCGCCGACGTCACCACCGAGTACTACCTCAACGACGCCGGTGTGCAGATCGCCAAGTTCGCCGCCTCGCTGCAGGCCGCCGCGAACGGTCGCGAGGTGCCGGAGGGCGGCTACGTCGGCGAGTACATCGTCGACATCGCCAAGGCGATCACCGAGGCCGTCCCGGGCCTGCTGGAGAAGGACGAGGACGAGCAGCTCCAGGTCTTCCGCACCGAGGGCCTCAAGCTGATGGTCGCCGAGATCAAGCGCTCGATGGACGAGTTCGGCACCCACTTCGACGTCTGGTTCTCGGAGAAGTCGCTGCACGACTCCGGTGCCGTCGGCACGGCCATCGAGCGGCTGCGCGAGCAGGGCCACGTCTTCGAGCAGGACGGCGCCATCTGGCTGCGCACCACCGACTTCGGCGACGACAAGGACCGCGTCCTGGTCAAGGCCGACGGCGACACCACCTACTTCGCCGCCGACGCCGCCTACTACCTGTCCAAGCGGGACCGCGGCGCCGAGGTGTCGGTCTACATGCTGGGCGCGGACCACCACGGCTACGTCAACCGCCTCAAGGCCATCGCCGCCTGCGCGGGCGACGACATGGACCGCAACATCGAGGTCCGGATCGGCCAGTTCGTGAAGATGCTCCGCGACGGCGAGGAGGTCCGCATGTCCAAGCGGGCCGGCAACATCATCACGATCGACGACGTCGTCGAGTGGATCGGCGTGGACGCGGCCCGCTACACCCTGGCGCGCTCCTCCACCGACTCCACCATCACGCTCGACATCAACGTGCTGACCAGCCAGACCAACGAGAACCCGGTCTTCTACGTCCAGTACGCGCACGCCCGGATGTGCTCGGTGCAGCGCAAGGCCGGCGAGCTGGGCATCACCCGCTCCGCCGACTTCAAACCCGAGCTGCTCGCCACCGAGTGGGAGTCCGACCTGCTCGGCCAGCTCGGCGAGTTCCCGCGCGTCCTGGCGACGGCCGGCGAGCTGCGCGAGCCGCACCGGGTCGCGCGCTACCTGGAGGAGCTGGCGGGCACCTACCACCGCTTCTACGACAACTGCCAGATCCTGCCGAAGGGCGACGAGGAGGTCACCGACCTCACGCACGCCCGGCTCTGGCTCGCCGACGCGACACGCACGGTGATCGCCAACGGCCTGACGCTGCTGGGCGTCTCGACGCCCGAGCGGATGTAGGCACCACCCCCATGTGCACAGCGGGGGCGGCGGACGGTCAACGGGGACCGTCGCCGCCCCTCGCCATAGGTCGAGGAAACCAACGACATGTCTCGCTCCGCACACCCCGCAGGCCCCCGGCACGGCGACGTGCTCCCCGAGGGCCACTACCAGGCGCCGCCCAGCGACCTGAACGCGCTCGACCCCAAGGTCTGGTCCCGGACCGTCGCCCGTGACGCCGAGGGCGTGGTGACCGTCGGCGGCGTGGACGTGAAGCGGCTGGCCGCCGAGTTCGGCACCCCGGCGTACGTCATGGACGAGGCCGACTTCCGGGCCCGGGCGCGCGCCTGGCGCGAGGCGTTCGGCACGGACGCCGACGTCTTCTACGCGGGGAAGGCCTTCCTCTCCAAGGCGGTCGTGCGCTGGCTGCACGAGGAGGGCCTCAACCTCGACGTGTGCAGCCCGGGCGAGCTGGCCGTGGCGCTGGCCGCCGGGATGCCGCCGGAGCGGATCGCGCTGCACGGCAACAACAAGTCGGTGGACGAGCTCGAACACGCGGTGAAGACCGGGGTCGGGCACATCGTGGTCGACTCCTACGAGGAGATCGAGCGCCTCGCGGCGATCGCCGGGCACCAGGGCGTGCGCCAGCCGGTGCTGATCCGGATCACCGTCGGCGTCGAGGCGCACACCCACGAGTTCATCGCCACCGCGCACGAGGACCAGAAGTTCGGCCTCTCGCTGACCGGGGGAGCGGCCGCCGAGGCGGTCCGCCGGGTGCTGGCGCACGGCGAGAGCCTGGAACTGCGCGGCATCCACTCGCACATCGGCTCGCAGATCTTCGACACCGCCGGCTTCGAGGTGGCCGCCCGCCGGGTGGTCGGCCTGCTGGCGGCGATCCGCGACGAGCACGGCGTCGAACTGCCCGAGATCGACCTCGGCGGAGGCCTCGGCATCGCCTACACCAGCGAGGACGACCCGCGCGAGCCGGCCGAGATCGCCGCCGCGCTGGCCGAGATCGTGCGCCGCGAGTGCGCCGCCGCGAACCTCACCGCCCCCCGGCTGAGCGTGGAGCCGGGCCGGGCGATCGTCGGCCCGACCGCGTTCACCCTGTACGAGGTGGGCACCGTCAAGCCGCTGGAGGGCCTGCGCACCTACGTCAGCGTGGACGGCGGGATGTCGGACAACATCCGCACCGCGCTGTACGACGCCGAGTACTCGGTGGCCCTGGTGTCGCGCACCAGCGACGCCGAGCCGATGCTGGTACGGGTGGTGGGCAAGCACTGCGAGTCCGGCGACATCGTCGTGCGGGACGCCTTCCTGCCGGCCGACCTCGCGCCCGGCGACCTCGTCGCGGTGCCCGCCACCGGCGCCTACTGCCGCTCCATGGCGAGCAATTACAACCACGCCCTCAAGCCCCCCGTGCTCGCCGTCCAGGACGGCGCGGCCCGGGTGATCGTCCGGCGCGAGACGGAGGAGGATCTCCTGCGTCTCGATATCGGATGACGAAATCCTTGTCTCAGATCATGGAACGACCGTAGATCTGTACGGAAAGTCCCGGAGACTGGTGGGAACCAAAAGTCCGGCGGGCACCCGAAAAGCCCGCCGGATCGACCGAAGCACGATGAATGAGCGGAGTCGGATGATGCGTACGCGGCCGCTGAAGGTGGCGTTGCTGGGCTGTGGTGTGGTGGGCTCCGAGGTGGCGCGCATCATGACGACAGACGCCGCCGACCTCGCCGCGCGCATCGGCGCGCCGGTCGAGCTCGCCGGCATCGCGGTCCGCCGGGCGGGCCGCCCCCGCCCGGGGGTGCCCGAGCACCTGCTCACCACCGATGCCGAGGCCCTGGTCAACCGGGGCGACATCGACGTGGTGATCGAGGTCGTGGGCGGCATCGAGCCGTCCAAACACCTCATCCTGTCCGCGTTCCGGGGCGGTGCCTCGGTGGTCAGCGCCAACAAGGCGCTGCTCGCCAAGGACGGCACCGAGCTGCACGCGGCGGCCGCCGAGGCCGGCGTGGACCTCTACTACGAGGCCGCGGTGGCCGGCGCGATCCCGCTGCTGCGCCCGCTGCGCGAGTCGCTGGCCGGCGACCGGGTCAACCGGGTGCTGGGCATCGTCAACGGCACCACCAACTTCATCCTCGACAAGATGGACAGCACCGGCGCCGGGTACTCGGAGGCGCTGGAGGAGGCCACCGCGCTCGGTTACGCCGAGGCCGACCCGACCGCCGACGTGGAGGGCTTCGACGCCGCCGCCAAGGCCGCGATCCTGGCCGGCATCGCCTTCCACACCAAGGTGACCGCGGAGGACGTCTACCGCGAGGGCATCACCGAGGTGACCGCCGCCGACATCGCCTCCGCCAGGGCGATGGGCTGCGTGGTCAAGCTGCTGGCGATCTGTGAGCGGGCCGCCGACGGCGAGTCGGTCACCGCGCGCGTCCACCCGGCGATGATCCCGCTGTCGCACCCGCTGGCCTCGGTCCGCGAGGCGTACAACGCGGTGTTCGTGGAGGCCGAGGCGGCCGGCCGGCTGATGTTCTACGGCCCGGGTGCGGGCGGCGCGCCGACCGCCTCCGCCGTCCTCGGCGACCTCGTCGCGGTCTGCCGCAACAAGCTCGCCGGTGCCACCGGTCCCGGCGACTCGGTGTACACGCGGCTGCCGGCCAAGCCGATGGACGAGGTCGTCACCCGCTACCACGTCAGCCTGGACGTCGACGACCGCGCGGGCGTGCTCGCCCAGGTCGCCTCCGTCTTCGCCGAGCACGGCGTCTCCATCGACACCGTGCGCCAGCAGGGCCGCGACGGCGACGCCTCGCTCGTCGTGGTCACCCACCGCGCCACCGACGCCGCGCTGTCGGCGACGGTGGACAAGCTCCGCGCACTGGACAGCGTGCGCGACGTGGCCAGCATCATGCGGGTCGAAGGGGAATAGGAACAGATGATGAGCAGCGTTGCCGAGAACGCCGCCCGTGGCACCCACACCCGCCAGTGGCGGGGCCTGATCGAGGAGTACCGGGACCGCCTGCCGGTCAGCGCGGCGACCCCGGTGGTCACCCTGCTGGAGGGCGGCACCCCGCTGGTCCCCGCCCAGGTGCTCTCCGAGCGCACCGGCTGCGAGGTCTACCTCAAGGTCGAGGGCGCCAACCCGACCGGGTCCTTCAAGGACCGCGGCATGACGATGGCCATCTCCAAGGCGAAGGAGGACGGCGCCCAGGCCGTCATCTGCGCCTCCACCGGCAACACCTCGGCCTCCGCCGCCGCGTACGCGGTGCGGGCCCGGATGGTGTCGGCGGTGCTCGTCCCGCAGGGCAAGATCGCCCTGGGCAAGATGGGCCAGGCGCTGGTGCACGGCGCGAAGATCCTCCAGGTGGACGGGAACTTCGACGACTGCCTCACCCTTGCGCGTGAACTGTCCGAGAAGTACCCGGTGGCGCTGGTCAACTCGGTGAACCCGGTCCGGATCGAGGGCCAGAAGACCGCCGCCTTCGAGATCGTCGACATGCTCGGCGACGCGCCGGACATCCACGTGCTGCCGGTCGGCAACGCCGGCAACATCACCGCCTACTGGAAGGGCTACCGCGAGTACTCCCGCCCGTCTCCCGCCGCCACCCTTGACGGAGGCGCTTCGCGCCGCATCCTCCCCGGCCTGGCCACCCGGACCCCGCGGATGTGGGGCTTCCAGGCCTCCGGCTCGGCCCCGATCGTCGACGGCGCCCCGGTGCTCCAGCCGCAGACCATCGCCACCGCGATCCGGATCGGCAACCCGGCCTCCTGGGACCACGCGATCGCCGCGCGGGACGAATCGGGCGGTCTCATCGACAAGGTGACGGACCGTCAAATTCTGTCCGCGTACCGCCTGCTGGCCTCCCAGGAGGGCGTCTTCGTGGAGCCCGCCTCGGCCGCCTCGGTGGCCGGTCTGCTGGCCAAGGCGGAGGCCGGCCTGGTCGACCCGGGCCAGCGGATCGTCTGCACCGTGACCGGCAACGGCCTGAAGGACCCGGACTGGGCGGTGGCCGGCGCGCCGCAGCCGCAGATCGTCCCGGTCGACCCCGAGGCCGCGGCCCGCCGTCTGGGCCTGCTGGACTGAGCCTTCCCCCCACCCGTGGGGCGCCCGGGCCGACCCTTTCGGGGGTCGGCCCGGTTTACGTTCTCGACTGACACTTTTGTGTCAATTCAGCGGCGCATTCCGATCCGATTCCCGCATGCATTCCGGCCAGAACCGGCAACACACCAGACCGAAGGCCCACGGGGTGTACCGCTGTGGAACCTCTCTTCGATACTCTGGGTCCGGCCGTGTGGCACATGCCCCGGGTCCGGTCCCCTCGAGGGCCGCACCGACCACTGTGACCGTCCGCCCCGGCCGGGGCCCGCGGCCCTCCCCCCACCCTCGCACCGACGCGCTTCGCGCCGCCCGATTTCCCCAGGAGAGTCCACCGCATGGCCGGTCCTGCGTTCCGTGCCGCCGCCGTCCGGGTCCGGGTTCCCGCGACCAGTGCCAACCTCGGCCCGGGCTTCGACGCCTTCGGACTCGCGCTGGGTCTGTACGACGACGTGGTCGTCCGGGTCGCCGACTCCGGGCTCTCCGTCGACATCGCCGGCGAGGGCGCCGACACGCTCCCGCGTGACGAGCGCCATCTGCTGGTCCGCTCGATGCGGGCCGCCTTCGACCGTCTCGGCGGCCAGCCGCGCGGCCTCGAAGTGGTCTGCGCCAACCGGATACCGCACGGCCGTGGCCTGGGCTCCTCGTCCGCCGCGATCTGCGCCGGAATCGTCGCCGCCCGCGCCGTCACCATCGGCGGCCCGTCCGCCCTGGACGACGAGGGCCTGCTGGCGCTCGCCTCCGAGCTGGAGGGCCATCCGGACAACGTGGCGGCCTGCCTGCGGGGCAACTTCACCGTGGCGTGGACCGAGGAGGACACCGCCCGGGCGATCGCCCTGGAGCCGTCCGCCGAGGTCGTGCCGGTGGTGTTCGTCCCGGCCACCGAGGTGCTCACCGAGACCGCCCGCGGGCTGCTGCCGAGGACCGTCCCGCTGGCCGACGCCGCCGCCAACGCCGGCCGGTCCGCGCTGCTGGTCGAGGCGCTGACCCGGCGGCCGGACCTGCTGCTGGCCGCCACCGAGGACCGGATCCACCAGGACTACCGGGCCTCCGCGATGCCGGACAGCGCCGCGCTGGTGGGCGCGCTGCGGGCCGAGGGCGTGCCCGCGGTGATCTCCGGCGCCGGCCCGACCGTGCTCGCGCTCACCGACGAGGCCGGCGTGCAGAAGGTCCTCGGCTTCGCCGGCGACCACGGCACCGGCGGTCCGGTGTTCGCCGCGCACCGGCTCGAACTCGACCGGACCGGCGCCGCCGTGCTCCCGCTCGACGTCTGAGCACGCCGTCCGGGCCGGACCGTCCGGACACGATTGGCAACCGCAAGGCTGGGGAATGTCTGAGGGGGTCGGTAGTGTTAACCTCATTGCTGCACCAGGTGCCCTCCGGGGCTCGGTGCGCCGCGTCCCGATCCCAGCACTCCGCACCAGCGGAGTCCCGGCGATGTACGGGGCGACGATTCTCCGGGAGCCCACCGCAGCGCGTACGCAGCCTGCCTGCGCGACTTGCGGCCGCATCCCGAAGCCGTGACGGCACCTGACTCCCACCCGCAGCCTCCCACCTCGAGGCCAGGACGGGCGGAGCGCGGGCCACCGTCACGCGACGGGGGCCCGGGATTCGCAGGCAGCGTGGGGGTACTTCCCGGCCGGCGGCCGGGGGGAGGGTCGGTACACGACCGTCCCGCCACGCCACTCAGCACCACCGTGCGTCAAGCACCGCACCTCGCAGCTCTCTCCCGACTGGCACCCAGCGCCATTCGGGGGATCACCGCCTCGGACCGACGCAGTCGAGCGTTGGTCAGGACAGCACAACCGGTCGCCGAGCCAGACAGGCCGACGTCCGCTCCAGGGAAGGACCCTTAGTGAGCGACACCACCGATCTGATGGGCGCGCGCCCGGACGCCGACGCGTCGGACGCAGCCGCCGCCCCCGCGGCCCCGGCGCGGCGCCGTCGTACCGCCGCCGCGGGCCTGGACGGCATGGTCCTGGCCGAGCTGCAGAAGCTCGCCGGGGACCTGGGCATCACCGGCACCGGACGCATGCGCAAGAGCCAGCTGATCGAGACCATCAAGGAGAAGAGCGGCGGCGACCCGCTGCTCGCCGGCTCCACCGCCGCCGCTCCGGCGGCCAAGCGCGCGGCCAAGGCCGAGACCGCCGAGCCGGCCGAGAAGCCGGCCCGCCGGACCACCAAGGCCGCCGCGGCGCGGGCCGCCGAGGCCACCGCCGCCACCGCCGAGGCGCAGGCCCAGATCGAGATCCCGGTCCAGGCCGCGGCCGAGACCGCCGCGCCCGCCCGTACCGAGCGCACCCGCCGCCGGGCCACGTCGGCCGCCGGTGCCCCGACCGCCGAGACCGCCACCGAGGCGCCCGCCGCCGTGGTGACCGAGGCCAAGCCGGCCGAGACCCGCGCCGAGGGCGCCCGCGCCTTCGAGGGCCGCGAGGAGGGCCGCGAGACCCGTCGCGACCGCCGGGAGCGCCGCGACCGCCGCGAGGGCGGCGAGCGCGAGGGCCGCCAGGAGACCGCCGAAGCCCAGGCCGGCGGCCAGGACGGCGAGGGGCGCGAGTCGCGCCGCGACCGCCGCAGCCGGCGCGACCGCGCCGAGCGCCAGCCCCAGCAGCAGAGCGCCCAGACCGAGGGCCAGCAGGGCCGCCAGGGCGGCCAGCAGGCCCAGCCGCAGGCGCAGCAGCAGGGCGGCTTCGAGGACGACGAGTACGGCGACGGCCGGCGCGGCCGCCGGGGCCGCTACCGCGACCGCCGGGGCCGTGGCCGCCGCGAGGGCTTCGAGACCAGTGGCACCGAGCCGCAGATCGGCGAGGACGACGTCCTGATCCCGGTCGCGGGCATCCTGGACATCCTCGACAACTACGCGTTCGTGCGCACCTCCGGCTACCTGCCGGGCCAGAACGACGTCTACGTCTCGCTCGCCCAGGTCCGCAAGAACGGTCTGCGCAAGGGCGACGCCATCACCGGTGCGGTGCGCCAGCCGCGCGAGGGCGAGCGCCGCGAGAAGTTCAACGCCATGGTGCGGCTGGACTCGGTCAACGGCATGGACCCGGAGAGTGGCCGCGGCCGCCCCGAGTTCAACAAGCTGACCCCGCTCTACCCGCAGGAGCGGCTGCGCCTGGAGACCGACCCGGGCGTGCTGACCACCCGGATCATCGACCTGGTGTCGCCGATCGGCAAGGGCCAGCGCGGTCTGATCGTCGCGCCGCCGAAGACCGGCAAGACCATGGTGCTGCAGGCGGTCGCCAACGCGATCACCCACAACAACCCCGAGTGCCACCTGATGGTCGTCCTGGTCGACGAGCGTCCGGAGGAGGTCACCGACATGCAGCGGTCGGTGAAGGGCGAGGTCATCTCCTCGACCTTCGACCGCCCGGCGGAGGACCACACCACCGTCGCCGAGCTGGCCATCGAGCGCGCCAAGCGCCTGGTGGAGCTGGGCCACGACGTGGTGATCCTGCTGGACTCGATCACCCGTCTGGGCCGCGCCTACAACCTGGCGGCGCCGGCCTCCGGCCGCATCCTGTCCGGTGGTGTCGACTCGACCGCGCTGTACCCGCCGAAGAAGTTCTTCGGTGCCGCGCGCAACATCGAGAACGGCGGCTCGCTGACCATCCTGGCCACCGCGCTGGTCGAGACCGGCTCGCGGATGGACGAGGTGATCTTCGAGGAGTTCAAGGGCACCGGCAACATGGAGCTCAAGCTCGACCGGAAGCTCTCGGACAAGCGCATCTTCCCGGCCGTCGACGTGGACGCCTCCAGCACCCGCAAGGAGGAGATCCTGCTCGGCGGCGAGGAGCTCGCCATCGTCTGGAAGCTGCGCCGGGTGCTGCACGCGCTCGACTCGCAGCAGGCGATCGAGCTGCTGCTGGACAAGATGAAGCAGACCAAGAGCAACGCCGAGTTCCTGATGCAGATCGCCAAGACGACCCCCGGGTCGGGCGACTGACGCCGCAGGGCACGTCGGAGCATCCGGGCCCCGGACCGCGCGAGCGGTCCGGGGCCCGCCGGCGTTCCCGGGCCGGTTTGTTCCCGACTCGGGACAGATGGGGGACTTTTTGGCGTCTTGTCCGATTTACTCTGGACCGTATGGCCGAACACAAGAGGGTCCCGAGCCGCCGCCGCAAGCTCCTGCGCGCGGCCGCGTGCGGCGTCGCCGCGCTCGTCGTCCTCGGTGCCGGCGCGGCCGGGTACGCCTACCTCCGGCTGGACGGCAACCTCAGGAGCGTCGACATCGACGCCCAGCTCGGCACCGCGCGCCCGCCGGCCGCCACCGACGGCTCCTTCAACGTGCTGGTGCTCGGCTCCGACTCGCGCTCCGGCGGCAACGCGGACCTCGCCGGGGGCGACACCGGCGGCACCGCCCGCTCGGACACCGCGATGGTGGTGCACGTCAGCCAGGACCACTCCCGCGCCGACGTGGTCTCCATCCCGCGCGACACCCTCGTCCCGCGCCCCGCGTGCACCGACCGGCAGGGCAGGCCGGTGCCCGCCGCCAAGCGCGCGATGTTCAACAGCGCCTACGAGAGCGGCGGCGCGGCCTGCGCGGTCAAGGCCGCCGAACAGCTCAGCGGACTGCGGATGGACCACTACGTCGAGATGGACTTCGCCGGGTTCGCCCGGGTCGTGGACGCGATAGGCGGGGTCACCGTGACGACCACGGTGGCCATCCACGACAAGGACAGCGGCCTGGACCTGCCGGCCGGCGAGCACCACCTGGACGGGCAGCAGGCGCTCGCCTTCGTCCGCACCCGGCACGGCGTCGGCGACGGCAGCGACCTCGGCCGGATCGAACTGCAGAAGCAGATGGTCCGCTCGCTGCTCCAGCAGGCCGGCGGGACCGGACTGCTGACCAACCCGGTCAGGCTCTGGTCCGTCGGCGACACCCTGACCCGCTCGATCACCACCGACTCCGCGCTCGCCTCGGTCAACGCGCTGGTCGGGCTGGCCCAGGAGCTCAAGGGCATCGGGCCCGACCAGCTGGCCATGGTCACCCTCCCGGTGGTGGCCGCCCCGAGCGATCCGGACCGGGTGGTCCAGCGGCAGCCGCAGGCCGACCAGCTCTGGGCGGCCCTGAAGGCCGACCGGCCGGTGCCGTCGGCGGTGCTCGACACCCAGCCGCAGAACCCCGCCACGGCCGCCCCCACGGCCCCGGCGAAGGCGCCCGCCAAGCGCCCGTGAGGGCCCGGAATATCCCGGAACGCCCCCCGGTTTGGGAAGATGCGGCCGGTCCTGGCAGACTGGACCGTCGGTCCCGGTTCACGAGCGGCATTCCAGCCGCCGACCCGGTGCCCTCCCGAACACTAGGAGAACCCCTTGAAGCCCAACGTTCACCCCGAGTACGTGGTCACCCGCGTGACCTGCACCTGCGGCGCCGAGTTCACCACCCGCTCGACCGAGACCAGCGGCGAGATCCGCGCCGAGGTCTGCTCGCAGTGCCACCCGTTCTACACCGGCAAGCAGAAGATCCTCGACACCGGTGGCCGCGTGGCCCGCTTCGAGGCCCGCTTCGGCAAGCAGCACAGCGCGAAGGCCTAGCGCTCCCTCGGCGCCGGTTCCCGGTCGCTCCCGAACTCGTTTCCGGGGGCGCTGGGGACCGGCGCCGTTCGCGTCCCCCCGCACCTCCGCGAACCCACTCCGCACGACGATCCCCGGGAAGAAGGCCACCCCATGTTCGAGGCAGTCGAAGAGCTCCTCGTCGAGCACGCCGACCTCGAGGCGAGGCTGGCCGACCCGTCCGTCCACGCCGACCAGGCCAACGCCCGCAAGCTGGCCAAGCGGTACGCCGAGCTGACCCCGATCACCCGCGTCTACCGGGACTGGAAGCAGGCCGGTGAGGACATCGAGGCCGCCCGCGAACTCGCCGCCGAGGAGCCGGAGTTCCTCTCCGAGGTGAAGGAGGGCGAGGCCCGCCGCGAGGAGCTGACCGAGGAACTGCGGCTGCTGCTCGTCCCGCGCGACCCGAGCGACGACAAGGACGTCATCCTGGAGATCAAGGCGGGCGAGGGCGGCGAGGAGTCCGCGCTGTTCGCCGGCGACCTGCTCCGGATGTACCTGCGCTTCGCCGAGCGGATCGGCTGGAAGACCGAGATCATCGACTCCAACGAGTCCGACCTCGGCGGCTACAAGGACGTCTCGGTGGCCGTGAAGACCAAGGGGAACGCGGAGCCCGGCCAGGGCGTCTGGGCCCGGCTCAAGTACGAGGGCGGCGTGCACCGCGTGCAGCGCGTCCCCGCCACCGAGTCGCAGGGCCGCATCCACACCTCCGCGGCGGGCGTGCTGGTCACCCCCGAGGCCGAGGAGGTCGAGGTCGAGATCCTCGCCAACGACCTGCGGATCGACGTCTACCGCTCCTCCGGCCCGGGCGGCCAGTCGGTCAACACCACCGACTCCGCGGTCCGGATCACCCACCTGCCGACCGGTATCGTGGCGTCCTGCCAGAACGAGAAGAGCCAGCTGCAGAACAAGGAGCAGGCGATGCGCATCCTGCGTTCGCGGCTGCTGGCCGCCGCGCAGGAGGAGGCCGAGCGGGAGGCCTCGGACGCGCGCCGCAGCCAGGTCCGCACGGTGGACCGTTCCGAGCGGATCCGGACGTACAACTACCCGGAGAACCGCATCTCGGACCACCGTACGGGCTTCAAGTCGTACAACCTGGACCAGGTGCTGGACGGCGACCTGAACGCGGTCATCCAGTCCTGCGTCGACGCGGACGCCGCGGCCAAGCTCGCCGCGGCCCAACAGAACTGACCGGCGGCAGCGAGACCGACGTCGAGGCCGGAGAGCGGAAGCAAGAGGTCGTACGGATGAACCTGCTACTCGCGGAGGTGGCCCAGGCCACCCAGCGGTTGGCCGCGGCCGGCGTGCCGTCGCCGCGCTTCGACGCGGAGGAGCTCGCCGCCCACGTCCACAACGTCAAGCGCAGCCAGCTGCACACCGTCCAGGACGGCGACTTCGACGCCCGGTACTGGGAGGCCGTCGCCCGCCGCGAGGCCCGTGAGCCGCTCCAGCACATCACCGGCCGGGCCTTCTTCCGCTACCTCGAACTGGCGGTCGGGCCGGGCGTGTTCGTGCCCCGCCCGGAGACCGAGACGGTCGTCGAGTGGGCCATAGAGGCGGTCCGCGAGATGGACGTCGCCGAGCCGCTGGTCGTCGACCTCTGCTCCGGCTCCGGCGCCATCGCGCTCGCCCTGGCCCAGGAGCTGCCGCGCTCCACCGTGCACGCCTTCGAGCTCGACGAGGGCGCGTTGCCCTACACCCGGCGCAACATCGCGGCCTCGCCCGACCGCGCCCGGGTCACCCTGCACGAGGGCGACGCCACCCGGGCCTTCGAGGACGACCGCGCCTGGGACGGCCGCTTCGACCTGGTCATCTCCAACCCGCCGTACATCCCGCTCACCGAGTGGGAGTACGTCGCGCCGGAGGCCCGCGACCACGACCCGCAGATGTCGCTGTTCTCCGGTGAGGACGGCCTGGACACCATCCGCGGCATCGAGCGGGTCGCCGCCCGCCTGCTGCGCCCGGGCGGCGCCGTGGTGATCGAGCACGCCGACACCCAGGGCGGACAGGTCCCGTGGATCTTCAACGAGGAGGGCGGCTGGACCGACGCCGCCGACCACCGCGACCTCAACAACCGCCCCCGCTTCACCACGGCGCGCAAGGCGTCGCTGTGAACCACGCCATGAGCCCGTCCGGAAGGGAACCGCGCCGATGAGCCGCCGCTACGACTGTGCCGACACCGGGGACCGCGCCACCGGCCTGCGCGAGGCCGCCTCGGCCATCCGCCGCGGCGAACTCGTCGTGCTGCCCACCGACACCCTCTACGGGGTCGGCGCGGACGCCTTCTCGCCGGAGGCCGTGGCCGCGCTGCTCGCCGCCAAGGGCCGCGGCCGCAACATGCCCTCGCCGGTCCTGGTCGGCTCGCCGACCACCCTGCACGGGCTGGTCACCGACTTCTCCGAGCAGGCCTGGGAGCTCGTCGACGCCTTCTGGCCGGGCGGCCTCACCCTGGTCGCCAAGCACCAGCCCTCGCTGCGCTGGGACCTCGGCGACACCCGGGGCACCGTCGCCGTCCGGATGCCGCTGCACCCGGTCGCCATCGAGCTGCTGAACGCCACCGGGCCGATGGCCGTCTCCAGCGCCAACCGGACCGGCGGCCCGTCCCCGGCCACCTGCGACGAGGCCCAGCAGCAGCTCGGCGACGCCATCTCGGTCTACCTGGACGGCGGCACCGCCGACCACGCCCAGGCCTCGTCGATCGTCGACGTCACGGGAAAGGTGCCGGTGCTGCTGCGGGCCGGCGCGATCTCCGCCGAGCAGCTGAGGGAGGTCGTCCCCGACCTGGAGGCCGGCAGTTGACGGCCGCCTCCCTCCATGCCGGGCCCGGCATATCGCCGTACCTGAGCGTGGGCCCGAGGCCCCTGGACCACTTCCGGATCCTCTACGTCTGCACCGGCAACATCTGCCGCTCGCCGATCGCCGAGCGGCTCACCCGGCGTGAGCTGGACACCCGGCTCAACCCCCGGGTGGCCGGGCGGATCCTGGTCGAGTCGGCCGGCACCTGGGGCCACGTGGGCGCGCCGATGGAGGAGCACGCCGCCACGGTGCTGGACGAGTACGGCGCCGACAGCGGCGGCTTCACCGGCCGCGAGCTGCTGGACGAGCACGTGGTCGAGGCCGACCTGGTGCTCACCGCGACCCTGGACCACCGGGCCCAGGTCATCTCGATGGGCCACGAGGCGGGGCTGCGCACCTTCACGCTGAAGGAGTTCACCCGGCTGGTCCGCACGATCGACCCGGGCACCCTGCCGGACCCCCGGCGCGGCGCGGACGTCACCGAGCGCGCCCGCGCGCTGGTCCGCGCCGCCGCCGCGCTGCGGGGCTGGCTGCTGGCCGCCGACCCCGAGGCGGACGAACTGCACGACCCCTACGGCGCGCCGATCGGGATGTTCCGCAACTGCGGCGAGGAGATATTCCACGCCGTCGACCCGGTGGTCACCGCCCTGACCGGAGTGCGCGCCCGGCTCTGAGCCCCGGTGCCGACGGTCGTTGCTCCCACGCCGTTCGTTCCTCACGGCGTCCTCGCGCCTCCCTTTCGGCACCGGCGCGCCCACCCGGGGCTGTGACATCGGCCGGGATGGGCGCTCGGGTCCGGTGCCGACGGTCGTTGCTCCAACGCCGTTCGTTCCTCACGGCGTCCTCGCGCCTCCCTTTCGGCACCGGCGCGCCCACCCGGGGGTAACCCGCCACGCGCCGCCGTGCCGGGGCGCGGGGGCGGTCCTACGCTGGAGAAATCCGACCCGCCGCGCCCGGGAGCCCCGCCATGACCGTCACCGATGCCGCGACCGGCCCCGTCGACACCGCCGAGGCGCGTTCCGCGGCCCTGTACCGGGCCGATCCGCAACTGGCCGACCTGCTGGCCGCCGAGGCCGAGCGGCGGGCCGAGACGATCCAGCTGCTGGCGGGGGAGAACCTCACCAGCCCCGCCGTCCTGGCGGCCCTCACCGGCCCGCTGATCGACAAGTACGCCGAGGGCTACCCCGGCCGCCGCCACCACACCGGCTGCGCGCTCGCCGACGCCGCCGAGCTGCTCGCCGTCGACCGGGCCCGCGCGCTCTTCTCCGCCCCGCACGCCAACGTGCAGCCCCGCTCCGGCACCTCCGCGATGCTGGCCGCGTACGCCGCGCTGCTGCGCCCGGGCGACGTGGTGCTCGCGATGTCGCTGGAGCACGGCGGCCACCTCAGCTGCGGCTCGCGGGCCAACTTCTCCGGCCGCTGGTTCGACTTCGTCGGCTACGGGGTGCGCCGCGAGGACGGGCTGATCGACCTCGACCAGGTGCGCGACCTGGCTCTGCGGCACCGTCCGAAGGCGATCGTGGCCGGTTCCATCTCCTACCCCCGGCACCCGGACTGGGCCGCCTTCCGGGAGATCGCCGACGAGACGGACGCCTACCTGGTGGCCGCCGCCGCGCAGACCACCGGCCTGATCGCGGCCGGTGTGGCGCCCTCCCCGGTGCCCTACGCGGACGTCACCGTGGCGGCCACCCACAAGCTGCTCCGCGGCCCGCGCGGGGGCCTGCTGCTGTCCACCGCCGCCCTGGCCGAACGGGTCGACCGGGCGGTCTTCCCGTTCAGCCAGGGCGGCGCCGCGATGAACGAGGTGGCCGGCAAGGCCGTCGCGCTGGCCGAGGCCGCGACCCCCGCCTACCGCGCCTACGCCCACCGCACGGTGGCCGGTGCCCGGGTGCTGGCGGCGGGGCTCGCGCAGGCCGGGGCGAGCCCGCTGACCGGCGGGACCGACACCCACCTGGTGACCGCCGACCTGCGCCCGCTCGGGGTCAGCGGCGCCGAGGCGGAGCGCCGCTGCGCGGCCGCCGGGCTGCTGCTCGGCAAGTGCGCGCTGCCGTACGACGAGGCGCCGCCGTCCGAGGCCTCCGGGATCCGGCTCGGCACCGGCACGGTGACCTCGCAGGGCATGGGCGAGGCGGAGCTGGCGGAGATCGCCGCACTGCTCGGGCGGCTGCTCGCCGGCGGCACGGACGTCCGGGTGGCGCAACGGGTCCGGGAGCTGGCGCGGGCCTTCGCCGGACGCCGTTGAAGGGCTGTTCGAATCTCCTGCCCGGCGGGGCGAACCGCGATGCGCGCCCCGGGCGTCGGAGTCAATAAGGTGTGTGCCGTGGCGACGCACCTCGAACCCCGGACAGGCACGGGAGTACCTTCGGTACCCACCCGTCGGACAGAGCAGCAGGAGGCCAGTGGTGCGTGAGTATCTGCTGGTGCTGTTCTGCACCGCGGCCGTCACCTACCTGCTGACCGGCCCGGTCCGGAAGTTCGCCATCGCGGCCGGGGCGATGCCCCCGGTCCGCGCCCGCGACGTGCACCGCGAGCCCACTCCGCGGCTCGGCGGCATCGCCATGTTCGGCGGACTCTGCGCGGGCATCCTGGTCGCCTCCCAGCTCGACAACCTGAGCAAGGTGTTCTCCCAGGGCACCGACATCCGGGCGCTGCTCTCGGGCGCCGGCATCATGTGGCTGCTCGGCGTGCTGGACGACAAGTGGGGCGTGGACGCCCTGGTGAAGCTGGGCGGCCAGATGATCGCCGCCGGTGTGATGGTCTGGCAGGGCGTCACCGTGATCACCCTGCCGGTGCCGGGCGTCGGGCCGGTCGCGGTCAGCCCCACCCAGGGCATGGTCATCTCGGTGGTCATGGTCGTGGTGATGGTCAACGCGGTGAACTTCATCGACGGCCTCGACGGCCTGGCCGGCGGCATGGTCTGCATCGCCGCGATGGCCTTCTTCCTGTACTCCTACCGGCTCTGGTACGGCTACACGATCACCGACGCCGCCCCCGCCGTGCTGTTCAGCGTGCTGCTGATCGGCATGTGCCTGGGCTTCCTGGCGCACAACATGCACCCGGCCCGGATCTTCATGGGCGACTCCGGGTCGATGATGCTCGGCCTGATGCTGGCCGTCGCCGCGATCTCCATCACCGGCCGGGTCGACCCCGACCTCATCACCAACGAGCTGGGTTCGCAGACCGCCACCGTGCACGCCCTGGTGCCGATCTACATCCCGCTCCTGCTGCCGCTGACGGTCATCGCGCTGCCGCTGGCGGACCTGCTGCTCGCGGTGGTCCGCCGCACCTGGGCGGGCCAGTCCCCGTTCGCCGCCGACAAGCGGCACCTGCACCACCGACTGCTCCAGGTCGGCCACTCGCACAGCCGCGCCGTACTGATCATGTACTTCTGGGCCGCGCTGATCGCCTTCGGGACCGTCGCCTTCTCGGTCACCAACACCGGCCGTACCGTCGTCCTCACGCTGGCCGGGCTCTGCCTGGTCGGCCTGGTGGTGCTGCTCACGCCGCGGTTCCGGCCGCGGGCCCCGCGCGCGGTGCAGGCCTTCGTGCCGCCGCGCTACCGCCGCCGTCCGGTGGCCAGGACCGCCCCTGTCGTCACGGAGAGTGATGAGCTCACCGCCGAGTCGGCCGGGCGCGCGGCCTCCGAACCGATGGCCGAACTGTCGGCCGAGGACAAGCGCCTGCTCGGCGGGGTGCCCAAGGGTTCCTCGGCGGCCACCGGGCGCGGCCACGGCAACGGTCGCGGCCGGTAGCGGAGGTGATGAACCGTCAAGGGCATTCACCCGTTCGGCGGCACTCCTGGGCTGCCGGTGTGACAGGTACCACACATTCATGGTAAAGCTCTCATCAAATAGTTTGTGATACCGTTCACGAGTACCGAGAACACGCCGAAAGACCTGACAGGTGGATGACTTCCGTCCCTGGCGGGTCTCCCTCGACGGGCTCGCCGTCGAGCGGCCGGCCCGCGGCGGTTCCGGTCCGGTGTCACCCACCGCGTTTCTCTGCCCGTCCCCCCGCCACATCGACATGCCGCCGGAGTTGCCGACATGCCGTCCAACGACGCCCGGATCCTCCGAGGCGCCGCGATCCCCACTGCGGCCGCCGGAGTCATCGCCATCGCGATCTCCTTCGCCGTCGCCGGGGGCAAGGCCGCGCTCGGTGCCCTCTTCGGAACGCTGCTGGTGATGGCGTTCTTCAGCTCCGGCCAGGTCGCGCTCGACCGGCTGACCAGGTCGAACCCGCACATCATGATGGCCGCGGCGCTCCTGGTGTACACGACGCAGATCCTGCTGGTGGGTGTGGTCCTCGCGGTCTTCAAGGACACCGACCTGTTCAACCGGCAGGCCTTCGCCTTCACGCTGCTCGGCTGCGCGCTGATCTGGACCGGGTTCCAGGTGCGCGGCGCGCTCAAGGCCAAGACCTTCTACGTCGACCCCGAAGCCTCTGAAAAGAAGGCCGAGAAGCCGTCCGACAAGGGGCGTCAACAGTGACGACGCCCCACTGTCCCCCCAACGAGGGGGGCGGTGTTTATGCCGCACTGACGGGCTGCTATCGTCCGTCGCAACAACGGAGTACGGGAAGAGGCCTGGTCTGTCCGCACGGCGGACCGATCGCCCCCCGGATCCGCGCAGTCTTCGATGATCCCGCTTCGGTGCAGCGCACTGCCGCGCGGGGTCGGCGAGAAACCCATCAAGTTCCAGTGCCGCCCCGTGGTCGCAGGCCACGCCGACACACCGAGGTTGCCGTAACCATGCGTCACGACGAAGGAGTCCGTGGTGAGTGCTGAACTCACGTCCCTCGCCTCAGGCAGTTGCCACTTCGGGGACGCTGGCTGCGGCTTCCCGGCCCCTGGCCTGAACGAGTTCCAGTTCGAGCCGATTTTCTCCATCGGCAGCTTCGAGTTCAACAAGCCGATGCTGCTGTCGATCATCGTCGCAGCGCTGGTCGTCGTGTTCTTCTGGGCCGCGTTCGCCAAGCCCAGGCTGGTCCCCGGCAAGCTGCAGCTGGTCGGTGAGATCGGCTACGACTTCGTCAAGCGCTCCATCGTGCTGGAGACGATCGGCAAAAAGGGCGAGAAGTACGTCCCGATGCTGGTCTCGATGTTCTTCTTCGTGTGGCTGCTGAACATCATGTCGGTCATTCCGTTCGCCCAGTTCCCGGTGACGGCGGCGATCGCGTTCCCGGCCGGCCTGGCCGCGATCGTGTGGATCACCTACATGACGCTGACCTTCAAGAAGCACGGCTTCGTCGGCGGTCTCAAGAACCTCTGCTGGCCCTCGGGCATCCCCGGCTGGGTCATGTTCATCCTGGTGCCGATCGAGTTCTTCTCGAACATCTTCGTGCGCCCCTTCACGCTCGCGGTCCGAGCCTTCGCGAACATGTTCGCCGGCCACCTGCTGATCGTGATGTTCTCCATCGCTTCCTGGTACCTGCTCAGCCCGACCCTGGGCGCGCTGTACGGCTCGGCCTCGTTCGTCGTCGCCGTCGGTCTGACCGCCTTCGAGCTGCTGGTCCAGTTCCTGCAGGCCTACATCTTCGTGATGCTGGCCAGCAGCTACATCGCCGGTGCCCTGGAAGAGGCGCACTGAGCCAGGGGCCGCCGAGGCCCTCTTGAACCACCCCCGGAACGCCCGGTGGCCAATCACCACCGGTTCACCATCCCCGCAAAGGACACATTGCAATGAGCATGCTCGCTGAGGTCGGCGTCTACGGTTCCGTCGCTTCCATCGGCTACGGCCTCGCCGCCATCGGCCCCGGCATCGGTGTCGGTCTCATCTTCGGTAACGGTGTCCAGGCCATGGCCCGCCAGCCCGAGGCCGCGGGCCTGATCCGCGCCAACATGTTCATCGGCTTCGCGCTGACTGAGGCGCTCGCCCTCATCGGCATCGTCATGCCGTTCGTCTTCGGCCAGGGCCCCAAGTAATCCCGGCGTAGACCCTTCGAGGAAGGTCCAGATATGAGCATCGCGGCTCACCTCGCGGAGGAGGGGGAGATCATGAACCCCCTTCTGCCCGCATGGCCCGAGATCATCATCGGCCTGCTCTGCTTCTTCATCGTCTTCGGGATTCTCGGCAAGAAGCTCCTCCCCAGCATCGAGAAGGTGCTGTCGGAGCGCCGGGACGCGATCGAGGGCGGCATGGAGCGCGCCGAGGCCGCTCAGGCCGAGGCCCAGGCCACGCTTGAGCAGTACCGTGCCGAGCTCGCCGAGGCGCGTCACGAGGCTGCTCGCATCATCGAGCAGGCTCGCGAGCAGGGCGCCGCCCAGCTCGCCGAGATGCGCGAGGAGGGCCAGCGCCAGCGCGAGGCCATCGTCGCCGCCGGCCACGCCCAGATCGAGGCCGACAAGAAGCAGGCCACCGCCGCCCTTCGCCAGGACGTGGGCTCGCTCGCCACCCAGCTGGCGTCCCGCATCGTGGGTGAGTCCCTCGAGGACCAGGCGCGCCAGAGCGGTGTCGTCGACCGCTTCCTGGACGAGCTGGAGGCCAAGGCCGCCGTTGCTCAGGGTGCGGCCAAGTGATCGGCGCCAGCCGCGAGGCGCTCGCCGCCGGGCGGCAGAACCTGGAGAGCCTGACCGACTCCACCTCGGTGGACGCGGCCAAGCTCGCCGAGGAGCTCACCGCCGTCACGGCCCTGCTGGACCGTGAGGTGTCGCTCCGCCGCGTTCTGACCGACCCGTCGCGGTCGGGCCAGGACAAGGCTCAGCTGGTCTCCTCGCTGCTGACCGGCCAGGTCTCCGGCGAGACGGCCGACCTGGTCTCCGGCCTGGTCCGGTCCCGCTGGTCGGGCGCCCGCGACCTGGTCGACGCCACGGAGCAGCTGGCCGCGTACGCCGAGGTCATCGCCGCCGACAAGGCCGGTGCCCTGGACGACGTCGAGGACGAGCTCTTCCGGTTCGGCCGGGTGGTGAGCGGCTCGCACGAGCTGCGCGCCGCGCTGACCGAGCCCAAGGCCGGCGCCGTCGCCAAGGCGGCCCTGATCAAGAAGCTGCTCGGCGGCCGCGCCCACGCGGGCACCGTGCGGCTGGTCACCAACCTGGTCAACAACCCGCGTGGCCGTAGCCTGGAGCAGGGGCTGGAGTCCTACTCCAAGCTCGCCGCCGCCCGGCGCGACCGTGTGGTGGCCCTGGTCACCACCGCGGTTCCGCTGTCGGACAGCCAGAAGGAGCGCCTGTCGGGTGCCCTCGGCCGGCTGTACGGCCGCCAGGTCCACCTGAACATCGACGTCGACCCCGAGGTCGTCGGTGGTGTCCAGGTGCAGATCGGTGACGAGATCATCGACGGCACCGTGTCGAGCCGCCTGGAAGGCGCTCGCCAGTCGCTCGAAGGCTGAGCACCCAAGCAGCACATCCGACCCTCGGTCGGGAACCGGCTCCACCGGAGTCGGGAAATCGTACGGCCGGTTCATACGACCCGGCCGAGAGTCGAGTACTTGCGGCCCTCAATGGCGGGCCGAGGATCGCAAACTAGGAGAGCAGGGAAGCCTGATGGCGGAGCTTACGATCCGTCCGGAGGAGATCCGGGACGCGCTGGCCGACTTTGTCCAGTCGTACCAGCCGGACGCCGCCTCTGTGGAAGAGGTCGGCACGGTCACTGACGCGGCGGACGGTATCGCCCATGTCGAGGGCCTGCCCTCGGTCATGGCGAACGAGCTGCTGAAGTTCGAGGACGGCACGCTCGGCCTCGCGCTGAACCTCGACACCCGCGAGATCGGTGTCGTCGTCCTCGGTGAGTTCGGCGGCATCGAGGAGGGCCAGACGGTGCGCCGCACCGGCGAGGTCCTCTCCGTTCCGGTCGGCGACGGCTACCTCGGCCGCGTCGTGGACCCGCTGGGCAACCCGATCGACGGCCTGGGCGACATCGCCGCGACCGGCCGCCGCGCCCTGGAGCTCCAGGCTCCGGGCGTCATGGCCCGCAAGTCGGTCAAGCAGCCGCTGCAGACCGGCATCAAGGCCATCGACGCGATGACCCCGATCGGCCGCGGCCAGCGCCAGCTGATCATCGGTGACCGCCAGACCGGCAAGACCGCGGTGGCCGTCGACACGATCATCAACCAGCGCGACAACTGGCGCTCGGGCGACCCGGAGAAGCAGGTCCGCTGCATCTACGTCGCCGTGGGCCAGAAGGGCTCCACCATCGCGTCCGTGCGCGGCGCCCTGGAGGAGGCCGGCGCGCTGGAGTACACCACCATCGTGGCCGCTCCCGCCTCCGACCCGGCCGGCTTCAAGTACCTCGCCCCGTACACCGGCTCGGCCATCGGCCAGGAGTGGATGTACGACGGCAAGCACGTCCTGATCATCTTCGACGACCTGTCGAAGCAGGCCGAGGCCTACCGCTCCGTCTCCCTGCTGCTGCGCCGCCCGCCGGGCCGCGAGGCCTACCCGGGTGACGTCTTCTACCTGCACTCCCGCCTGCTGGAGCGCTGCGCCAAGCTGAACGACGCCCTGGGCGGCGGCTCGATGACCGGTCTGCCGATCATCGAGACCAAGGCCAACGACGTCTCGGCGTACATCCCGACCAACGTCATCTCCATCACCGACGGCCAGTGCTTCCTGGAGTCCGACCTGTTCAACGCCGGCATCCGCCCGGCCGTGAACGTCGGTATCTCGGTCTCCCGCGTCGGTGGCTCCGCCCAGATCAAGGCCATGCGCTCGGTCGCCGGCCGTCTGCGTCTGGACCTCGCCCAGTACCGTGAGCTCGAGGCCTTCGCCGCCTTCGGTTCCGACCTGGACGCGGCCTCCAAGGCCCAGCTGGAGCGCGGTGCGCGCATGGTCGAGCTGCTGAAGCAGGGCCAGTACCAGCCGTTCCCGGTCGAGGAGCAGGTCGTCTCCATCTGGGCCGGCACCAACGGCAAGCTGGACGACGTCCCGGTCGCCGAGATCCGCCGCTTCGAGCGCGAGTTCCTGGACTACGTCCGCCTGCAGCACAAGGACCTGCTCGCCGGCATCGTCGAGACCGGCCTGCTGGCCGACGGCACCGTCGACGCGCTGACGAAGGCCATCGAGTCCTTCAAGGCGGGTTACCAGACCGCTGACGGCAAGCTGCTCTCCGAGCAGGCCTGAGTCCGGTAGCGAGGGAAAGGACGTAACGACCCATGGGAGCACAGCTTCGGGTCTACAAGCGCCGGATCCGCTCTGTCACCGCGACGAAGAAGATCACCAAGGCGATGGAGATGATCTCCGCGTCGCGCATCGTCAAGGCGCAGCGCGCGGTGGCCGCCTCCACTCCGTACGCCGATGAGCTCACCCGGGCGGTGACGGCGGTGGCCACCCGGTCCAACGCCAAGCACCCGCTCACCACCGAGAACCCGAGCGCCTCGCGCGCCGCGGTCCTGCTGGTCACGGCGGACCGCGGTCTGGCGGGCGGCTACTCGACCAACGCCATCAAGGCCGCGCTGACGCTCACCGAGCGCCTGCGCGCCGAGGGCAAGGACGTGGTGACGTACATCGTCGGCCGCAAGGGCGTCTCGTACTACGGCTTCCGCAACCTCAAGGTCGCGGACTCGTGGACGGGCTTCTCCGACAAGCCGACCTACGGGGACGCGAAGACGGTGGCGGCCGAGCTGATCGAGGCCTTCACGGCGGAGACCGGCGGTGTGGACGAGCTGCACCTGATCTCGACCGAGTTCGTGTCCATGCTGACGCAGAACGCGGTCGAGGCCCGGCTGCTGCCGCTGAAGCTGGACGAGGTCCAGCTCAGCGACCAGACGTCGGCCAAGGCGGAGATCTTCCCGCTGTACGACTTCGAGCCGTCGGCGGAGGGCGTCCTGGACGCGCTCCTGCCGCGCTACGTCGAGAGCCGGATCTACAACGCGCTGCTGCAGTCGGCCGCCTCCGAGCACGCCGCCCGCCGCCGCGCCATGAAGAGCGCGACGGACAACGCCGGCGAGCTCATCAAGTCGCTCACGCGGCTTGCCAACTCGGCCCGTCAGGCCGAGATCACCCAGGAAATCAGCGAGATCGTCGGTGGCGCGAACGCCCTGGCCGACGCTAGCGCGGGGAGCGAATGAGTATGACCACCACTGTTGAGCCGACCACGGCGACGGGCCGCGTCGCGCGGGTCATCGGCCCGGTCGTCGACGTGGAGTTCCCCGTCGACGCGATCCCGGACATGTTCAACGCCCTGCACGTCGAGGTGGACAACCCCGACGGCTCGGGCAAGAAGACCCTGACCCTCGAGGTCGCCCAGCACCTCGGCGACGGCATGGTCCGCGGCATCTCGATGCAGCCGACCGACGGCCTGGTCCGCGGTTCGCAGGTCACCGACACCGGTGCCGCCATCTCGGTGCCGGTCGGCCAGATCACCAAGGGCAAGGTCTTCAACGCCCTCGGCGACGTGCTGAACGTCGACAAGGACGAGTTCGAGTCGCAGGTCCAGGTCCGCTGGCCGATCCACCGCAAGGCCCCGGAGTTCAAGGACCTCGAGTCCAAGACCGAGATGTTCGAGACGGGCATCAAGGTCATCGACCTGCTCACCCCGTACGTCACCGGTGGCAAGATCGGTCTGTTCGGTGGTGCCGGTGTCGGCAAGACCGTTCTGATCCAGGAGATGATCTACCGCGTCGCCGAGAACTTCGGTGGTGTGTCGGTGTTCGCCGGCGTCGGCGAGCGCACCCGTGAGGGCAACGACCTCATCGACGAGATGGTCGACTCGGGCGTTCTGGACAAGACCGCGCTGGTCTTCGGCCAGATGGACGAGCCGCCGGGCACCCGTCTGCGCGTCGCGCTCTCCGCGCTGACCATGGCGGAGTACTTCCGTGACGTCGAGAAGCAGGACGTGCTCCTCTTCATCGACAACATCTTCCGGTTCACCCAGGCCGGTTCCGAGGTGTCGACCCTGCTCGGCCGTATGCCCTCCGCGGTGGGTTACCAGCCGAACCTGGCCGACGAGATGGGCCTCCTGCAGGAGCGCATCACCTCGACCCGCGGTCACTCGATCACCTCGATGCAGGCGATCTACGTCCCCGCGGACGACCTGACCGACCCGGCGCCGGCCACCACCTTCGCCCACCTGGACGCGACCACCGTTCTGTCGCGTCCGATCTCGGAGAAGGGCATCTACCCGGCCGTCGACCCGCTGGACTCCACGTCCCGCATCCTCGACCCGCGGTACATCGCGCAGACCCACTACGACACGGCCATCCGTATCAAGGGGATCCTGCAGAAGTACAAGGACCTCCAGGACATCATCGCGATCCTCGGTATCGACGAGCTGTCCGAGGAGGACAAGGTCACGGTCCACCGTGCCCGCCGCATCGAGCGCTTCCTCTCGCAGAACACCTACGTGGCGAAGCAGTTCACCGGTGTCGAGGGTTCGACCGTGCCGCTGTCGGAGACCATCGAGGCCTTCAACGCGATCGCGGACGGCAAGTACGACTCCGTCCCGGAGCAGGCCTTCTTCATGTGCGGTGGCATCGAGGACCTCGAGAAGAACGCCGCCGAGCTGGCCAAGAAGTAGTCCGGCCGGTAGCAGCCGAGCGTGATCGTGAGGGGTGGGCCCCAACCCTGGGACCCACCCCTCGCGTCGCATCGGCTGTGATTCCGGTCAAATCCGTGCCGCCGGTTTCATGCCGGGGGCGCGGGCCCGTTATTCTTACCGAAACTCCCGAGTAATCGGGCGTTGCATGAGCCTAGGAGCCCACGTTGGCTGAGCTGCACGTCGAGCTGGTCGCAGCCGACCGCAAGGTGTGGTCCGGTGCGGCCACCATCGTCGTCGCCCGTACGGCCTCCGGTGACACCGGCATCATGCCGGGTCACACCCCGGTGCTGAGCGTGCTGGAGACCGGTCCGGTCACCATCCGCACCACGGACGGCAACACCGTGATCGCCGCGGTGCACGGCGGCTTCATCTCCTTCGCCGACAACAAGCTGTCTCTGCTCGCGGAGATCGCCGAGCTGGCGGACGAGATCGACGTCGCGCGCGCCGAGCGCGCACTGGACAAGGCCAAGTCCGACCTGGACGCGCACGCCGAGCGGCGCGCCGAGGTCCGGCTGTTCGCGGCGCGCGGCCACAAGGCCCACGCCTGAGTGTGCCGGACCCCGCCCGAGCGGGGTCGACCGACGGTCCCGGGGACGCGTGAGCGTGACCCCGGGACTGTCGTCTCAGTTGGTAGGTACGCGGTCGCCGGGACGACCGACACGGGGAACGCGGGTAGCGAGGAGGTAGGTGAGCATGGTCCTCGCCCTTGTGGTGTGTGCGGCGGTCGTGGCGCTCGGTGTGATCGGGCTGGTCGCGTTCGCGGTACGCCGCCGTGTGATCCAGCGGGTCGGTGGCACGTTCGACTGCAGCTACCGGCTCAAAATGCCGGCCGACGCCTCGACGCAGCCCGACCTCGACGAGAACGGCCAACCCACCCCGGCCCCGGTCCCGCAGACCGACGGCAAGGGGTGGGTTTTTGGTATCGGCCGGTACAGCGGGGACTCCATCGAGTGGTTCCGGGTGTTCTCGTACGCCCCGCGTCCGCGCAAGGTGCTGCCGCGCCGGGAGATCGAGGTGCTCGGCCGGCGCTACCCGGAGGGGCAGGAGGAGCTGGCCCTGCTCTCCGGTTCGGTGGTGCTGCGCTGCCTGCACAACGGCGCCCCGCTGGAGCTGGCGATGAGCGAGGACGCGCTCACCGGCTTCCTCGCCTGGCTGGAGGCGGCCCCGCCCGGGCAGAGGGTCAACGTCGCCTGACCGGGGCAACGGGGGGCGACCCGCCCGGCTAGGCTGGCCGCATGGTCAATCTGACGCGCATCTACACCCGCACCGGCGACGACGGCACCACCGCGCTGGGCGACATGAGCCGCACGACCAAGACCGACCCGCGGCTGGTCGCGTACGCGGACACCAACGAGGCCAACGCCGCGATCGGCGTGGCGATCGCGGCCGGCGCACTGCCCGAGGACGTCGTCACCGTGCTGACCCGGGTGCAGAACGACCTCTTCGACGTCGGCGCCGACCTGGCCACGCCGGTGGCCGAGAACCCGCCCTCGTCCCATTCCAGGGTGGCCCCGCCGCTGCGGGTCCTGCAGTCCTACGTCGACAGGCTGGAGACGGACTGCGACCACTACCTGGAGACGCTGGAGAAGCTCCGCAGCTTCATCCTCCCCGGCGGCACCCCGGGCGCCGCGTACCTGCACCTGGCCTGCACCGTGGTGCGCCGGGCCGAGCGGGCGACCTGGGCGGCGATCGACACGCACGGGGACACCGTCAACCCGCTGACCGCCAAGTACCTCAACCGGCTGTCCGACCTGCTGTTCATCCTGGCCCGCTCGGCCAACAAGGAGCGCGGCGACGTGCTCTGGGTGCCGGGGGAGAACCGCTGAGCCCTGGCATTCCAGCGGCTCGGCGGCTCGGCGGTCCGGCCGCTCAGCGGTCCGACCGCTCGGGGATCTTCCAGCCGGTGATCCGGCCGTCCTCGACGATCGCGCCGGCCGGGGGCTGCTTGGGCCAGAGCGTGTAGCTGACGGCGATCGCCGTGTTCACCACCGCGGCGATGCCCAGCTTCCAGTACCACTGGTCGAACACCTCGCTCCCGGGGGCGTCCGTGAGCAGCTTCAGCGCGGTGATCAGGGTGATCGTGATCGCCGCGGAGACCAGGGTGCGCAGGCAGATCTGCCATTCGTAGCGGCTCCGCCCGGCGCCGTACTTGGGCGCCGGCAGCGGCTTCGGCCCGCCGGCGAAGCGGTGCAGGAAGCGGGCGTCGGCCCAGCGGACCACGGACGGGCCGTAGCCGATCGAGAAGCCCAGGTAGCTCGCGGCGAGCGCGTGTGTCCAGGAGGCGGTGGCGCCGCCGCGCAGGTCGAACAGGGTGAGGAGGAAGAGCACGAGGTCGATCACGGGCAGCCCGACCAGCAGGACGGTGCTGACCGCGCGCCACCGCAGCAGGTAGCGGGTGGCCAGGCCCAGGGCGAGGACCACCCAGAAGGCGACCTCGGCGGAGAGGATGAGTGTGACGATCATGGTCTGCTCCGGCGCTCGGTGATGCCTCCAGACTCCCGGAGCACCCTCGCGCGCGCGTCGTCGCCGGGGACGGGTCCGGGGTGCACCTTTCGATGTACCCGGACTCCTCCCGGCACCCGAGCCGGGCGGCGGGCCGGGATGATCTGATGGGGGCGTGCGCAGACCGACACCCACCCCACGGCAGGTCGACGCGGGCATCGCGCTCGCCGGCCTGCTCGGCGGGCTGCTGCTGATCGCCTTCCAGGTGTACGACCACTCCTCGGCCATTCCGCGCTGGCAGGTGCTGCCCGCCCTGTTCGCGATGGCGGGCCTGGAGCTGTTGCGGCGGACCAGACCGATCCTGATCGCGGTCCTCGGCGGACTGGTCTTCACCGGGAGCATCTTCTCCGGTGCCCTGCTGGCGACCACCATCATGTACACCGACCTGCTCTACGCGGCGGTGGTGTACGGCCCCCGCCGGATGTCGCCGATCCTCCACCTCAGCGGCACCACCTCGGTGCTGGTGCTGACCACCCTGACCTTCGTCTACAGCGAGCCGGGCACGGCGGTCACGGTGGCGGTGGTCACCACCCTGGTCTTCCTCGGCCCGCTGTGGACCGCCGACATCGTGCGCAAGCACCGGCAGGAGGCGGAGACCCAGCGGCTGCGGGCGGAGCAGACCGCGCTGCTCTCGGAGATGGACCGGCGCGAGGCGGTCGTCGCCGAACGGGCCCGGATGGCCCGCGAGTTGCACGACGTGGTGGCCAACCACCTGTCGGCGATCGCGATCCACGCGACCGGTGCGCAGTCGATGGCGCGCCGTCAGCGCCGGCCCGCGGACGACCCGGTGGTGGAGGTGCTCGGGGTGATCCGGGAGAACAGCGTCCAGGGATTGGCCGAAATGCGACGCATCATCGGGCTGCTGCGCGACAGCGGCGGCGGCGAGGCCGACGCGTCGTACGCCGCGCCGGACCTGGCGGCGGTGGACGCGCTGCTCGCCAAGGCGCGGGCGGCCGGGCGGGACGTCGGGCTGGGCTTCGAGCTGGCCGAGCGCGGTGAACGGGGCGCGCTGCCGGTGCCGGTGGAACTGGCCGCGTACCGGATCGTGCAGGAGTCGCTGACCAACGCGCTCAAGCACGCCGGCCCGGGGGAGGTGCGGGTGGTGCTGGACTTCCGGCCCGAGGAGCTGCGGATCGCCGTGGACAGCCCGTTCCGGGTGGGGGCGGGGCAGGCGCTGCCGGGTGCGCGGGCCGGACTGGTCGGCATGGCGGAGCGGGCCTCGCTGCTGGGCGGCAGCTTCGAGGCGGGGCCGCGGGACGGCAGGTGGAGCGTGCGCGCGATGCTGCCGCGGACGCTGTCGACGGAGGAAGGAACGGGACGGGCATGACGATCCGGGTGCTGGTCGCGGAGGACCAGGCGGCGGTCCGGGCGGCGCTGGTGATGATCCTGCGGGCGGAGCCCGACCTGGAGGTGGTCGGGCAGGCGGCGGACGGCGAGGAGGCCGTCCGGCTGGCGCTGGAGCTGCGGCCGGACGTCGTCCTGATGGACGTGCAGATGCCGCGGCTGGACGGCGTCTCGGCGACCCGCCAGGTGGTGGCGGCCGGGGCGGCGCAGGTCCTGGTGCTGACCACCTTCGACCTGGACGAGTACGTCTACGGCGCGCTGCGGGCCGGGGCGGCGGGCTTCCTGCTGAAGGACCTGGAGGCGGACGCCCTGGTCGAGGGCATCCGCACGGTGGCGCGCGGGGACGGCATGCTGGCGCCCTCGGTGACCCGGCGGCTGATCGGCACCTTCGCCCGCCCGGACCGGACGGTGGGCCCCGAGGTGCGGGCGGCGGTGGACGGGCTGACGCCGCGCGAGCGGGAGGTGCTGGCCTGCATCGGCGCCGGCCTGTCGAACGGTGAGATCGCCGCGCGGCTGGCGATGGCGGAGGCGACCACCAAGACGCACGTCAGCCGGATCCTGGCGAAGCTGCGGCTGCGCAGCCGGGTGCAGGCGGCGATCCTCGCCCAGGATCTCGGTCTGATGATCTGATCGACCGATTTGCTCAGGTGATCAGGTCGGTCGCAGATCACACCTCCGGATGGCACCACGGGCGGCGTCCGGGGACTAAAGTCCGGCCCATGAGCGATGCGGCTCGGCGGGTGACCCCTGCCTTGAGCCGCCTTCAGGGCCCGCCCATCCGGGCGGCGACGGCATCGGGAGACCCAGCCATGAGCAGTGCGTCCAGCAAGCAGATCGCCGTGATCGGTGCCGGCCTGATGGGCGCCGGCATCGCCCAGGTCTCCGCCCAGGCCGGGCACCCCGTGGTCCTGCGCGACGTGACCGAGGAGGCGCTGCGGCGCGGCCTCGACGGCATCCGCGCCTCCTACGACAAGTTCGTCTCCAAGGGCAGGCTCACCGCCGAGGACGCCGAGGCGGCGCTCGGCCGGATCACCACCACCACCGACCTGGGCGCGGTCGCCGAGGCCGACATCGTGGTCGAGGCCGTCTTCGAGCAGCTGGACGTCAAGGAGGGCGTCTTCAAGGAGCTCGACAAGCTCGCCAAGGACGGCGCGGTGCTCGCCTCCAACACCTCCGCCATCCCGATCACCCGGATCGCCGCCGCCACCTCGCGCCCCGAGTCGGTCGTCGGCGTGCACTTCTTCTCGCCGGTGCCGCTGATGAAGCTGGTCGAGCTGGTCCGCGGCTACAAGACCAGCGACGAGACGCTGGCCGCCGCCCGGGCCTTCGCCGAGGGCGTCGGCAAGGAGGTCGTGGTGGTCAACCGCGACGTGGCCGGCTTCGTCACCACCCGCCTGATCACCGCGCTGGTCGTCGAGGCCGCCAAGCTCTACGAGTCGGGCGTCGCCACCGCCGAGGACATCGACACCGCCTGCCGCCTCGGCTTCGGCCACCCGATGGGACCGCTGGAGACCGCCGACCTGACCGGCGTGGACATCCTGCTGCACGCCGCGCGGAACATCTACAACGAGACCCAGGACGAGAAGTTCGCCGCCCCGGAGATCATGGCGCGCATGGTCACCGCCGGTGACCTCGGCCGCAAGAGCGGCCGCGGCTTCTACCCGCACCCGGGCAAGTGACCCCGCGCGGCTGAGCAGCCGAGCAGCCGGGCAGGACGGGCCACCCGGCCCGCCCTGCCAGGGGCGGGTGAGTTTCCTCACGCCGGTGCCGCAGACGGGTGATTTGGGCGGTAATCGAGCGTAGGTGTGGAGAGTTCCTGCGTATATTCCCTCGGAAGAGTGAAGTTGCTTCAGATCCGGCCACAACCAGCAACCCAGGGGGCCGGCTCGCCGTCAGATGGATGACGGGGAACCCGGCATTCCGGCCGGGGCCGGCGCGTGGGGCCGCGGGGCCCGCCCGGCGCCCGGTTCGCCACCGCCCCTCCTCCGGCCCGAGACCGGCGACACCCGCACCCGCCGACACCCGCACACCACCCGCCCGTACACCCGCACACACCCGTACCCCAGGCCCGCCCCGCGGAGGAGGAGAGCATGCGCATCACCGGCGACCACGCGGCGCTGGCCATCGAAGGCCGCCTCGACGTGCGCACCGCCGCCGACGCGCGGGCCCTGCTGCACCAAGCCGTCGACGGCGGGCTCGGCGACCTCGTCCTCGACCTCGCCCGGCTGGAGTTCTGGGACGCCACCGGCCTGGGCGTGATCATGGGCACCCACCGCCGGGCCGGCCGGATCGGCCGCCGCCTGGTGCTGCGCTCCGTCCCCGCCCAGCTCCAGCGCCTGCTGGTGGCCACCCGGCTGCACCGCATCCTCGCCGTCGAGGGCGCCACCGCCGACCCCCGAGGCGCCACCCTTCCCGCCCTCTGACCCCTCCGGCCCGCTCCTGCCCCTCCCGGGGCCCGACGGACCCCGCCCGCACCCCCGCGGGCCCCGAACCGCCGCACCACGGTGGCGGGAGGACGCTGCGCGGGCGGGGGCGGATGTGCGAGAGTCTGGCGTCAGGACACGGCCCGCACGGCCCGGCCTTGCCGGGGCGGCGGCCGGTACGGGTTGACGGCGCGAGCGTGGGGCGGAGCAGAACGTGGCACAGCCAACCGGTGACTTCCGGCAGGAGTCCGTGCGCACCCGGAGCGGTGAACTGGTCTCCGGGGGACTGCTGGTGACCGTCGGCGGCCCCGAGGGCTCCGAGGTGCGGCCCTGCCCCGAGGAGTGGCGCCCCCGGCCCCGCCGTACCGACCCCGGCGCGCCCGCCCGCGGCCCGGCCGGCGACGCCGGCCGCCAGGTCGGCCCGCTCGCCCTCGGCGCCGGGCCCGCCGACCTGCCGCTGTTCGACCGCGAGGCCGACATCGCCCAACTGCTCGAACTGCTCGCCGAAGGCCGGTCCATACGCCTGGTCGGCCAGGCCGGCTCCGGCCGCAGCGCCCTGCTGTCCGCCGTCGCCGAGGCGGCCGGCGGCCTCGCGCCCGGCGGCGTGGTCCGGCTCTGCGGCCACCGCCGCACCGCCGCCGACCTGCTCCAGGACCTCTTCGCGGCCACCCACCACGCCCCCGGCTACCGGCCCGATCCCGGTCAGCTCGTCGACCACCTCGCCCGGGTCGGCGCGATCGTCGTCATCGACGAGGTCGCGCCGGTCGGCGCCGAACTGGAGGCGATGCTCGGCGCCGCCCCCGACTGCGCCTTCCTGATCTCCGGCGCCCCCGACGGCCCGCTGCTCCCGGCGGACTCCCGGCTCCAGGACCACCTGGTCGCCGGCCTCTCCCGGCCCGCCTGCCTGGCGCTCGCCGCCCGGCTGGCCGGGCGGCCCCTGGACGCCGCCGAGAAGGCCTGGGCGGTGGACCTCTGGTTCGAGTCCGAGGGCCTGCCGCTGCGCTTCGTCCAGGCCGCCGCGCTGCTGCGCCAGCGCGACGTCGCGGTGGACGCGCTGGTCGCCGCGGAGGAGGACCGGATGGACGTCTTCGGCGCGGTCGAGGAGCCCGCCCGCCACCCCGACCCGGCGGTCCGCGAGGCGGCGTGGCGCGACACCGTGCCGCTGCCCTCGGTCGCCGAGTCCACCCTGCCCGCCGTCCGGCTCGCCGAGGGGCTGAGCGAGACCGCGCAGACCGTGCTGCGGCTGGCCGTGGCACTCGGCGGCGAGTGCCCCACCGCCCCGCACCTGCCCGCGCTGATCGACGTCGGCCAGGGCGAGAGCGCGCTCGCCGAACTCACCGACGCCGGGCTCGCCGTCTCGATCGGCGGCCACCACCGGCTCACCGCCGGGGCGCTGGAACTGCTCGTCCCGCACTGGCCGGCCCGCGGCATCACGGACGGCGCCGCCCAGCACTTCGCCTGGTGGGTCGGCCACTCCTCGGTCTCGCTGCCGCAGATCGCCGCCGAGGCCGAGGTGGTGATCGGCGTGCTGCTCGCCGACCGGGCCGCCGGACGGCACGACGCGGTGCTGCGGCTGGCCCGGGCGGCGGCCCCCGCGCTGGCCCTGGCGCTGCGCTGGGGCGCCTGGGAGCGCGCCCTGCGGCTCGGCCTGGAGGCCGCCCGGCGGACCGGTGCCCGGGCCGACGAGGCCTGGTTCCACCACGAGTTGGGCGTGTACGCCGTGTGCGCGCACGAACCCGGCCGGGCCGGAGCCGAGTTGGAGGCCGCGCTGGCACTGCGCGGCGCGCTCGGCGAGCCGCGCGGGACGGCCGGGGCGCGCCGGATGCTCGACCTGCTGCGCGCCGAGGGACGGCAGCTGCCGCCGGCCGCGCCGGCCAAGGCGGCGCCGGTCCGCCGCCCCGGGCTGCGGGCCGTCGCCCGGGTGCCGCTGGGGTTCGGGAGCAGGCGCGCCGCGATCGCGGCCTCGGCGGCGGTCCTGGCGCTGGGCGTGCTCGGTACGGCGGTCGGCATGACCGTGGCCGGGGACGGGAAGGGCAACGACCCGCACAGCAGCAGCGACGACGGTTCCGTCCTGCCCGGCGCGGGCACCTCGCCGCGCTCCGGCTCGCCGCGGCCCTCGGCGTCCTCGCCGTCCGCCCCGTCCTCGTCGGCCGTGCCGCCCGCCGAGGGGCCCTCGGACGGGGGCACCGCGCAGGCCTCGGAGGCCCCGGAGGACGAGAGCGCGCCGAGCGGCGGCGCCACGGCCTCGCGGACCCCCTCCGGCTCGCCGTCGGCCTCGGCCTCGAAGCGGCCGAGCCGCTCGCCGAGCCCGGGGGAGAGCACCACGGCCGCCCCCGCGCAGCCCTCGGCCCCGAACCCGCCCCAGCCCCCGGCGGGGGGCACGGGCGGTGGTACGGCGGGCGGGTCGGGCGGCGGCACTGGCGGGACGGGCGGCAGTACGGGCGGCGGTGGGACGCAGCCCGGCGGGAGCACCGGCGGCGGGGGTCAGCCGACCGGCGAGACCAGTCCGCCCCCCGCCACGACGGCCCCGACGACCCCGGCGCCCACGCAGCCCGGCACGCCCGCGCCGACGACGACGCCGCCGGACTCGGCGAGCCCGACGGCGTCCGCGACGTCCCCGTCGCCCAGCGGCAGCTGACCGCTCAGAACAGCTTCAGCTTGTCGTCGTCGATGCCGCGCAGCCCGTCGTAGTCCAGGACCACGCAGCCGATGCCGCGGTCGGTGGCCAGCACCCGCGCCTGCGGCTTGATCTCCTGCGCGGCGAAGACGCCCTTCACCGGTGCCAGCAGCGGGTCGCGGTTGAGCAGCTCCAGGTACCGGGTGAGCTGCTCGACGCCGTCGATCTCGCCGCGCCGCTTGATCTCGACGGCGATCGTCGTGCCGTCCGCGTCGCGGCACAGGATGTCCACCGGGCCGATCGCGGTCGGGTACTCGCGGCGGATCAGCGACCAGCCGGCGCCGAGCACCTCCATCCGGTCCGCGAGCAGCTCCTGGAGGTGGGCCTCCACGCCGTCCTTGATCAGGCCGGGATCCACGCCGAGCTCGTGCGAGGAGTCGTGCAGCACCTCCTCCAGCGTGATGATGAGCTTCTCGCCGGCCTTGTTCTCCACTGTCCAGACCCCGTCGGCCTCCTTGAGGACGCACGGCGGGGACATCCAGTTGAGCGGCTTGTAGGCGCGGTCGTCGGCGTGGATGCTGACGCTGCCGTCGGCCTTGACCAGGATGAGCCTGGTGGCGGAGGGCAGATGGGCGGAGAGCCGACCGGCATAGTCGACTGAGCAGCGGGCAATTACGAGACGCACGGTCGACCACGCTAGCCCACCGGGGCCAGTTGATGCGATTCCACGACGACCGGGTGAAGAATCCGCGAACCCCGCCACCATGGATGCCCTGCGAACCCGCGAATGCCTGTCGGCACCCTGGCGGCCACCACCATAGGCCGCTACGGTGTGTGACGGATTGCTTGCGGGAGTGCTGTCAACGGGGATGGAGACTTCAGATGAACGATCCGACAGGATCAGGCCAATGTGGTGCACCCGGGCGCATTCCCGGAGCAATCCGCAGGAATCACCGGCCTGGCTCGTCGTTGACTGCCACGCTGTTCTGAGCGGCCGACGCCCCCGGCCCAGTCCCTCGACGGGCCGGCGGCGCCCCCGCGTCGGCGCGGTGCCGGCAACACGGCCGTCCGGCGGCGTCACACCCGTCCGACGGTGTTCCGGACACGTACGCGTCCCCACCCTCACCCTCAGCTTGGACTTGGACCACGCATCACCACCCGGGCGCCGCGCGGGTGGACCGCGAGAGGAGAACCCATGTCGCTCGACGTCTCACCGGCCCTGCTGGAGAAGGCCGAGCGGGACGAGGTCGACGAGCGGGAGTTCGTCGACTGCGTCCGCGTCTCCCTGCCCTACGCCTGGGACCTGATCAGCTCGCTGGTCGCCCAGACGGAGGTCGACGGCACCGACTTCGCCGACAACCAGGTACCGCCGCCCAGCGAGCAGGCCCGAGGCCAGCTCCTGCGGGCACTCGCCAGCAACGCCATCCGGGGTGCCCTGGAGCGGCACTTCGGTGTCCAGCTGGCCTTCCAGAACTGTCACCGGGTGGCGGTGTTCCGGCCGTCCTCCGCCAACAAGAGGCGCTACGAGCGCTTCACCTCGGTCCGCGAACAGCTGCTCAACCAGTCCGACGAACTCCGCGACTGCTGAAGGATCGCCCGGCGGGGGTCAGCTCAGCTGCGGCAGCACCTCGGAGCCGAGCCGGCCGATGTTGTGCAAGGTCGCCTCCCGGTCGCCGCTGCCCTCGGCGAGCAGGGCGAACCGGCGGATGCCGGTCCGTTCGGCGGTGGCCAGCAGCCGGTCCGCGCACTGCCTGGGCGTCCCGACGGCGTGCAGGTCGCAGAGCAGTTCGGTGTACTGGCGCGGGTCGCGCATCTTGCGCTCCCGGCCGTCCACCGTGCGGTGCGCGCCGAGCCCGAACTCGAACCAGCCGGGCATCGCGCGCAGCAGGGTGGCCCGGGCCGCCGAGGTGCGGTCGTCGACCTGGGCCACCCCGGCCGCGACGTGCTGGAGGCCGACCCGGCGCAGCTGCTCCTCGCCGCGTCCGGCCGCCAGCCAGGCGGAACGATACAGCTCCAGCATCCGCAGCTTGTCGTCGTCGCCGGAGTGCATGCCGAGCAGCATCGGCAGGCCGCGTTCGGCGGCGGTGCGGACCCCGTCGGGCGAGGTGCAGGCGACCACCACCGGTGGTCCGGCCGGCGGGCGCCCGGCGGTGGTGAGCTGCTCGTCGGCGGGGCCGTCGGCGTCCTGGCGCTGACGGGGGAAGCGCAGCACCCCGGTCCGGTCGTCGAGGCCCAGCCAGGCGCCGAGGTCGGGACGGCGGGGCGGTTCGGTGGCCCGGGGGACCACGGCCACCTCGGGGAAGCTGAACTGCGGCCCGGCCGCGCCCACCCGGGAGCCGCGCAGCCAGCGCAGCAGCAGGTCGAGCCGCTCCGGGAAGCCCCCCTCGAAGGCGTCCACGCCGCCGCCGAACACGTCCAGGTCGATCCACGGGCCGCCGCGGCCCACTCCGAGCGTGAAGCGTCCGCCGGAGGTGAGGTGGAGCAGCGCGGCCTGTTCGCCGAGGGCCACCGGGTGCGCGGTGGAGAGCACGCTGACCGCCGTGCCGACGCCGATCCGCCTGGTCCGGCCGAGCAGCAGCGCGGCCAGTGTGGCGGCGTTCGGGCAGACCCCGTACGGGACGAAGTGGTGCTCGGCCAGCCAGACGCTGTCCAGTCCCGCCCGCTCGGCCGCGACGGCGGCGCGCACCGTGCGGTCCAGTGCCTCCCCGTGCGTCTGGCCGGGGAACTGCGCGGAGAGCAGGAACGCGCCGACCCGGACCGGTGCGGTGTCCGCGGTGGCGGTGCCGGCGCGCTGGATCGCCGGTAGCGGCGTGCCGGCCGGCGGGCGGACCCCGACGGGCCGGCGGGTCTCGGCGCGGGCGCTGGTTCTGGTCATTCTGAGGCCTCCTCGGGTGCGCGCAGGGTCTGCGGGCCCCGCCTGTCCCCTCGTGAGTAGCCGATGTCATGTGCCAATGGCACGCCGGAGCACCAATTTCCCGGAGAAACGGGTGGATCTCCCAGGAAACACCCGATCATCCTCCGATGCCGTGATAGTGGCCCGGCCGGGTGGCGCCCGGCCGTAGGCTGGAACGGTTCCCGCACCCCGTAGAGAGGTAGCCGCCGTGTCGCCCCGACGCAACCGGATCAAGAGCGCCGCCGACCGCGACCCGGCCGAGCCGGCCGCGCCGCTCGGTGGCTCGCTGCGCCGGACCGAGAACTACCGGGGCGAGGACTGGGTGGTGCAGACGGTCGCCGGAACGGCCGGCCGGTACTACCGCTGCCCGGGCTGCGACCAGGAGATCCCGCCCGGCGTGGGCCACGTGGTGGCCTGGCCGATGCACGGCGCGGGGGTGGACGACCGCCGGCACTGGCACCGGGCCTGCTGGGGCGCTCGGGAGCGCCGGGCCTCGAACCTGCTCCGCGGCCGCGGCGCTCCCCGGTACTGACCCGCCGGCGCTCAGGCGTCGCGCTTCTTCAGCACCATCGCCCCGCCGACCAGCGCGGCCAGTGTCCAGGCCAGGCAGATGACGAAGCCCGCCCACGGCCCGTACGGCTGGTCCTGCTGCTCGTAGACCAGCAGCATCCGGGAGCCGGCGTAGTCGGGGAAGTAGTGGGCGACGGTCTTGGCGCCCGGCACCGCCGAGAGGATCGGCGAGAGCAGGAAGAAGAACGGCACCAGCACACCCAGCGCCAGGGTCTGGTTGTGCAGCATCGCGGTGACGCCGGCCGAGAAGAGGCAGAGCATCGTGAGGTAGAGCGCGGCGCCGAACACCGCGCGCAGCACGTGCGGTTCCCCCAGTGAGGTGGAGTGCTCGCCGAGCAGCGCCTGGCCGGTGAAGAAGGTGAGGAAGGCCGTCACCAGCGAGACGGCGAGGGCGAGCCCGCCGAGCACCACGGCCTTGCCGGTCAGCAGGGTGCCGCGCTGCGGGACGGCGGCCAGGGTGACCCGGATCATCCCGCTGCTGTACTCGTTGCCGATCGCCAGCACGCCGAAGACGATGATGGCCAGTTCGCCGAGCATGATGCCGGCGAAGGAGGTGCCGGTGGCGTCGAACGGGGAGGTGTCGCTCCGGAACTCCTCGAAGTTGTTGTTGGTGAGCAGCGACAGCAGGGCGCCGACGCCGAGGGTGACCACGAAGGTCAGCGCGAGGGTCCAGACCGTCGAGCGGACGCTGCGGATCTTGGTCCACTCGGAGCGCAGGATCGCGGGGAAGGACGCCATCTCAGTTCTCCTCCGTGCCGCGGGGGGCCGGCTGTGCGGCCCGGTCGTTCCGCCAGTCGGCGCCCCAGGCGCGGGGCGCGCCGGCCGCGTCCTGGCGCGGCCCGTCGCCGGCGTGGTACTCCACCGCGTCGGCCGTCATCTGCATGAACGCCTCCTCCAGCGAGGCCTGCTGCGGGCTCAGCTCGTGCAGCACCACGCCGTTCGCGGCGGCCAGCTCGCCGAGCGCGGCGAGGTCGCCGTCGACCACCTCGTAGGAGCCCTCCGGACCGGGTTCGTGCCGCAGTCCGGCGCCGGCCAGGGCGTCGAGCAGCCGCTCGGGCTGCGGGCTGCGCAGCCGCACGGCGGAGCGGGAGTTGCGGCGGATGAACTCGGCCATCGGCAGGTCGGCGAGCAGCCGGCCCCTGCCGATGACCACCAGGTGGTCGGCGGTGACGGCCATCTCGCTCATCAGGTGGGAGGAGACGAAGACCGTGCGGCCCTCGGAGGCGAGGCGCTTCATGAGGTTGCGGATCCAGAGGATGCCCTCCGGGTCGAGGCCGTTGACCGGTTCGTCGAACATGACGATCTCCGGGTCGCCGAGCAGCGCGCTGGCGATGCCCAGGCGCTGGCCCATGCCGAGGGAGAAGCCGCGGGCGCGTCTGCGGGCGACCGGGGTGAGGCCGACCAGGGCGAGCACCTCGTCCACCCGTCGCTCGGGGATGCGGTTGCTCTGGGCGAGCCAGAGCAGGTGGTCGCGGGCGGTGCGGCCGGGGTGGACGGCCTTGGCCTCCAGTAGCGCTCCGATGTACTTGAGCGGTTCGCTGAGCTGTCCGTACCTCCTGCCGTCGATGGTGACCCGGCCGCCGGTCGGGCGGTCCAGGTCGAGGATCATGCGCATGGTGGTGGACTTGCCGGCGCCGTTGGGCCCGAGGAAGCCGGTGACCACCCCCTGCGGGACCTTGAAGCTCAGCCGGTCCACGGCCAGGGTCTTGCCGTAACGTTTGGTCAGGTCGTGCAACTCGATCATGGAGCTCTCCCTCACTCTCCGTCAGGCTATGACATAGCGGACAAGGCGGCCCGCTGAGTGGGCCCGCCGGGCGCACCGGCATACGGTGGCCCCATGACCCAGCTCCCCTCCGCAGTGTCGTTCCGCGAGAGCGGCACCGGAACACCCCTCGTGCTGCTGCACGCCTTTCCGCTCAACGCCGCCATGTGGTCCGCCCAACTGCGCGAGCTGCCCGGCCGGGCCGGGGACCGGGCCCGGGTGATCGCCCCCGACCAGCGCGGCTTCGGCGGCACCGGGCTCGGCCCGGAGGAGCCCGCGCTGGAGACCGTCGCGGACGACCTCGCCCGGCTGCTGGACACCGCCGGGATCGACCGGGCGGTGCTCGGCGGGATCTCCATGGGCGGCTACGTGGCGATGGCCTTCGCCGAGCGGCACCCGGACCGGCTGGCCGGCCTGCTGCTGGCCAACACCAAGGCCACCGCCGACCCGGAGGCCGCCAGGGCGAACCGGGAGCGGATCGCCTCCGCCGTGCTGGCCCGCGACAGCGTCCGGCTGCTGCTGGACGAGCGGATGGCGAACGGTCAGCTCGGCCCCGAGTCGCAGCACCTGGCCGACCGGGTGCGGGAGATGATCGCCGCCGCCCCGCCGGCCGCCGTCGCCTGGGCCCAGCGGGCCATGGCGGCCCGCCCGGAGCGCCTCGACGTGCTGGCCGGGCTGCGGGTGCCGGCGGCCGTGGTGGCGGGCGCGGACGACGCGCTGATGCCGCTCGACGAGGCGGAGCGGATGGTGCGGGCGCTGCCGGACGCGGAACTGACGGTGCTCCCCGGGGTGGGCCACCTGAGCGCGATCGAGGCGCCGGAGGCGTTCGACGCGGTGGTGCTGCGGCTGCTGGAGCGGGTGGCGGCGGGATGAGGGAGGAGCAGGCGGAGACCGGCGGCTGGGACTTCTCCGCGCTGGAGGTGACCGGCCGGATGCCGGTGACCAACCGGGGCGAGGGGCTGCTCGAACTGACCCTGGAGCCGCTGGGCGAGGACTACTGGATGCGCCCGGGGGAGACGTTCATCGTCACCTCGTACGGGGACTACGGCCCCGGGCACCCCTTCGAGGTGCAGTACTGGCCGGACTCGGTGTCGGTCTGGTGCACCTCGTGGTTCGGGACGGTCTCGGACGACGAGGGCAACCAGCTGAGCTGCGGGCACCAGCGCCCGGACGGCGCCTACCCGCGCTAGAGGACCGCGGAGAGCGGACGGCCCCCGCCCGGGGAGGGCGGGGGCCGTCGGGGCCTGCGGGCCGCGTCAGCGCGACTGCTGGGCGGGCACGCCCATGGTGTCGTCGTTCGGCAGCGAGGCGGCGGCCACGGCCGCGCCGGTCAGCGTCGCCAGCATCTCGCGGACGTTGGTCAGCTGGGCGTTGATGCTGTCGCGGCGGTTGGTGAGCGCCGCCAGCTCGCGCTCGGATTCGCTGCGGATGCGGTCGGCCTTGGCGTTGGCGTCGGCCACGATGTCCTCGGACTGGCGCTGGGCCGTCTCGACGGTCTGGCGGGCGCGGCGCTCGGCGTCGGTGCGCAGCTTCTCGGCCTCCAGGCGCAGCTGCTCGGCGCGGTGCTCGATCTCGGCCAGCCGCTTCTCGGCCTTGGCCTGACGGGCGGCCAGGTCGCGCTCGGACTGCTCGCGGCGCTTGGCCAGGTTGGTCTCGAACTCCAGCGCGGCCTGGGCGGCCTTGGTGCGGGTCTCCTCGAAGAGGGCGTCCGCCTCCTCGCGCTTGTTCTGGGCGTCCTTGTTGGCCTCGGCGCGCAGCTGGGCGGAGTCGCTCTTGGCCTTGTCGACGATCCGCAGACCCTCGTCCTCCGCCTTGGCCTTGCGGTCCTTGGCGTAGTTCTCGGCCTCGGTGCGGACCTGCTGGGCGGCCGCCTCGGCGAGCTCGCGGTGCTGCTCGGCGGCGCGGTGCGCCTCCTCGCGCAGGTCCTTGGCCTCCTCCTCGGCGAGCCGCAGGATCTTCTCGACCCGGGCGCCGAGACCGGCGTACGACGGCTCGGACTCGGCGACCGCCGCCTGGGCGGTCTGGGTCTCCAGGTGGAGCTCCTCGATACGCTTCTCGAGGGCGCTGATCCGGGTCAAGGCACTGTCACGGTCGGCCACCAGCTTGGTGATCCGCTCGTCGACCTGGGCGCGCTCGTACCCACGGCGCACCAGGTCGAAGCCGTGAGGGGAGTGACTGTCGCTCATGGGGTTCTGGGCTTCCTGTCGTCAAACCGCTGAGGTGGTTGAGGGAATCCTGACACGGTACCGGAGTGTCGGCGACGAAACGCCGTTGTCCCGCGGACAATGTCCGCTCAATCGGGTGGTGCGCTCTTGGAGCGATTGCCGCCCGACCGGGGAGAGCCAATTCCGGCACCAGCCTTGGCACCCCCGTCCTTCTTGCTGCTGCTTCCCCCGTTGGTCTGTGCGACCGGTGACGGCGCCTCGAAGGCCTCCAGCGCGGACAGCACGTCCTGCACCCTGGAGATCTCGGTGTTGATGTCCTTGCGGCGGCGCACCAGTTCGTCCAGCTCGCGCCGGCCCTCGTCGGTGGCCCGCTCCGCCTCGGCCCGTGCCTCGGCGAGCAGCCGCTCGGCCTCCGCCTTCGCCAGTTCGATCTGCTCGTCGGCGGCCCGGTCGGCGGCCCGCAGCCGCTTCTCGGCCTCGGCCGAGGCCGACTCCAGCCGCTCCTCCGCCTCGTCCTGAGCGGACTTCAGCTTGGCCTCGGCCTTGATGATCAGCGCCTCGGCGCGGTCGGTGGAGCCGGAGAGCTTGGTCTCGGCCTCCTTCAGCAGGCCCTCCGCCTTGCGGACGGCCGAGAGGCGGACCTTGCTGGCCTCGGCGGACGCCTCCGAGGTCAGCTCGTTGGCCCGGTCCTCGGCGGCCGCGACCAGCGCCGCCGCCCGGTCCTCGGCCTCGGCGACGGTGGCCACCGCCTGCTCCTCGGCCTCGGTCAGCTGCTCCTGGGCGGCCGTCACCAGCGCGTCCACCCGCTCGCCGGCCGACTTCATGGCCTGTGCGTTCTCCTTGCGGGCGCGCTCGTGCAGGGCCTCCACCTCGGCGTCGGTGCGCTCGCGCAGCTCCTCGGCGCGCTCGCGGATCGCGGTGGCGTCCCGGCGGGCCTCGGAGAGCAGCGCGTCGGCGTCGGCCCGGCCCTTCTCGACGGCCTCCTGCCCGGCGGCCTCGCCGCCGGCGACCAGCCGGTCGGCCTCCTTGCGGGCGGCGGCGACCATCGCGTCCGCCTGCTCCTCGGCGGCGGCGGTGGTGGCCAGCGCGGTGGTCCGGGCGTCCTCGCCGAGCGCCTCGGCGTCGGCGAAGGCCTTCTCCAGCACGGACTTGGCCCGCTCGCGGGTGGCCTTGTCGAACTGCTCGGCGGCCTCGCGGACCTCGGCGTCGTAGGCGTCGGCGCGGCCGTGGGTGGCCCTGTCGTACTCGTCGGCGAGGGTGCGGGTGGCGAGCGCGTACTCCTCGGCCTCGGCGCGCAGCGCGGCGGCGAAGTCCTCCGCCTCGGCGACGGTCGCGGCGGCCCGCTCCTCGCCGGCGGCCACCGTCCGGGCGGCCAGCTCCTCGGCCTCGGCGCGCTGGTGCTCGGCGGCCTCCTGGGCGGCGCGCAGGGTGTCCTCGGCCTCGGCGCGCAGCTGCTCGTCGTAGGCCTGCGCCTCGGCGCGCTGACGGGCCAGCTCGGCCTCGGCGGCCTCGCGGTCGGCGGCCAGCTCCAGTTCGGTCTGCTCGCGCAGCGCGGTCGTCTCGGCGGCGGTCCGGGCGCGCAGGTCGGCGGTCTCCCGCTCGGCGCTCTCGCGCAGCCGTGCCACGTCCTGTTCGGTGCCGGCGCGCAGCTCGGCGGTCTCCCGGTCGGCCAGCGCCCGCAGCTCGGTGGTCTCCCGGTCGGCGGTGTCGCGCACCTCGGCGGCGGCCCGTTCGGCCTGCTCGCGCAGCTCCTCGGCCTCCTGCTCGGCGGCGGCCCGCAGCTCGGCGATCTGCTGGGAGGCGGTCTCGTGCAGCCCGGCCACCGACTGGCGGACCTCGGCGGCCTCCTCCTCGGCGGCCTCGACCAGGGCGGCGGCCTCGGTCCGGCCGGCCTCGATGAGCTGCTCGCCGTCGCGCCGGGCCTGCTCCAGCTCCTCGCCGGCCTCGGTGCGGATCGCGGCGGCGGTGGCGCGCGCCTCGGACAGCTCGCGGCCGGCCTCGGCGCGGACCGTCTCGGCCTGCTCCTCGGCGAGCGCCAGCTCGGCGGCGCCCCGCTCGCGCAGCTCCTTGGCGGCGGTCTCGGCCTCGGTGCGGCGCCGCTCGGCGGCCGTCTCGGCGGCCTCGCGGACGGCGGCGGCCTCGGCGGCGGTGCGTTCGGTGAGTTCCTTGGCGGCCGCTTCGGCTTCGGTGCGGACGTGTTCGGCGTGGGTGTCGGCGGCCTCGCGGACGGCGGCGGCCTCGGCGGCGGTGCGTTCGGTGAGTTCGGTGGCGGCGGTCTCGGCCTCGGCGCGGCGCTGTTCGGCGGCGGTCTCGGCGGCTTCCAGCGCGCGTTCGGCCTCGGCCTGCAGGCGGGCCGTCTCGGCGGCGGTGCGCTCGGTCAGCTCCTTGGCCGCCGTCTCGGCCTGCTCACGGGCGGCCGCGGCGGCGGCCAGCTGCTCGGCGGTCTCCTCGCGCTCCCGGAGCAGCCCGGCGGCGGCCTCCTCGCGCTCGCGCCGGCTCTCCTCGCGCAGCGCCTCGGCGGCGGCCTCGGCCTCGGCCCTGGCCCGGGCGGCCTCGGTGTCGGCCTCGGTGCGCACCCGCTCGGCGTCGGCCACCGCGGCGTCCCGCACGGCGTTCGCCTCGGCCTGCGCGTCGGTCCGCAGTGCCTCGGCGGCGGCGCTCGCCCCGGCGCGCACCCGCTGGTCGAACTCGTTGGCCTCGCGGCGCAGTTCGGCGGTCTCGCGCTCGGCGGCGGCCCGGTTCTCGGCGGCCGCGGCCTTGGCGGCGGTGAGCGCGTCCCGGCTCTGCTGCTCGGCCGTGGCGGCGGTCTTCTCGGCCTCGGCGCGGGCCCGCTCCAGCGTCTGCTCGGCCCGGCTCTGGGTCTCGGCGGCCTGCTCCTTGGCCTGCTCGCGCAGCCGCTCGACCTCGGCGGCGGCGCCGGCGCGCAGCTCGTCCGCGTCGGACTTGGCCTTGGTGAGCAGTTCCTCGGCGCTCTTCGCCGACTCCTCGATCTGCAGCACCGCCTGCCGGCGGGCCTCGCCGCGCACCCGGTCGGCCTCGGCGGCGGCCTGCGAGCGCAGCTCCTCCGCCTCGGCGCGCATCCGGGCGGCCTCGTCCTGCATCTCCTGGATCCGCTCGCGGATCGCGGCGGCGTCGTCGAGGGCGGCGTTCTGGGCGGCCTCGACGGCGGCCTGCGCCTGCTCGCGCAGCCGCTCCGCCTCGGCGGCGGCCTCGGTGCGGATCCGCTCGGCCTCGGCGGCGGCGCCGGAGCGGGCGGCCCCGGCGTCCCGGTCGGCCCGGTCGAGCATCTCCTCGGCGCTCTTGGCGGCCTTGGCCAGCCGGTCCGCGGCGTCCTTGGCCCCGGCCGCCCGGCCGGCCTCCTCGGCCTCGCCGCGCAGCCGCTCGGCGGCGGCCTCGGCCTGCGCCCGCAGCTCGGCGACGTCCTGCTCGGCCTGGGCGCGCATCTCTGCGATCGCGGCCTCGGCCTCGGCGCGCAGTTGCCCGGCCACCGACTCGGCGGTGGCGCGCAGCCGCTCGCTCTCCTCGGCGGCGGCGGCCTTGGCGGCCTCCGCCTCGGCCTGCTTGGTGGTGGCCTCGGCGCGGATCGCCTCGGCCTCCTTGGTGGCCTGGGCGACCATCCGGGCCACCTCGGCGCGGGCGGTCTGCGAGCGCTGCTCGCTGGCGGCCTCGCCGTCGGCGACCTTCCGCACGGCGGCGGCCTCGGCGTCGGCCTGCAGCTGTTCGGCGGCGGCCTCGGCCCGGGCGCGCAGCTCGGCGGCCTCCTGGCGGGCCCGCTCGGCCTCGGCGACGGCCTCGGCGCGCAGCCGTGCTATCTCCGCCTGGGCGTGGTCCAGCTCCTGCTGGGCGCGGGCCTGCTCGGCGGCGGCGGTCTCCTTGAGCCGGCCGATCTCGGCCCGGGCGACGGCCAGCTGCTGCTCGGCGGCGGCGTGCGCGGCGGCGAGCTGCTGCTGGGCCTCGCCGCGGGCGGCGTCCACGTCGGCGGCGGCCTGGGCGCCGGCCTGCTGGGCCTGCTCGGAGGCGGCCCGCAGCAGTCGTTCGGCGTCGCTCTGGGCACGCTGGAGCGCGGCCTCGGCGGCGGCCTGGGCCTCGCCGCGGGCGGCGTCGACGTCGGCGGCGGTCTGCGCCCGGGCCTGGTCGGAGAGCGCGGCGGCCTCGGCGCGGGCGGCGGCCATCATCCGCTCGGACTCGGCGCGGGCCTCCTGGAGCAGGCGCTGGGCCTCCTGCTCGGTGCCGGCCCGGGTCTGCTCGGCCCAGCTGACGTTCTCGTTGACGTGCTGTTCGGCGCTGCGCCGCAGCTCGGCGAGTTCCTCCTCCAGCTGGCGGCGGCGGGCGGCCAGCTCGGCCTCCAGCCGGGCGGTGCGCTCGGCGGCCTCGGCCATGATGCGCTGGGTGGCGGCCTGCGAGTCGCGCAGCTGGCGCTCGGCGTCCGCGCGCAGCTGCTGGGCCTGCATCTCGGCGGTGCGGAGCATCTGCTCGGCCTGGCCGGAAACGGCGTCGAAGGCGCGCGGCTGGGCGAGCATGCGGCGGGACTCGTGCAGCTTGGCCCGGAGCACCTCCACCTGGTAGGCGAGGTCCTCGGCATGCTCGACTGACTTGTCCCGCTCCTTGCGAGTCCGATCCATCTCGGCCTCGAACTGGGAGAGGTGATCGTCAACCTCGTAGCGGTCGTAGCCCCGCACTCCGCGGTCCCATCCATCTCCTGGTCGCGTCCTCGACCCGGCCGGTCCGCCCGCCCGATGTCCGGGCACGGTCCGACTGGTCCTTGCATCCGCGGCTGTCCGGACATCCCCGCCTAGCCGGGGACGCCCGCCGCGGTCGTCGGAGTCCGGGGCGTGGGAGCGCGGTCGATCCGCATTCCCCCGTCCGGGTGGACTCCTGGGCGAACTCTTGCCTTGTGGAGAATGGTGACAGATCCGTCTTGCGACTGTTCAGCCGTGCCCGCGTAATGGACTCCCCTGCGACGGGCCTCCCACCGGGGCGGACGGGCCTGTCTTCGGCCGTGCTCGTCGTCCCCGTCCCCCGGAGTCTTCGCGCACCTGGGCATTGTAGTGGGAGCGTCATGCGGGGGAATGGTCGCGTGGGGGTTTTCCGGGTTGCCCGACGAGGTTACTGACGGGTCATGAGGGTCGCGGGGCGGCGGACGGCCGGGTGCCGCCCCGCGACGGGGACACGCCTCAGTGCGCGCCGGGCTCGGCGGCGGTGACCAGCTCGGTCAGCACCCCGCCGCAGTCCTTGGGGTGCAGGAAGGTGATCCGCGAGCCCATCGAGCCGGTGCGCGGCTGCTCGTAGAGGACCCGCACGCCCTTGGCCCGGATGTCCTCGGAGTCGGTGTCGACGTCGGCGGTGCCGAAGGCGATGTGGTGGACGCCCTCGCCGTTCTTCGCCAGCCACTTGCCGACCGGGGAGTCCTCGCGGATCGGCTCCAGCAGCTGGAGGTAGGAGGCGCCGCCGTCTCCGGTGTCGTTGATCTTGAGCATGGCCTCCCGGACGCCCTGCTCCTCGTTGACCTCGCTGTGGAACACCTCGAAGCCGTAGGTGGCGCGGTAGAACTCGACCGTCTTGTCGAGGTCGTGGCAGGCGATGCCGATGTGGTCGATGCGGGTGAGCACGGGGGCCTCCGGTCCGGGGACGGGTGCGACAGGACGGCAACAGTGCAGCGCATGCCGGGCGGCGGCGCCACCGATCACGGTGCGAGTCTGCTCACACGGGCCGGGGCGCAGGGTTCACCCGGATCGGCGCGGCACGGTGTTGACTGGATGGTGCCAGTGCGCTCGATCACATCTTGGGTCCGGTGACGGGCGGGTAACAGGTCAGTACATTGAGCGGAATCCTCCACCTGGCCACGACGTGCGAAGGGGCTCGTCCCATGACCAACACCACCTCTGTGATCGTCGCCGGGGCGCGGACCCCGATGGGCCGGCTGCTCGGCTCCCTCAAGGGCTTCTCCGGTGCCGAGCTCGGCGCTTTCGCGATCAAGGCGGCGCTGGAGCGGTCCGGCATCACCGGCGAGCAGGTCCAGTACGTGATCATGGGCCAGGTGCTGCAGGCCGGCGCCGGCCAGATCCCGGCCCGCCAGGCCGCCGTCAAGGCCGGGATCCCGATGAACGTCCCGGCGCTCACCATCAACAAGGTGTGCCTCTCCGGCCTGGACGCCATCGCGCTGGCCGACCAGCTGATCCGGGCCGGCGAGTTCGACGTGGTGGTGGCCGGCGGCCAGGAGTCCATGACCAACGCCCCGCACCTGCTGCCGAAGTCCCGCGAGGGCTACAAGTACGGCGCGATCGAGCTGCTCGACGCGATGGCGCACGACGGTCTGACCGACGCCTACGAGAACATCCCGATGGGCGAGTCGACCGAGAAGCACAACGCCCGCCTCGGCATCGCGCGCGAGGTCCAGGACGAGATCGCCGCCGCCTCGCACCAGCGGGCCGCCAAGGCGCAGGCCGACGGCGTCTTCGACGCCGAGATCGTCCCGGTGGAGATCCCGCAGCGCAAGGGCGAGCCGGTCCTGTTCAGCCAGGACGAGGGCATCCGGGCCGACACCACCGTCGAGGGCCTGGCCAGGCTGCGCCCGGCGTTCACCAAGGACGGCACCATCACCGCCGGCACCTCCTCGCAGATCTCGGACGGCGCCGCCGCCGTGGTCGTGATGAGCAAGGCCAAGGCCGAGGAGCTGGGCCTGAGCTGGATCGCCGAGATCGGCGCGCACGGCAACGTCGCGGGCCCGGACAACTCGCTGCAGTCGCAGCCGTCCAACGCGATCAGGCACGCCGTCGCCAAGGAGGGCATCGCCGTCGAGGACCTCGACCTGATCGAGATCAACGAGGCCTTCGCCGCCGTCGCCCACCAGTCGACGAAGGACCTCGGCGTCTCCTCCGAGATCGTCAACGTCAACGGCGGCGCGATCGCGCTCGGCCACCCGATCGGCATGTCCGGCGCCCGTGTGGTGCTGCACCTGGCGCTGGAGCTGCAGCGCCGCGGCGGCGGCGTCGGCGCGGCCGCGCTGTGCGGCGGCGGCGGCCAGGGCGACGCGCTGATCGTCCGGGTGCCCAAGGCCTGACGACCACGGCACGACGACCGACGCACACCAGGGCTGCGGGCCGCCACAAGCGGTCCGCGGCCCTTCGGCGCAAGGAGACCCACCCATGATCGATGTGCCGACCCTGGTCGAGCAGGCCCGGCAGGGCCGCCCGCGGGCCGTCGCCCGCCTGATCTCGCTGGTCGAGAACGCCGCGCCCGAGCTGCGCGAGGTGATGGCCGCGCTGGCGCCGTACACCGGCCGGGCCTACACCGTCGGCCTGACCGGCTCGCCGGGCGTGGGCAAGTCCACCTCCACCTCGGCGCTGGTCTCCGCCTACCGGCGGCTGGGCAAGCGGGTCGGCGTGCTGGCGGTCGACCCGTCCTCGCCGTTCTCCGGCGGCGCCCTGCTCGGCGACCGGGTCCGGATGCAGGACCACGCCACCGACCCCGAGGTGTTCATCCGCTCGATGGCCACCCGCGGCCACCTCGGCGGACTGTCCTGGGCGGCCCCGCAGGCGCTGCGGGTGCTGGACGCGGCCGGCTGCGACGTCATCCTGGTGGAGACGGTCGGCGTCGGCCAGTCCGAGGTGGAGATCGCCGCGCAGGCCGACACCACGGTGGTGCTGCTCGCCCCCGGGATGGGCGACGGCATCCAGGCCGCCAAGGCCGGGATCCTGGAGATCGGCGACGTGTTCGTGGTGAACAAGGCCGACCGGGACGGCGCCGACGCCACCGCCCGGGAGCTGAACCACATGCTGGGCCTGGGCGAGGCCCGGGAGGCGGGGGACTGGCGTCCGCCGATCGTGAAGACCGTCGCGGCCCGGGGCGAGGGCGTGGACGAGGTGGTCGAGGCGCTGGAGAAGCACCGCGCCTGGCTGGACGAGCACGGCGAGCTGGCCGTCCGGCGCCGGCGCCGGGCCGCCGACGAGATCGAGGCGATCGCGCTGGCCGCGCTGCGCGCCCGGATCGGCGACCTGCACGGCGACCGGCAGCTGGCCGCGCTGGCCGAACGGGTGGTGGCCGGCGAGCTGGACCCGTACGGCGCGGCCGACCGGCTGGTGGCCGGGCTCACCGCGGCCTGACCGCGGCCCGACCGCGGCGGAGGGCCGGCCCCGCACCGGGGCCGGCCCTCCGCGCGTCAGGACCGGGCCAGCAGCCGGCGCGGGTCCTCCAGCAGGCGGGCGGTGTCGGCCAGCACCCGCGAGCCGAGCTCGCCGTCGACCAGACGGTGGTCGAAGGAGAGCGCGAGGGTGGTCACCTGCCGGGGCCGGACCTTGCCCTTGTGCACCCAGGGACGCTCCCGGACCGCGCCGAAGGCCAGGATCGCGGCCTCCCCGGGGTTGAGGATCGGGGTGCCGGTGTCGACACCGAAGGTGCCGATGTTGGTGATCGTCACGGTGCCGCCGGCCAGCGCGGCGGGCGTGGTGCGCCCGGCCCGGGCGGTGGTGACCAGCGCGTCCAGTTCCTCGGCCAGCCGGCGCAGGGTCAGCCGGCCGGCGTCCTTGACGTTCGGGACCAGCAGCCCGCGCGGGGTGGCCGCGGCGATGCCGAGGTTGATCCGGCCGTGCTGGACGATCTCCTGCGCGTCCTCGTCCCAGGAGGCGTTGATCTCCGGGTGCCGGGCGATCGCGGCGAGCAGGGCCCGGCAGACCAGCAGCAGGACGTTGACCCGCACGCCGGACAGTTCGGGATCCTCGCGCAGGGCCTTCACCAGCCGCATCGTCCGGGTGACGTCGACGGTGACGAACTCGGTGGCGTGCGGGGCGGTGAAGGCGCTGGCCACCATGGCCCGCGCGGTGGCCCGGCGGACGCCGCCGACCGGGATCCGGCGGTCCTGCGGGCCGTCCGCCGGGGCGGGCGCCGCCGGGGCGGGCCGGGCGGCGGCCAGCACGTCCTCCCGGGTGATCACGCCGTCCGGGCCGGTGGGCGGGACGGCGGCGAGGTCCACGCCGTGGTCCCGGGCCAGCTTGCGGACCGGCGGCTTGGCCAGCGGCAGGGCCGACGGCGCGGGACCGGCGGCCGGCCCGGACACGGGCCCGGGCCCGGACACGGACACGGGCAGGGACACAGGCGCGGGCACGGCCGCGGGTGCCGCGGTGGCGGCGGGTGCGGCCGGCGCGGGGCGCGGGCGGCGGCGGGCCGGTTCGGCGGCGCCGTAGCCGACCAGGTTGGGCTCCCGGGCGACGGGCGCCGCGGGCTCCGGGCCGGGGCCGGTGTCCACGGTGATGATCACCGTGCCGACGTCCACCGTCGTGCCCTCGGGGAAGCGCAGCTCGTGCACCACTCCGTCGTAGGGGATCGGCAGCTCGACGGCGGCCTTGGCGGTCTCCACCTCGCAGACCACCATCCCGTCGTGCACCGGGCTGCCGGGCGAGACGTGCCACTGGAGGATCTGTGCGTCGGTCAGCCCCTCGCCCACGTCGGGCAGGACGAACTCACGAATGCGGCTGGTCACGGGTTCCTCGGGTGCTCGGATGAGGGGGTCAGAACGAGAAGGACCGGTCGATCGCGTCCAGGACGCGGTCCGGCGTCGGCAGGTACTCCTCCTCCAGCCGGGCCGGCGGGTACGGCGCGTGGTAGCCGCCGACCCGCAGCACAGGGGCCTGGAGGTGGTAGAAGCAGTCCCGGGTGATCCGGGCGGCGATCTCCGCGCCGGCCCCGAAGAAGACCGGTGCCTCGTGCACGACCACCAGCCGGCCGGTGCGCCGCACCGACTCGGCGAGCGTGGCGGTGTCCAGCGGGGAGACCGAGCGCAGGTCCACCACCTCGACGCTGCGCCCCTCCGCCGCCGCCTCCTCGGCCACCTGCAGGCAGGTGCCGACGGTCGGGCCGTACCCGGCCAGGGTGATGTCCCGGCCCGGGCGGCGGACGACGGCCGCGTGCAGCGGGTGCGGCGCGGCGGCGGTGTCCACCGGGCCCTGCTGGTAGTACCGGCGCTTCGGCTCGAAGTAGATCACCGGGTCGTTCCCGGCGATGGCCTGACGGAGCATCCAGTAGGCGTCCTCGGGGGTCGACGGGGAGACCACCTTGAGCCCGGCGACGTGCGCGAACAGCGCCTCGGGGGACTCGCTGTGGTGCTCCACCGCGCCGATGCCGCCGCCGTAGGGGATCCGGATGACGACCGGCAGCGCGAGCGCGCCCTCCGAACGGGCCCGCAGCTTGGCGAGCTGGGTGACGATCTGGTCGTAGGCGGGGAAGACGAAGCCGTCGAACTGGATCTCCAGGACCGGGCGCCAGCCGCGCAGGGCCAGGCCGATCGCGGTGCCGACGATGCCGGACTCGGCGAGCGGGGTGTCCAGCACCCGGCGGTCGCCGAAGTCCTTGTGCAGGCCCTCGGTGATCCGGAAGACGCCGCCGAGCCGGCCGATGTCCTCGCCCATCAGGACGACCTTCGGGTCCGCCTCCATGGCGTGCCGCAGGGCGGTGTTGATCGCCCGGCCGAGGCTCAGCACGGCCGGCGTCCGGTCCGGGTCGGTCCCGGTGTCCGTGCTCTCGGGTGTCATGACGGCCATGTCAGCGGCTCTCCGCTCCGGCGAACGACGCCTGGTAGGCGCGGAACTCGGCGCGCTCCTCGTCGACGAGCGCGTGTCCGTCCGCGTGGATGTGGTCGAAGATGGCCTCCGGACGCGGGTCGGCCATGGTGCGGACCCCCTGGCGCACCCGCAGCGCGGCGGCCTCGGCGGCCTCGTCGACGCCGGCGAGGAAGGTCGCGTCGGCGAGGCCCTCCAGCTCCAGGTGGGCGCGGAGCCGGGCGATCGGGTCGCGCCGGGTCCACTCCTCGACCTCGGCGGCGTCCCGGTAGCGGGTGGGGTCGTCGGAGGTGGTGTGGGCGCCCATGCGGTAGGTGTAGGCCTCGATCAGCATCGGGCCCTGGCCGGTGCGGGCCCGCTCCAGGGCGGCCCGGGTGACCGCGAGGCAGGCGAGCACGTCGTTGCCGTCGACCCGCACGCCCGGGAAGCCGAAGCCGGCGGCCCGCTGATGGATCGGCACCCGGGTCTGGCGGTGGTTGGGCTCCGAGATCGCCCACTGGTTGTTCTGGCAGAAGAAGACCACCGGGGCGTCGTAGACGGCGGCGAAGTTGAACGCCTCGCTGACGTCGCCCTGGCTGGTGGCGCCGTCGCCGAAGCAGACCAGCACGGCGCTCCCGGCGTCCTCCATGGCGGCGCCCATCGCGTAGCCGGTGGCGTGCAGCGTCTGGGAGCCGATCACCAGGGTGTAGAGGTGGAAGTTGTGCTCGGCCGAGCGCCACCCGCCGTTGCTGACGCCGCGGAACAGGGCGAACAGCTTCAGGGTGTCGAGTCCGCGGCAGAGCGCGAGGCCGTGGTCGCGGTAGCTCGGGAAGACGTGGTCGTCGCCGGCGAGCGCGTGGGCGGCGCCGACCTGGGCGGCCTCCTGGCCGAGCAGCGAGGGCCACAGGGCGAGTTCGCCCTGGCGCTGGAGGGTGATGCCCTCGGCGTCGATCCGCCGGGCGACCGTCATGTCGCGGTAGAGCGCGCGCAGCAGGTCGGGCCCGGCGTCGAGCCGGTAGTCGGGGTGGGCCACGCGGCGGCCGTCCGGGGTCAGCAGCTGGACCTGGTCGGGAGCGGTGGGCGGGATGGGATGTGCCACGGTGCTACTCCGGGGTTTCGTCGTTCGCGGGGCCGTGGTCAGGCGTGGACCGGGGTGGGCGCCGCCATCTGGGCGGGGACCCGGTACAGGGAGAGGTCGCCGCGGCCGGGGGCCTGGTCGAGCGTCGGGTCGGAGGTGAGGATCGCCTGCTGGAGGGTGCGCACCCGCGGGGACGGTTCGAGGCCGATCTCGTCCACCAGGGTGGTGCGCAGCCGGCGGTAGACGTCCAGGGCGATCGGCCGGCGGCCGGCCCGGTAGAGCGCCAGCATGTACTGGGCCTGCAGGCTCTCGTGGTACGGGTGGCTGATGGACAGCGCGGCCAGGTCGCCGAGCACCTCGTGGTGGCGGCCCAGGCGCAGGTAGGCCTCGACCCGGTGCTCGACCGCGGCGAGCCGGCACTCGTCCAGCCGGGCCCGTTCGGCCTCCAGCAGGCGGCCGACGCTGACGTCGGCGAAGGCCGGGCCGCGCCACAGGGCGAGCGCCTGGTCGAGGACGGCGGCCGCCTCGTGCTCGCGCCCCTCGGCGAGCAGGTGGCGGCCGCGGGTGGTGAGCGTCTGGAAGACCTCCAGGTCGAGGGTGCGCCCGGCGGTCTGGAAGAGGTAGCCGCCGGCCCGGGTGACCAGGACCTCCTTGGCCGTCGTGTGGTCGGCGAGGCCGAGTGCGGTCACCAGCGCCTTGCGCAGCTGGAGCACGTAGGTCTGCAGCGTGGTCATCGCGCTGACGGGTGGTTCGGTGCCCCACAGCTCGGCCATCAGCGCCGAGAGCGGGACGATCTGGCCGCCGTGGGCCAGCAGGAGCGCGAGCAGCTTGCGCGGCTTGGGCGCCACCTGGTCGAAGGCACACTCGTCTGACTCGACCGCCAGTGGCCCCAGTACGCGGATATCCATCGTTTCCCCCCGTGGATCTGTTAAAAAATCAAATTATCTCGTCGAACTCCCGAGATATCCGGCGTCCCTCCGCCGCGCCGTCGAGCATGCGCCAAGATATGGCGGAGCCTCGCAATCCGGATTGGTTAACCAGCGTACGGTAGGCGGCTTCCGGCGGCGGTCACTCCTTCTGTGATCTCGATCACGACAGGGCGAAAAGGTCAATTCTTGGACATGTCGGAGCCGCCGTGAATTTCCCGAATCCTCCTTCCAGCCGGTCTCCAGCGGCGCTCAAGGTGGCGGTCGCAGGCTTGGTGGGGTCGGCACGGAGCGTCCGGTGCCGGGGCGTCGCGGTTGCATGTACGCGACAATGTTCAGGTGGAGGAGTGCGGGGAACTTGACCAGGAAAGTGGCAATAACGGGAATAGGCGTGGTGGCCCCCGGTGGGACCGGAACAAAGGCGTTCTGGCAGCTGCTCACCGACGGCCGGACCGCGACGCGTACCATCTCTTCATTCGACGCCTCACCCTTCCGTTCCCGGGTCGCCGCCGAATGCGACTTCGACCCGGCCGCGAACGGACTCTCCCCCCGGGAGATCCGCCGGCTCGACCGGGCCGGGCAGTTCGCCCTGGTCTCGGCGCGGGAGGCGATCGCCGACAGTGGGCTCGAGGTCGAGGGGCTCGACCCCCACCGGATCGGGGTCTCGCTCGGCAACGCCGTCGGCTGCCCGACCAAGCTGGAGCAGGAGTACGTCGTCACCAGCGACGGCGGCCGGCACTGGGAGGTCGACCACCGCTACACCGTGCCGTACCTGTTCGACTACCTGGCGCCCAGCTCGATGGCGGCCGAACTCGCCTGGGACGTCGCGGCCGAGGGACCGGCGGCGATGATCTCCACCGGCTGCACCTCCGGGCTCGACTCGGTCGGCTACGCCGCCGACCTGATCCGCGAGGGCGGCGTGGACGTCATGCTGGCCGGCGGCACCGAGGCGCCGATCTCGCCGATCTCGGTGGCCTGCTTCGACGTCATCAAGGCGACCACCCCCCGCAACGACGACCCCGAGCACGCCTCCCGGCCGTTCGACATCAGCCGCAACGGGCTGGTGCTGGCCGAGGGCGCCGCGGTCTTCGTCCTGGAGGAGCTGGAGCACGCCCGCAGGCGCGGCGCCCACGTGTACGCGGTGATCGGCGGGTACGCCACCCGCTCCAACGCGTTCACCATGACCGGCCTGCGCCCGGACGGCCGGGAGATGGCCGAGGCCATCCGGGTCGCCCTGGACGAGGCGAAGATGGACGGCGACCGGATCGACTACATCAACGCCCACGGTTCGAGCACCAAGCAGAACGACCGGCACGAGACCGCCGCGTTCAAGCGCGCCCTCGGCGACCACGCGTACCGGACCCCGGTCTCCTCCATCAAGTCGATGATCGGGCACTCGCTCGGCGCGATCGGCTCGATCGAGATCGCGGCCTGTGCGCTCGCCATCGAGCACAACGTGGTACCGCCCACGGCCAACCTGCACCAGCCGGACCCGCAGTGCGACCTGGACTACGTACCGCTGACCGCCCGGGACCACCGCACCGACGTCGCGCTCACCGTGGGCAGCGGCTTCGGCGGCTTCCAGAGCGCGATGGTGCTCGCCCGCCCCGAGGAGGTGGCCGCATGAGCACGACCGTCATCACCGGCATCGGCGTCGTCGCGCCGAACGGCCTCGGCACCGAGGCCTACTGGTCGGCCACCCTGGCCGGCACCAGCGGCATCGCCGAGCTGACCCGCTTCGACGCCTCCGAGTACCCCGTCCGGCTGGCCGGCGAGGTACCGGGCTTCGAGCCGGCCGAGCACCTGCCGAGCCGGCTGCTGCCGCAGACCGACCACATGACCCGGCTGGCGCTGGCCGCCGCCGACTGGGCGCTGGAGGACGCCGAGGCCGACCCGGCCGCGCTCGGCGAGTACCAGGCCGGCGTGGTCACCTCCGCCACCCTCGGCGGCTTCGAGTTCGGCCAGCGCGAGCTCCAGCACCTGTGGAGCCAGGGCCCGGGCTTCGTCAGCGCCTACCAGTCCTTCGCCTGGTTCTACGCGGTGAACACCGGCCAGATCTCCATCCGCAACGACCTGCGCGGCCCCTCCGGCGTGCTGGTCTCCGACCAGGCCGGCGGCCTGGACGCGATGGCCCACGCCCGCCGGGGCATCCGCAAGGGCCACCCGATGATGGTCACCGGCGGCGTGGACAGCGCGCTGTGCCCCTACGCCTGGACGCCCCGGATGGGCACCGGCGAGATGACCACCGTCGCCGAGGCGGACCGCGCCTACCTGCCGTTCGACGAGGCCGCCAGCGGCTACGTCGCCGGCGAGGGCGGCGCCATCCTGATCGCCGAGGACGCCGAGTCGGCCCGGGCCCGCGGCGTCGAGCGGCCGTACGGCGAGATCGCCGGCTACGGCTCCACCTTCGACCCGCCCCGGGGCAGCGGACGCCCGCGCGGCCTGGCCCGGGCCATCCGGCTCGCGCTGGCCGACGCCGGGCTGGAGCCCGGCCGGATCGACGTGGTCTTCGCCGACGCGGACGGCCGGCCGCAGGAGGACGCCGACGAGGCGGCCGCGCTCAACGAGGTCTTCGGCACCGGCGGCGTCGCCGTCACCGCCCCGAAGACCATGACCGGACGCCTCGGCGCCGGCGGCGCTCCGCTGGACGTGGCCGCCGCGCTGCTGTCCATCCGGGACGGCCTGGTGCCGCCCACCGTCAACCTCACCAGCCCGCGGCACGGCCTGGACCTCGTCCTCGGCGAGGCCCGGTCCATGCCGGTGAAGGCCGCGCTGGTACTGGCCCGCGGCCGGCACGGCTTCAACTCCGCGATGGTCCTGCGCGCCTGCGCCTGATGACCCCCGGGGCGGGGGATCGCCCCCGTGCCCCCGCCCCGGCCCCCTCTTCCTCCCCGAGCTCCGCCGAGCACCGCCGAGCTCCATCGAGCACCACCGAACAGAGAGTGAGCAGACCATGAGCCGCATCACCATCGAGGACCTGACCCGGATCATGCGCGAGTGCGCGGGCGAGGACGAGGCGGTCGACCTCGACGGCGACATCGCCGACACCCCGTTCGAGGAGCTCGGCTACGACTCCCTCGCGCTGCTGGAGGCCGTCGCCCGCGTCGAGCGCGAGTACGGCGTGAAGCTCGCCGACGACCTCGCCGGCACCGCGGAGACCCCGCGCCAGTTCGTCGACCTGGTCAACGACGCGGCCCCGGTGGCCGTCTGACCGGCCCCGGCCGCGGGCGCCCACCCCTCGCGCCCGCACGGAGAAGCGCCCGGACCCCTACCCCTGGTCCGGGCGCTTCTCGCGTTGTCGTCCCGCCGGAAGCCCGCCGGAAGCCCGCCGCCCCCGCCGGCCGGGCCGACGGGGGCGGACGGCGGCGGGTTCAGTCGCGCGCGATCAGGTCGTCGCGCAGGATGTGCCGGCTGCGGATCAGCCAGCCGCCGTGCTCGCCGCGGACCAGGACGTCCTCGCAGAGCGTGCTGCAGTAGATCTCGGTGCGCGCCTTCGGCAGGGTCTCCAGCACCATCACGTACGAACGGGTCCGCACCGAGCCGTCCGCGGCCGGCTCCAGGGCCAGCGTGGTGAGCACGTGCCGGCGCACCACCCCGGTCGGCCTGCGGGCCTCCTCGCCCGCCGCGGTGGCCGCCTCGATCGCCGCCCGGCCGACCACCGGCTCCGGGAAGGCGTTGGTGGAGAACACGCCGTCCTCGGTGAAACCGGCGGCCCAGGCGGCGACGTCGCCCAGGTCCACGGCCTGCATGTGCCGGGCGTAGAAGTGCTGGATCTCCAGGTGGAGCGCGGTGTCGACGGCCCCGGTGGTCGTCGCGGTGTCGAACAGTGCGGTCATCTGACGTCTCCTCGGGTCTGCCTCCGGAACGGGCGCTCCGGCGTCCGCCGAGCCTGTCGGGCGCCGCTGGAGTGCCGCTGGAGCCGGACTGGACCCGTCCGCCGCGTCCAGTCCGGCTCCAGCGGCCCTTGAGGGGCGCCCGTGAGCATCGAGACCGCGCCGGCCCGTTCGCGGGGCCGGGCACGGAACCGAACGGACGGAGTGGCAATGGGCGGGGAGCGGAACCGCGGCAGCGCGGTGATCACCGGCGGCACCAGTGGGATCGGCCTGGCGGTGGCCCGGCACCTCGGCGCGGCGGGGTACCGGGTGTTCGTCGGCGCGCGCGACGAGGCGGTGGTCGAGGCGACCGTCAAGGAGCTGGTGGGCGAGGGGATCCAGGCCGCCGGCGCCCGGCTGGACGTCCGCGACGTACGGAGCGTCGGCGGGTTCACCGCCGCCGCGGTGGACGCGTTCGGCCCGGTCGAGGTGCTGGTCAACAGCGCCGGCCGGGGCGGCGGCGGCACCACGGCGGAGCTCGCCGACGAGCTCTGGGAGGCCGTGATCGACACCAACCTCAACGGCACCTTCCGGATGGTCCGCGAGGTGCTCACCACCGGCCGGATGCACGAGCTGTCCCGCGGCCGGATCATCAACATCGCCTCCACCGGCGGCAAGCAGGGCGTGGTGCTGGCGGCGCCGTACTCCGCCTCCAAGCACGGCGTGGTCGGCCTGTCCAAGGCGCTCGGCCTGGAGCTGGCCAAGACCGGGATCACCGTCAACGCCGTCTGCCCGGGCTTCGTCGAGACGCCGATGGCCGAGGAGGTGCGCAAGGGCTACGCCGCCGTCTGGGACACCACCTCCGAGGACGTCCTGCGGCGCTTCGAGGCGCGCATCCCGCTGGGCCGCTACACCACACCGGAGGAGGTGGCCGGTCTGGTCGGCTACCTGACCACCGACCTGGCCGCCTCCATCACCGCGCAGGCGATCAACGTCTGCGGCGGTCTCGGCAACTACTGACCGGCCCGCACACCGACCGGCACGATCCACGAGGGGGAAGTACCCATGGCAGAGAACACCGCCGACGCCGGCCGGCCCGCGGCCGGCGCCGCCCACGAGGTGACGCACACGATCACCGTGGCGGCACCCGCCAAGGCCGTCTACGACCTGGTCGCCGACGTCACCGCCTGGCCCCAGGTCTTCGGGCCGACCGTGCACGCCGAGCGGCTCGGCCTGGCCGACGGGCAGGAGCGGATCCGGCTCTGGGCCTTCGCCAACGGCGAGGTCCGCAACTGGACCTCGCTGCGGCAGCTCGACCCGGCCGGGCTCGGCGTGTCCTTCCGGCAGGAGCGCTCCAGCAGCCCGGTGGCCGCGATGGGCGGCGCCTGGCGGCTCACCGAGCAGGCCGACGGCACCACGCTGGTCGAGCTCGACCACTACTGGCGGGCCGTCGACGAGGACGACGAGCAGGCCGTCCGCTGGATCGAGCGGGCCTGCGACCGGAACTCCACCGCCGAGCTGGCCGCCCTGCGGGCCGCCGCCGAACTCGGCGACACGGCCGGCGAGCTGTCCTTCAGCTTCGAGGACACCGAGGAGATGCCGGGCGCCGACGCGGCCGCGGTGTACGCGTTCCTGCACCGCTCCGACCTGTGGCCGCAGCGGCTGCCGCACGTGTCCCGGCTGGACCTCACCGAGGACGAGGACGGCGTCCAGACCATGGAGATGGACACCCTCGCCGCCGACGGCTCCGTCCACACCACCAAGTCCGTCCGGCTCTGCTTCCCGGACCGCATCGTCTACAAGCAGACCGGCCTGCCGCCGGTGATGACGGCGCACACCGGGCAGTGGCTGTTCACCCCGGTGGAGGGCGGCGTCCGCGTCACCTCGCGCCACTCGGTGGTGCTCGACCCGGCCGCGCTGGCCGCCGCCTTCGGGCCGGACACCGACTACGCCCAGGCCCGGACCACCGTCCGCGACGCGCTCGGCACCAACAGCCGCACCACGCTCCGCCACGCCCGTGCCCACGCCACCCCCGGGGAGAACCAGTGACCGACCCGATCGCCGCGCCGTTCCTCAGCCACGGCACCGAGCTGCCGCCCGTACCCGGCGGCAGCGTGGACGGCCTGCTCACCCGGGCCGCCGAGCGGTTCGGCGACCGCCCGGCCGTGATCGTCCCCGGTGCCGGGCAGGTCACTTTCGCCGAACTGGACCGCCAGGCCGACGCCTACGCCCGCGGCCTGGCCGGGCTGCTCGGTTCGGACGGGGCGCCGGTGCTGCTCTCGATGGCGCTGGTCCCCGAGTTCCCGGCGCTCTACTACGGCATCATCCGCAGCGGCAACGTGGTCAACCCGGCCAACCACATGTACAGCGCCGAGATGCTGGAGCACGCGCTCAGCCTCTCCCGGGCCCGGGCCGCCGTGGTCACGCCCGAGGTGTACCAGCGGCTGGCGCCGCTGCGCGAGCGGCTGCCCGACCTGGAGCACGTGCTGCTGATCGGCCCCGCCCAGGACGGCGTCCCGTCGGTCCTGGACCTCCTGGCCGACGCGCCGGCCGGCCCGGCACCGGTACCGAGCCAGGGCGAGGCCACCGCCTGCGTCCTGTTCACCAGCGGCTCGACCCGCAAGCCCAAGCCGGTGCAGCTCAGCCACCGCAACCTGCTGACCGGCGCCGTGCAGCTGTCCACCGCGCACGAGCAGGACGCCGGCTCGGTGGTGCTCAACGGGCTGCCGCTCTACCACCCGATGCACATGAACGCCTCGACCCACGTGGGCGCCACCCACGTCCTGTCCGGCGGGGACGTGGTGGACTCGGTGGGCCACGCCAACGAGTACCGGGCGACGCACTTCTACACCCTGCCGTTCCGGCTGATCCAGCTCTCCGGCCACCCCCGGCTCGGCGAACTGGAGCTGGCCACCGTACGGATGGTGGCCTCCGGCGGCTTCCCGCTGCGCCCCACCGTGCTGCGCGCGCTGGACCGGCAGTTCGGCGTCCCGATGCTCCAGGGCTACGGCATGTGCGAGACCTCCTCGCTGGCCGCCTCGGACCTGCTCTCGGCGCCCCGGCCCGGCTCGGTGGGCCGCCCGCTGCCCGGCAGCCGGCTGCGGATCGTCGACCTGGAGTCGCGGCTCCCGGTGGCCCCGCACGCGATCGGCGAGATCCAGGTGCAGGGCCCGAACGTGATGAAGGGCTACCTGGTGCCGCAGCCCGAGGAGGCCGTCGACGCGGAGGGCTGGCTCTCCACCGGTGACGTCGGCTACCTCGACGAGGAGGGCAGCCTGTTCTTCCTCGACCGGGTCCGGGACGTCTTCACCACCGGCGGCGTCCTGGTCGCCCCCGGGCAGATCGAGTGCTTCCTGGCCGAGGAGCCCGAGGTCGCCGAGTGCGCGGCGGTGGACGCCCCGGAGGGCGGGGGACTGGTGCCGGTGGCCTTCGTGGTGATCCGCCCGGCGCACCGCCCGGACGGCCCGCAGGCCCTGGCCGCCCTGCTGGAGGGGGTGCGCGAGCGGGTCAACGCCCAGCTGGAGCCGCACCAGCGGCTGCACCGGGTGGAGGCGCTGGACGAGCTGCCCCGGCTGGCGAACACCAAGGTGGACCGGACCGCGCTGCGCAAGCGCGTCCGCTGAACACCGGTACCGAGTGAACCGACCAACAACGCTGCGGGAGACGAGAGCATGCGACTGATCGACCTGTCCTCGCCCATCGACGCCGACTTCTGGGAGGCGGAGCCGATGGAGCACAAGGTCATGACGCCGGCCGAGGCGGCCGTCTACATGACCGACGGGATGCGCGAGCAGTTCGGGGTCGACCTCGACCCGGCGGTACTGCCGGACGGCGAGTTCCTCAACCAGGACATCCTGACCGTCAGCACCCACATCGGCACCCACGTCGACGCTCCTTCGCACTACGGCACCCGGACCGGGCACGGCGGCCCGCCGCGGACGATCGACGAGATGCCGCTCGACTGGTTCCAGCGCCCGGCCTTCGTCCTGGACGTGCGCGGCGCCGGCACCGGTGCGGTGGGCGCCGACGTGCTGGCCGAGGAACTGGCCCGGATCGGCTACCAGCCGCAGCCGCTGGACATCGCGCTGATCCACACCGGCGCCTCCGCGTGGGTCGGCACCCAGCGGTACTTCACCGAGTTCACCGGGCTGGACGGCTCGGCGGTGAACTTCCTGCTGGACTTCGGCGTCAAGGTGATCGGGACGGACGCGTTCAGCCTGGACGCGCCGTTCTCGGACATCATCCGCCGCTACCGCGAGAGCGGCGACCGCTCCGTGCTCTGGCCCGCGCACTTCGCCGGCCGCGAGCGGGAGTACTGCCAGATCGAGCGGCTGGGCGGGCTGGACGCGCTGCCCCGGCCGTCGGGGTTCACCCTGACCTGCTTCCCGGTGAAGATCGCCCGGGCCGGCGCCGGCTGGACCCGCGCGGTGGCCACGGTCGAGGACTGACCCGGCACGAGCCGACACGACGAGGGAGGGTCCGCCCCACCGGGGCGGACCCTCCCTCGTCGTACGACCCGGGAACGTCAGTCCTGCCAGGCCGGCCGGTGCTCGATCTCCAGTACCGCACAGGACCAGGTGAACCCCGCCCCCACGCCCATCACCAGGCACCGCTCACCGGGCAGGAGCCGCCCGGTGGCGGCCAGGTGGTCCAGCCCGGCGAACTGGTCGGCCGCGCCGAGGTGGCCCACGCCGCTGCCGAACTCCCAGGTGGTGCGCGCGATGTCGACGCCCAGCCGCTCCAGGAAGACGGCCTGCAGCCGGCGCCGGCCGAAGTGCGGCAGCACCAGGGTGGCGATGCCGTCGAGGTCGGTGTCGGCCTCCGCCAGCGCCTGCTTGAGCGCGGCCTCCTGGCCGGCCAAGGTCCGGGCCAGTACGAAGGACTTGCCGGCGGTGGCCAGGAACTGGCGCTTCAGCGGGTCCAGGTCGATCGGGGAGCGCAGCGCGCCGAGGCCGGTCTCGAACGGGTCGTCGCCCCGGTGCATGCCCTCCAGCTCCGGGTCGGAGACGGTCACCAGGCTGCGCAGCCGGGCGAAGCCGCCCCGGCGGCTGAGCACCAGCGCCGAGCCGCCGTCCCCGTAGACCGTTCCCGGGTCGCTGCGCCAGCGGTCGAAGTGCCGCCCGGCGAAGCGGTCGGCGGCGGTGAGCACCGCGGCCGTGCCGTGCTGCCCGGCGGGGGAGCCGAGGAAGGCGGCGGCGAGTTCCAGCGCGGCCATGCCGCCGTTGGACATCTGCCGGACCTCGACGGCCGGGCACTGGTTGCCGATCGCCACCCGCTGCACGTACGAGGCCGGCGGCCAGAGGTCGTGGCCCTGGTACCAGACGGTGGCGTGTAGCAGCAGCTGCACCTCCGCGGGCGCGTGGCCGCTGCGGGCCAGCGCGTCGGCGGCGGCGCGCGCGGCCAGTTCCGGCGGGGAGTCGCCCGGCCCGGCGACGGTGACCGCCCGGATGCCGGTCGAGACGGCGGTGCGCCGGTCGACCAGGCCGGCGGCCAGTGCCTCCTCCACCGGCATGCCCGGCGGCAGCGCGCTGCCGGTCGCCGCCACGTACACATCCTCGTACCTCATGCGTCCTCCGCTGCTCGAACTGGCCGGGCCGCCCGGCCGGTTGACGGGCAGCAGCCGTCCCCCACCCTGGCCGGGACGGCTCGATCTGCCCTCGAACCGGGCTGGAGAGGCGCTGGTGGCGGGGCTTCTCCAGCGGAGTTCCAGCGGGCTTGGAGGTGCGGGGGACAGGGTCGGGTACCCGGACCGTCGTCAGGGCGGCCGGTGGATTCTCGATGGGTGGGGGCGGCGTCATGGTCGATCAGGACTGCGCGATTGTCAGGGGCATGGTCAGGCTGGAAGGGGCCGCCGACACGTTCGCCGCGCCGGGCTGGGCCGGGCTGCTGCTGACCTGGCTCGGCGTCGGCCCGGAACGGCTGCCGGTCCGCACCCGCTTCGTCGTGGCCGGCCCCTACGCGGCGGACCCGGCCGGCCCCTACCCGGTGGAGCCGGTCGCCGGCTCCCGGGCCGCGCTGTTCGCCGCCTGCCGGGCGCTGGAGCGCGGCGAGGCGGACACCGTGGTCGCGGTCGGCCTGCACGAGCCGCAGCCCGGGGCCGTCGCCGCCGTGGTGCTGCGCCGCTCGGTGGAGGCGCTGGCCGAGGGCGAGCGGGTGCTCGGCCTGCTGCGCGCCTGCCCCTGGCCGCCGGCCGTCCCCGAGGGGGAGCCGGTCTCCGTCATCAGCGACCTGCGTCCGCTGTTCGGCTGGGGCGCGTGGCCGACCGACGCGGTGCTGCGGCCCGGTCCCGAGCCCACCGACGGCCGGGCGGTGCTGCTGATGCCCCCGGGCGAGCGGCTCAGCCGCAGCCCCGGCGTCGGGCCGTACCTGCACGCCTGGTCGGCGCAGGACGCGGAGGCCGAGGAGCGGATGCGCGACGAGGCGCTGCGGGCCCTGGAGTCGGAGCGGTGCGCACCGCTGCCGGAGCTCTTCCGGCAGCCGGTCGAGCCGGTCCGCGGCTGCCTGGTGGCCGCCTCGCGGGAGGAGGCCGTGGCGGCGCTGCGGACCGGTGGCCCGCTGCTGCGCGGCACCGTGACCGAGCGCCGGGGCGTCGCGCTGCTCTTCCCCGGCCAGGGCTCGCAGTACCCGCGGATGGGCGCCGGGCTGTACGGCCACGAGCCGGTGTTCACCGCCGCCGTCGACGCGGTGCTGCACCTGCTGGAGGACGGCGACCGGGTCCGCGACGTCTGGCTGTCCGGCGAACCGGTCGACGCGACCGAGTACTCCCAGCCGCTGCTGTTCGCGGTCGGCTACGCGATGGGCCGGCTGGTGATGAGCTGGGGCGTGCGGCCGCACGCGCTGCTCGGGCACAGCATCGGCGAGATGGTGGCGGCGACCCTGGCGGGCGTGTTCACCCTGCCGGACGCGGTGCGGCTGGTCCGCGAGCGGGTGGAGCTGGTGGCCGACGCCCCGCCGGGCGGGATGCTGGCGGTGGCGGCCGCTCCGGACCGGCTGGCGCCGTACCTGATCGGCGACGTGGTGGTGGGCGCGGTCAACGGCTCGCGGCAGTGCCTGCTGGCCGGGCCGGACGCCGACCTGGCCAAGGTGGCCGGGGCGCTGGAGGACGACGGCATCACCTGCCGTCCGGCCAAGTCCCACAAGGCCTTCCACAGCCCGGCGCTCGCCCCCCACGCGGCGGCCTCCACGCCCTCGTTCGCCGCGGTGCGCCGCAACCTGCCCTCGATCCCGGTCCACTCGGCGGCCGGAGGCGGTCCGCTGACCGCCGAGCAGGTCGCCGATCCCGCCTTCTGGGCGGGGCAGCTGGCCGGCCCGGTGCTGTTCGGTCCGGCGCTGAACAGGCTGCTGGCCGACGGGGACTACCTGCTGGTCGAGGCCGGTCCCGGACAGGGGCTCGCCGCCCTGGCCCGCCGCCATCCGGCGGTCCGGGCCGGGCGGAGCGCCGTCACGGCGTTGCTGCCGACCCGGCCGGGAACGCCGGAGGACGACCGGCGGGCGCTGCTGTCCGGGGCCGGCCGGCTCTGGGTGGAGGGCCACGACCTGGACCGGGACGCCCTGCAGCCTCCCAAGTGAGCCGTCAGCCGGCCTGGCCGCCCAGGGTGGCCTGGCCGGCCACGACCTTCTCCAGCAGCCGGCGCAGCGTGTCCAGTTCCTCCGTGGAGAGGAACTGGCCGAAGTGCCGGCGGATGTTGCCGATCTGGGTGGGCAGCGCCGAGGTGAGGGTGATCCGGCCGGTGTCGGTGATCACGGCGTAGGTCACCCGGCGGTCGTCGGTGGAGGTCTGCCGACGGACCAGGCCGGCCAGTTCCATCCGGTCGATCAGCTTGGTGACGCTGGCCTTGGACACCACCAGCGACTGGGAGAGCTCCTGCATCCGCAGCCGCCCCTCCGGCCGGCGGTGCAGCCGGGCCAGCACCTCGAACCAGGCCAGCGAGACCCCGTGGGCGTCCATCAGCTCACGGTCGAGGGTCTTGGAGACCAGCGAGAACGCGTGGACCACGGTCATCCAGGCCTGGAAGCCGGCCTCGCCGGCCTCCGGCGGGGCGCTGCCCAGGGGGAGTGACGCCGAATGTTTGATTGACATGGAAACCATCATACGGCTAGATTGCCGATCGGAACGGTTTCCAAGTTAATTAATCTCAACGCGCCCCCCTAGTGCGCGGCGCGTACCTCCTGAGGGGACGTCATGTCCGAACGTGTAACTCTCTCGGCTGATTCGGCGACCCGTGGGCACCCCGTCCGGACCGCGATCGTGGTCGGGATCGCCCTGTTCATGGCCTCGTTGGACAACCTGATCGTCACCACGGCGCTGCCGAGCATCCGCGAGGAACTGCACACGGACGTCGAGGGCCTGGAATGGACGGTCAATGGCTACACATTGACCTTCGCGGTCTTTCTCATGATCGCTTCGGCGGTCGCCGACCGGTTCGGCCGCAAGCGGCTCTTCGCGGTCGGACTCGCGATCTTCACCGGCTCCTCCGCGCTCGCCGCGCTCTCCAGCAGCATCGAGACGCTGATCACCGCCCGCGTCATCCAGGGCCTCGGCGCGGCCATCGTGCTGCCGCTCACCCTGACCATGCTCTCCGCCGCCTTCCCGCCCGAGAAGCGCGGTGCCGCGCTCGGCGCCTGGGGCGGCATCGGCGGCCTGGCCGTCGCGCTCGGCCCGCTGGCCGGCGGCGTGGTGCTGAACAACCTCTCCTGGTCCTGGATCTTCTGGATCAACGTGCCGATCGGCATCGTCCTGCTGGCGCTCATCCCGGGCTGGCTCACCGAGAGCCACGGCCCGAGCACCAAGCTCGACCTGGTCGGCACCCTGCTCGCCGGGCTCGGCATGCTCGGCCTGGTGCTCGGCATGGTCCGGGCGGGTGAGCGCGGCTGGACCGACGGCCAGATCGTCGCCAGCCTGGCCGCCGGCGTGCTGTTCTTCGCCGCCTTCGTCTGGTGGGAGGCCCGTACGCCCACCCCGATGCTGCCGCTGCGCTTCTTCCGCAGCGCCACCTTCACGGCGGCCAACCTGGCCTCGCTCTTCATGTACTTCGGCATGTTCGGCGTGGTCTTCCTGATCACCCAGTACCTGCAGACCGTGCAGGGCGCCTCGCCGCTCGGCGCCGGCGTCAAGATGCTCACCTGGACCGGCATGACCCTGCTCGCCGCCCCGGTCAGCGGCATCCTGTCGGACAGGATCGGCGGCAAGCCGATCGTCGCGGCCGGCCTCTTCCTCCAGGCCGCCGGCATCCTCTACCTGGCCGTGGTGGTCAGCCCGACCGCGTCCTACGCCGTCCTGATCCCCGGCTTCATCGCCAACGGCCTCGGCATGGGTCTCTACTACGGCCCGGTCGCCAACCTCGTGCTCGGCTCGGTCGGCCGTGCCGAGGAGGGCATCGCCTCCGGCGCCAACAACGCCATCCGCGAGCTCGGCGGCGTGTTCGGCATCGCCGTGCTGGCCTCGATCTTCACCGCCGAGGGCGGCTACGGCAGCGCCCAGAGCTTCACCGACGGCCTGGCCCCGGCGCTGTGGGTCGGCACCGCGGTGGTCATGCTCGGCGGCGTCTCCGCGCTGTTCATCAAGAGCCGTCCGGCGGCGCAGGCCACCGGGGCGCCGGCCGGACCGGCCGCCGAGCCGGTCAAGGAGGCGGCGGGCCGTCCCGGCGGCGCCGTCCTCACCGAGATCGAGATCTGACCCGTTCCGTACCGGCGCGACCCCCGGGCAACCGCCCGGGGGTCGCGCCCACGACCGAGAGGTTAGGCCGCCGTGGCGCGTCCGGTCATGCTGCTCGCCCTGGTCTGCACCGGCCTGTTCGCCGGGTTCTGCTTCTGTTACGCCTTCGCCGTGGTCCGCGCCCTGGCGCGGCTCGACGACCGGGCCTACGTCGTCGCGATGCGGCACCTGAACGAGGCGGTCCCCAGCCCGCCGTTCCTGGTGGTGCTGGCCGGGACGGCGCTGCTGCCCTGGGCCGTCCTCGCGGGCGGCTTCGGCGACGGGGGTTCGCGCACCTGGCTGCTGGGCGCGGCGGCGCTCTGCGCGGCCGGGGCGATCGCCGTCACCCTGCTCGGCAACGTCCCGATGAACGCCCGGCTGGCCGCCGGGAACCCGGTCACCGAGGCGGACTGGCACGCGCTGCGGCAGGGGTTCGAGGCGCGCTGGAACGCCCTGCACGCCGCGCGCACCGCGCTCGCGGCGGCCGCCTTCGGCCTGCTCGCGGCCGGCGGCCTGAAGTAGCCGACGGCCCGAAGCCGCCGGCCACCCGGCGTCACCGCGGGGGCTGCCCGTGCCCCGCGGTGGCGCTACGCCCGTCCGCGCAGTCCGCGCAGGTGCTCGGCGACCGGGGCCAGCGCCTCGTACATCGCGTCGAGCTGCTCCGGGGTGAACCGGTCGATGAAGTGCGCCCGGACGCTGCGCACATGGCAGGGCGCGACCCGCTGCATGGTCTCCCAGCCCTGCTCGGTGAGGTGGGCGTAGAGGCCGCGGCGGTCGCCCGGACACTCCTGGCGCAGCACCAGGCCGGCGTTCTCCATCCGGGTGATCTGGTGCGAGAGCCGGCTCTTGGACTGGAGGGTGGCGGTGGCCAGGTCGGTCATCCGCATCCGCCGCTCGGGCGCCTCGGAGAGCACCACCAGGATCTCGTAGTCGTTGATCGCGAGGCTGTGCGGTTGGAGCTCACGGCTCAGCTGGTAGTCGAGGAGCTTGGCGACCTCCAGGTGGGCGCGCCACAACCGCTGCTCCCGGGCGGTGAGCCAGGGAGTCTCCTCCTCGGGCCGGTCGGGCGGTGGGGCCGAGGGGTCGGCGGGTTCGATCGTGTGCGTCTCCATGCGGCCCAGGATACCGCATTTAGTTCAATGTTGTACGACTTTATCCGCCGTTCACATCCGGTGGCCGTCGCGATCCGGCCACGGCGCGGCGGGGTGCCCCCCGCGCCGCGGCCGGGTGCGGTCAGAGTCCGAAGCGCCGTCCGAGGTCGCCCAGGTTACCGAGGCCGGGCACGTTCATGTTGGACGACTGGCTCCCGTGCCCCGAGGCGTGCTGGCCCGGTACCCCGCCCATCGGCACCCCGGCCTCGGCGTGCACCTGGCCGACCGCCCGCTCCGCCATCAGGACCTCGGAGGACTGCAGCAGCACCTGGCCGGCGCCGATGAACTCGAACTGGTGCTCCTCGCCGGACGCCCCGCCCACCCCGGTGAGCCGGCGCAGGCCGCCGAGCAGCCCGTGCATGTAGTCGTGGTCGTAGTGGTGGCACGGCGCCGGGCAGTCCGCCCAGCCGACCAGGGCCTGCGGGTCCACCCGGATCGGCGGCTCGACGAAGTGCACCGGCCCGTTCGAGGCGGCGACGAACTTGCCGGTGCCGATCAGGGTCAGGAAGCCCGGGATGATCGACTGCTTGAGCCTCAGGGTGGGCTCGAAGGCCAGCAGGTTGCCCGAGCGGACCGTCAGGTTCCCCTCCTCCAGGTCGTAGGAGTTGAGGTCGAAGGCCCGGTCGGCCAGCAGCAGCTTGCCGCGGCCCTCGGCGACCACCCAGTCCGCCGCGTGCATCGGCGAGTTGAAGTGCTGGCCGAGCATGCGGTCCACCGCGCCGGCGCCGACGCCCTTGAAGGAGATGTCGCCGTAGTAGGCGATCATCTTGCCCTTCTGCAGGAAGTACGAGCCGTTGAGGTCCACCGAGAAGGCGTACGGGTTGACGTTGTCGTTGGACGGCAGGCTGTGCGCGTCGTGCACCACCGGGCCGGAGCCGTCCTGCGCCTTGGGCAGCGGGGCCTGCGCGCCGCCGTACTGCTCCTGGGCGTACTGCTGCGGCGGCTGGGCCGGGTAGCCGGGCGGCGGGGGCGGCGGGTAGCCGCCCTGCTGCGGGTAGCCCTGCTGCGGGTACCCCTGCGGGGGGTACTGCTGCGGCGGGTACGGCTGACCCGGCGGCGGGTACGGCTGCCCCTGCGGGGGGTAGGGCTGGCCCGGCGGCGGGTAGCCGGGGTGACCGGGCTGGGTCGGCTGGCCGTACGGGTCCTGCGGCTGCCCGTACGGGGGCTGCGGCGGGTAGGACATCAGAGCTTCTCCTCGCTCGCCTGCACGTACACCGTGCCGTTCCCGGACAGCTCCAGCTGGAACGCCTCGCCGGAGCCGCGGCCGATCATGTCGCGCCAGCCGAGCGCGGTGGACAGCTTGTTCTGGACCTGGCCGCGGTGCGCGACGTACGCCTGCGGGTCGACGTGCACCGGCTGGTGCGGGGTGATCGGCAGCTCGAAGACACCGCCGTGCGCCATCACCGCGACCGCGCCGTGGCCGTCCAGCTTGGTGGTGAACAGGCCCTGGCCGGTCACCTGGCCGCGGACCATGCCCATCACGCCGCCCTGCGAGCCCATGAACATGGTGGACTGCTGCAGCGAGCCCTCGAAGGCGAGCAGCCGGTCCGCCTCGACGTACAGGGTGTCGCCGGTCAGGTCGATCACGTGCACGTGGTGGCCGCCGTGCCCGAACATCACGCTGCCCTGGCCCTCGACGGTCATCAGCGGGGTGTCCTCGTTGGCCACCCGGCGGCCGATCATCGACATCACGCCGCCCTGCCCGCCGGTCATGTTCGGCGTGAACCGCACCTCGCCGGTGTACGCGAGCATCGCGCCGCGCTGGCTGAACAGCCGCTGGCCCGGGACGACCAGGGCCTCGATCATCTTGCTGTTGATCTTCGTGAACGCCATCAGACGTCGCCCCCGACGGTCAGCTTCTCGGAGGGCTGCACGTAGACCAGGCCCTCGCCGGTGAACTCCACCTGGACGGCCTCGCCGCCGCCCTCGCCGATGAAGGTGCTCCAGCCGGCGCCGGACTTGATGGAACGGTTGAGGTTGCCGGTGTGGGCGACGTACGCCCCGGGGTCCACCCGCAGCGGCATGCCCTGGGAGACCCGCAGGATCACCGCCGGGCCCTTGGAGGTGACGGCGGCCCAGCCGTGGCCCTCGACCTTGGTGGTGAACAGGCCGTTGCCGGAGGAGACGCCGTTCAGGCCGGTGAAGCTGGTGCCGGTCTTCAGCGTGCCCTCGGTGCAGAGCAGGTTGTCGGACTCGACGTAGAGCGTCTCGCCGTTCAGCCGCACGAGGTTGATCTCGGTGGCCTGGTCGGCGAAGTAGCAGGTGCCCTGTCCCTTCACCTCCATGACGGTCATCTGCTCGCCGGTGAGCCGGCGGGTGACCATGCCGCGCAGGCCGTCACCGCCGCCGCTGAGCTTCTTGAAGTTCATCTGGCCCGTGTAGGCGACCATGGAGCCGTTCTTGGCCTTCACGGAATCGCCGGTCATGTCGACGGCGAGCGTCTTTGACCCCTGGAGTCGAAACTGTGCCACGGCCGCAATCTAGCGGTCGGCGGGCGCGGCGGGGGAGGGGGTGAGGGTGTTCTGGTACGTGTCTGCGACAAAGCGGGCGGCCGAGGCGGGCCGCCACCCCGGCGGCGGGTTCGGACATGTGCTCGGTGATAATGGAGCGGATCCTTGTGAGTCCGTTCACAAGCGATCTCCGAGCCCCCCGCGTATCGAGGTACCCATCGTGAACAGCAGCGCCGTCCACCGCCTGCGCCTGGTCTCCGGCCCCGAAGGGGTCTCCTTCCTGCTCCTGCTGCTCTGCTCGGTGCTCAAGCGCACCACCGACTTCAACGCCGTGCCGGTGATGGGCATGATCCACGGGATCCTGTTCATCCTGTACGTCGTCTTCTGGATCCTGGCCTGGCAGACGCAGAAGTGGGACGTCAAGCGCGGCGCCCTGCTGTTCATCCTCTCGGTCCTGCCCGGCGGCGGCTTCGTGGCCGAGCGGATGCTCGCCAAGGAGGAGCGCGGCGCGGCCGCGGTGCCGGCCGCGGCCTGACCTCCCCGCGACGCGCCGGCAGGCTGCCGGGGCCCCCTCTCCCAGTGGGCCCCGGCAGCCTGCCGTTTTTCCGGGGGTGGTCCGACGCGGCTAGTTGACGTTCACCGCGCTCCAGGCCGCGGCCACCGCGTTGTACTCGGTGCTGCTGAGCCCGTAGAGGTCCTTGGCGGCGTTCAGGGTGCCGGTGCGGGCGGCCTTGTAGTTGGTGCTGGAGGTGAAGTACACGGTCAGTGCCCGGTACCAGATGGCGGCGGCCTTGTCCCGGCCGATGCCGGTGACGGTCGAGCCGTTGGAGGTCGGGCTGTTGTAGCTGACGCCGTTGATCACCTTGGCGCCGCTGCCCTCGGCCAGCAGGTAGAAGAAGTGGTTGGCCACGCCCGAGGAGTAGTGGACGTCGATGCCGCCGATCCCGGAGTACCAGGAGTCCTTGGACGAGCCGTCCTTGGAGGGCTTGTCCAGGTAGCGCAGCGGCTGGCCGTTGCCGAAGATGTTGATCTTCTCGCCGATCAGGTAGTCCGGCACGTCCACCGGCAGGTTGGCGTACCACTCGACCAGGGTGCCGAAGATGTCCGAGGTGGCCTCGTTGAGGCCGCCGGACTCGCCGGAGTAGGTGAGGTTGGCGGTCGCCGAGGTGACGCCGTGGCTCATCTCGTGGCCGGCCACGTCGACGGCGGTCAGCGGGTTGCTGTTGCCGCTGCCGTCGCCGTACGTCATGCAGAAGCAGGAGTCCTGCCAGAAGGCGTTGACGTAGGCGTTGCCGTAGTGGACCCGGTTGCTGGCGCCGACGCCGTTGTTCTTGATGCCGTTGCGGCCGAAGGTGTTCTTGTAGTAGTCCCAGGTGGCGCCGGTGCCGTACTGCGCGTCCACCGCGGCGGACTGGGTGTCCGAGGCGAGCCCGTTGCCCCAGTTGTTGTCCGCGTCGGTGTAGAGCGCGTTGCCGCTCTTGGCGTTCCCGGTCCACTGGTTGCCGCGGGACGGGTCCTTGAGCTGGTAGGTGGAGCCGCTCTGGGTGGTGGTCAGGCTGACCGACCCGACGTGCACGCCCTTGCCGGTGCCGGCCGCGGTCTGCACCTCCTCGTGGGTGGAGAGCACCTGGCCGGTGGCGGCGTCGGTGACCAGCCGCTGGCTGCTCGGGGTGCCGTCGGCCCGCTCGCCGTGCACCACCGTCCGGTACGCCAGCCGCGGGCTGCCGTCGCCCGCCCAGACCACCAGGGCCGGGGCGCTCGCGCCGTCGACCCGGGTGACCGGCGAGGCGTCCGCGTCGGCCGGGGCGACGCCGACGGTGGCCCGGACCGCGTCGACGGCCTGGGTGGAGGCGGTGCCGGCGGAGAGCGCCGGGGTGAGGCTCGCCAGCGCGAGCCGGCCCTCGAAGGCGCGGTCCACCGAGGCGATCGCGCCGTTGGCCTTCTGGTGGACGACGAGGTCGCCGCCGAGCACCGGGAGGCCGGCGTAGGTGCGGTCGTAGCGCAGGTGGCGTGTGCCGTTGGCGTCGACCACCACGTCCTTGACGACCAGCTGCTCCTGGCCGCCGAGGGCGAGCGCCCTGGCCACCGGCGCGGCCTGCTGGCCGGCCAGGGCGACGAGGGCCTCGCGCTGCTGGACGGGGGCGGCCTGGGCCGGGGCGGCGGCGACCTGGATGGCGCCGGCCAGCAGGGCGGAGGCGGAGAGTACGGCGCCGGCTGTCAGCTTTCGCTTCACGTGCGGGTTCCTTCCACGAAACCGCGGGTGCGCGGTCACGCCACGTACCGGGGCGCCGGGGTCGGCGCCAGGGGGCGGTAGGGCGCGGACGTGCTGCTGCTCCGTGCGGCCTGACGCACCGTCGATGGGTGGGGGCGACGGGCGTCCGGACGGGGCTTTGGACAGAAGCATGACAATGCAGGTCGTGAAAGAACAGGGCGCCGCCGGGGATTGGCCAGGTCTCGCCAAGACCCGCACGGGTGGTGGCGGTGGGGAGGATGTCGGGGTGTGCGCGGCGTGTTCCGTGGCGGGATCCCGCCAGCGGCGGGCCTTGTCGGCTCCGTCCGGCGTTGCTACGCGGGCCGCGCGCGCGGGCGCCCGGGGCCCTCCCCCCAGTGGGGCCCCGGACGCCCGGCGGGCGGACGTCAGTTGACGTTGACGCCGCTCCACGCGGCCGCCACCGCGTTGTACTCGGCGCTGCCGGCGCCGTAGAGGTCGGCCGCCGCGCTCAGCGTGCCGGTGCGGGCCGCCTTGTAGTTGGTGGTCGAGGTGAAGTAGACCGTCAGCGCCCGGTACCAGACCGCCCCCGCCTTGTCCCGGCCGATGCCGGTGACGGTCGAGCCGTTGGAGGTCGGGCTGTTGTAGCCGACGCCGTTGATCACCTTGGCGCCGCTGCCCTCGGCCAGCAGGTAGAAGAAGTGGTTGGCCACGCCCGAGGAGTAGTGGACGTCCAGGCCGCCCACCGAGGAGGACCAGGAGTCGGCCGAGGCGCCGTCCTTGGAGGGCTTGTCCAGGTAGCGCAGCGGGGTGCCGTCCCCGTTGATGTCGATCTCCTCGCCGATGAGGTAGTCCGGCTTGTCGGCGGGGAGGTTGGCGGACCACTCGACCAGGGTGCCGAAGATGTCCGAGGTGGCCTCGTTGAGGCCGCCGGACTCGCCCGAGTAGTTCAGGCCCGCGGTGGCCGAGGTGACGCCGTGGGTCATCTCGTGGCCCGCGACGTCCAGCGCGGTCAGCGGGTTGGTGTTGTTGGTGCCGTCGCCGTACGTCATGCAGAAGCAGGAGTCGTTCCAGAACGCGTTGACGTAGTTGCGGCCGTAGTGGACCCGGCTGGTGGCGCCGACGCCGTTGTTCTTGATGCCGTTGCGGCCGAAGGTGTTCTTGTAGTAGTCCCAGGTGGCCGCCGCGCCGAACTGCGCGTCCACCGCGGCCGACTGGCGGTTGGCGGCGGTGCCGTCGCCCCAGACGTTGTCGGTGTCGGTGAGGAGGGTGCCGGAGCCGGAGGTCTTGCCCTTGAGGTCGCTGGTGGACTGGCCGCCGCGCGAGGCGTCCTTGAGCGAGTAGCCACCGCTGGTGCTGGTGGTGGTCAGCGGAACGGTGCCGACGAAGACGCCGGTGCCGGTGCCGGAGGCGGTCTGCACCTGCTCGTGGCTGGAGAGCACCTGGCCGGTGGCGGCGTCGGTGACCAGCAGCCGGCTGCTCGGGGTCCCGTCGGCGCGCACGCCCTCCACGGTGGTCCGGTAGGCGAGCCGCGGGCTGCCGTCGGCGGCCCAGACGACCAGCTGGGCGGCGCCGGCCCGGTGCACCTCGGTGACCGGGGACTCGTCCTTGTCGGCGGCGATGCCCACGGTGGACTGCACCGCGCCGGAGGCCTGGGCGGCGGCCTTGTCGGCGGGGATCTTCGGGGTCAGGCTCGGCACCGAGATCTGCGCGGCGACGGCCTTGTCGACCGCCTTGACGGTGCCGTCGGCGGCCTGGTGCACGACCAGGTCGCCGCCGAGGACCGGCAGTCCGGCGTAGGTGCGCTCGAAGCGGAGGTGGCGCGTGCCGTTGGCGTCCACCACGGCGTCCTTGGCGACCAGCGTCTCCTGGCCGCCCAGCCCGAGGGCCTTGCCCAGCGGGCCGGCCTGACCGCTCGCCAGCGCGATCAGGTCGGCGCGGTGCTGCGCGGCCTGCGCCTGGACCGAGGGGGTCGGGGTGGCCTGGGCGGCGGTGCTCACCTGGATCACGCCGGTGAGCAGGGCGGTGGCGGAGAGTACGGCGCCGGCTGCGAGGCTTCGCTTCACGTACAGGTCCTTCCGGGAAACCGCGTGTGCGCGGTCGCGCCGCGTTCCGGGGTGCCGGGGTTGGCACCTGAGGGGCGGAACGGGCGCTGACGTGCTGCTCCGTGCGGTCCACGGTGACCACCGGTGAGTGGGGTGGCGGCCACCGGACGGGGCTGGCGGAAAGCATGACAATCCAACAAGTGAAATGACAGGTCTAGTTCATGGATTGGCCAGGTCCCGCCAACGTTGCGGAAGGTGAACAGGGTGACGAACCGGGCGAATCACCCGGTCTTTCGGCGGGTTACCGTCCGAACCGAGGCCTGGTAGCGCGGTGGACGCCGTCCGGCGGGTCAACCGTGCGGCGCGGTCGGATGGTTGGTGCCCGTTCACACCCGCGCAACGTGCTGGTACGTACCTGGCGGACCGCCTGGCGTGTTCCCGCCACGTGTCGCGCTTGTCCACCATCAGGACGCCTGCTAGCCCCGGCCCCACCCGCCGGTACGGTAAGCGGGTGGCCAAGCCCCTCGCACTCGACTTCGACCCGATCGCCCGCGCCGACGAGCTGTGGACCCGCCGCTGGGGGGCCGTCCCCGCGATGGCGGCGATCACCTCGGTCATGCGGGCCCACCAGATCCTGCTCTCCCGCGTGGACGCGGTGCTCAAGCCGTACGGGCTGACCTTCGCCCGCTACGAGGCGCTGGTGCTGCTCACCTTCAGCCGGACCGGCGAGCTGTCGCTCTCCAAGATCGGCGAGCGCCTCATGGTCCACCCGACCAGCGTCACCAACACCGTCGACCGCCTGGAGCGGGCCGGCCTGGTCGCCCGCCGCCCCAACCCGCTGGACGGCCGAGGGGTGCTCGCCGCGATCACCGACCGGGGCCGCGAGGTCGTCGAGGGCGCCACCCGGGAGCTCATGGCGATGGAGTTCGGGCTGGAGGAGTACGGCGCCGACCAGTGCCGCGAGGTCTTCGAGCTGCTGCGCCCGCTGCGGGTCGCCGCGGGCGACTTCACCGAGCCGCCGGGCGAGGGGCCTGCGCGGTCCGGGGCGTGAGGGCGGCTACCCTCGTGTGAGCGGTGCGCGGATCAGGACGTACCCCCCCGATGCTGCCGAGCGAGGCGATGAAGACGATGAAGGCGACCCCCCTGCTGGGCTGGTACCGCGCCCTGGCCGTTGCGACCGGTGTGGCGCTGCTGGTGTTCTGCGGCTTCATGGTCGCGAAGTACGGCTTCGACGCGGCCGAGGACCTGACCACCTACGTCGCGATGCTGCACGGCTACCTCTACATCGGGTACTTCGTGGTGACCTTCATGCTCGGCCAGAAGCTCAAGTGGCCGCTGGGCCGGATGATCTTCACCCTGGCCGCCGGCTGCATCCCGTTCGCCTCCTTCGTCGCCGAGCGCAAGGTGGCCGCCGAGGCGGCCGCCAAGCTGCCCGCCGGCGACGCCCGCCAGCCGGCCGGCGTCTGAGCGGAGCCCCGCGGCGGGAATTCAGGGCGCCTTTCCCCGGGGGGAGGGCGCCCTTCCGCATGTCCCGCTAGCCTCTGCCGGGCGTCCATCGACAAGTAGTAGGACGTCCGAGTAAATTGGTAGGACGTCCTAACAGCTGTGCCGCCCGCTGGTGTGGCGGCCGTACGGAGCGGAGTTCGGGGTCATGGACGCCGAGGAGATCGAGCGCGGGCGGCAGCGCTGGCAGCAGCGGTACGACAGTGCCCGCAAGCGGGACGCGGACTTCACCACCCTCTCCGGGGACGAGGTCGAGCCGGTCTACGGTCCGGCCCCCGGGCAGGCCTACGAGGGCTTCGAGCGGATCGGCTGGCCCGGCGAGTACCCCTACACCCGCGGCCTGCACCCGACCGGCTACCGGGGCCGGACGTGGACCATCCGCCAGTTCGCCGGCTTCGGCAACGCGGAGCAGACCAACGAGCGGTACCGGATGATCCTGGAGGCGGGCGGCGGCGGCCTCTCGGTCGCCTTCGACATGCCCACCCTGATGGGCTACGACTCCGACGACCCGCGCTCGCTCGGCGAGGTGGGCCACTGCGGTGTGGCGATCGACTCGGCCGCCGACATGGAGGTGCTGTTCCGCGGCATCCCGCTCGGCGAGGTCACCACCTCGATGACGATCAGCGGCCCGGCGGTGCCGATCTTCTGCATGTACCTGGTGGCCGCCGAGCGGCAGGGCGTCGATCCGGCGGTGCTCAACGGCACCCTGCAGACCGACATCTTCAAGGAGTACATCGCCCAGAAGGAGTGGCTCTTCGCCCCCGAGCCGCACCTGCGGCTGATCGGCGACCTGATGGAGTACTGCGCCGGCGGGATCCCGGCCTACAAGCCGCTCTCGGTCTCCGGCTACCACATCCGCGAGGCCGGGGCGACGGCCGCGCAGGAGCTGGCGTACACCCTGGCCGACGGCTTCGCCTACGTCGAGCTGGGCCTGTCCCGGGGCCTGGACGTGGACGTCTTCGCGCCGGGCCTGTCCTTCTTCTTCGACGCGCACCTCGACTTCTTCGAGGAGATCGCCAAGTTCCGCGCGGCCCGCCGGATCTGGGCCCGCTGGATGCGCGAGCGGTTCGGCGCGAAGACCGACAAGGCCCAGTGGCTGCGGTTCCACACCCAGACCGCCGGTGTCTCGCTCACCGCCCAGCAGCCGTACAACAACGTGGTCCGCACCGCCGTCGAGGCGCTCTCGGCGGTGCTCGGCGGTACCAACTCGCTGCACACCAACGCCCTGGACGAGACCCTGGCGCTGCCCTCCGAGCAGGCCGCCGAGATCGCCCTGCGCACCCAGCAGGTGCTGATGGAGGAGACCGGCGTCACCAACGTGGCCGACCCGCTGGGCGGCTCCTGGTACGTCGAGGCGCTGACCGACCGGATCGAGCAGCAGGCCGAGGAGATCTTCCGGAAGATCCTGGACAAGGGCCGCGAGGACCACCCGATCGGTCCGGTCACCTCCGGCATCCTGCGCGGCATCGAGGACGGCTGGTTCACCGGCGAGATCGCCGAGGCCGCCTTCCAGTACCAGCGGGGGGTGGAGAAGGGCGAGAAGCGGGTCGTCGGCGTCAACTGCCACCCGCGCAGCGTCACCCCCGAGCTGGAGATCCTGCGGGTCAGCCACGAGGTGGAGCGCGAGCAGGTCCGGGTGCTGGGCGCGCGCAAGGCGGCCCGGGACGAGGCCGCGGTCAAGGCCGGGCTGGACGCGATGCTGGCCGCCGCGCGCTCCGGCGCGTCGATGATCCCGCCGATGCTGGACGCGGTGCGCGCCGAGGCGACCCTGGGCGAGATCTGCAACGCGCTGCGCGAGGAGTGGGGCATCTACCGGGAGGCCGCCCGGTTCTGAGTCCGGCCGACGGCCGCCCGGCGCCCTGCGAGGGCGACGGGCGGCCTTCGCGCGCGCTCAGCCGCTCACGGGCCCGGGAAGGTGCCGAGCAGCAGGCCGGTGAAGCGCCGGGTCCACTCGGGGGTGATCGGCTCGCCGCTCACCAGCACCCGGTGCTCGACCGTGCCGGCGATGGTGTCGAAGATGATGTCGACCTCCTCGCGGGCGGTCGCCTCGTCGTCGTCCGGGGCCAGCTCGCCGCGGGCCTGGGCCGCCGCGCGGCCCTGCCGGACCAGCCGCTTCTGCGGGTCGACGATCGCCTCCCGGATCCGCCGGCGCAGCTCACCGTCGCGGGAGCCCTCGGCGAACAGGGCGAGCAGCGCCGCCTGGCTCTCCGGGCGGGCCAGCAGTTCGGCGAACTGGGCCACCACCGCCTCGATGTCGGCCTGCAGGCTGCCCAGGTCGGGCATCGCCAGCTCGTCGAAGAGGCTGGCGACGGCGTCCACCACCAGCTCGTTCTTGGACGGCCAGCGGCGGTACAGGGTGGTCTTGGCGACCCCGGCGCGGGTCGCGACGTGGCCCATGGTGAGCCCGCCCCAGCCGAGTTCGGCGAGGGCCTCGCGGGTGGCGTCCAGGATGGCGCGGTCGGCGGCGGCGCTGCGCGGGCGGCCCTTGGTCCGGGTGACGGCGGTCTCCGGGCTCTCCGGGAGGGGTGGCTGGGGGGCCGGCACCGGGCCTCCTTGCGATTTACCGGTAAGTAACTTGGGTGGGAGCGGTAACGGTAGCGACTTTCGCGTGTCCAGGTCAGCCGGGCCGCCCGGGAAAGTGGCCCACCTCACGTCGGCCGGGGGGCGGCAGGGGTTGCGGCGGATGCCCCGGGTCCAGTTACGCTACGACTCGTAGCGAAAGCGACGACCAGGCGCCGCGTCCCGTGGGACGGGAGCGGCGCGGGCGCGGATGGGGATCCGTGCCGAAACGGTTCAGGCTATCGGGCAGTGGCTCCGCCACCCCGGGAATCGGGACCGCGCAGCCCGCGCGGGGCGTTTTCCGGGAGGTTGGTGCCCACCAGCGGCGCGGGCGGGGGAGGATGGTGCCATGCAGCCACGGAATTCTCGTCTCAACAGTGCCGCCCTGCGTGGTGCGGTCGACCTCGCCGCGGTGAAGGCAGCCGGCGAGGCTGCCCAGAAGGCCGAGCAGGCCAGGGCCGAGCGGGCCCGCCAGTCGGCCGCCGGTGAGGCGGCCGGGGACGCCCCGGCCGGGGCCGGGTACCCGCTCGTCGTCGACGTCACCGAGGACACCTTCGAGGCCGAGGTGGTCCAGCGGTCCACCGAGGTGCCGGTGGTCGTCGACTTCTGGGCCGAGTGGTGCGGGCCCTGCAAGCAGCTCAGCCCCATCCTGGAGCGCCTGGCCGAGGAGTACGCCGGCCGGATCGTGCTCGCCAAGATCGACGTCGACGCCAACCAGCTGATCGCCCAGCAGTTCGGCATCCAGGGCATCCCGGCCGTGATGGCCGTGGTGGCCGGCCAGCTGGTCCCGCTGTTCCAGGGCGCCGAGAACGAGGCCAACGTCCGCAAGGTGCTCGACCAGCTGATCCTGGTCGCCGAGCAGCGCTTCGGCATCGTCGGCACCGGCGGCGCGCCCGCCGAGGGCGCGGAGGCGGCCGCCCCGCTCCGTCCGGAGGACCCGGCGCTGTCCGCGGCCCACGACGCGCTCGACCAGGGGGACCTGGGCGGTGCCATCCAGGCCTACCGGAACGTGCTGGCCGACCAGCCGGGCAACGCCGAGGCCAAGCTCGGCCTGGCCCAGGCCGAGCTGCTGCAGCGGGTCGAGGGGCTGGACCTGCAGACCGTGCGGGCCGCCGCCGCGGCCGACCCGAAGGACGTCGAGGTCCAGCTGAGGGCGGCCGACCTGGACCTGGTCGGCGGGCACGTCGAGGACGCCTTCGGCCGGCTGGTGTCGACGGTCGGCAGGACCTTCGGCGCGGACCGGGACGCCGCCCGGCTGCGGCTGCTGGAGCTGTTCGAGGTGATCGGCCCCGAGGACCCGCGGGTCACCGCGGCGCGCCAGGCGCTGGCCCGGGTGCTGTTCTGAACTCCGGTCGGCGACACGGCGGATGACCTGCGGTGCCGCCGGGTGATTTGGCGACAATCCGGCCATCACCGCTGAGGTTTACCAAATCTTGACAACACCCGTGGACGGTCACGACATGTGACCGTCCGCGGGTGTTTCACTGATGTTTCCGAGGGATTTCGCCCCCACGAATCCTCCATTTGGTGACGCTGCGTATCCGGGGCGCCGATTTCATGATCATCCGCGCCAAGTGGGATTACCCGTCAGTAATGCAACCTCTTGTGCTTCGCCCGGGATTCGAGCAGCATCGGCACGCCCGGTCCCCACACTTCGACCCCCGCCGGCAGCCGGTCGGCGGACCCGGAGGAGGGGATCCCCACCGGGCGGCCGGCGGTCATGCCGCCGGCGAGAGGGCAGGGGGGTATCCGCGGTCCCACGGCGGTTCCTGTCCTTCGCACGGCCGCGCTGCCCGCGCGGTCACTGGTTGTCGCTCGGGGGGATCGCCGGTGTTGCCACGGCGCTCTCCGCTACCGAGGACGTAGCTCTCTCCCATCCCAGGCCCCACCGGTGCGGGACTCGCCACCGGGGAGCCGGAGATGTACGTCCCAGAAGGAGGACACGCATGTCCAAGACCTACGGCAAGACCCGCTGGAAGCGCTTCGCCCTGGTGATGGTGCCGAGCCTCGCGGCCACCGCCGCGGTCGGCGTCGGCCTGGCGAACAGCGCGCTCGCCGCCTCGTTCAGCATCTCGGGCCAGCAGTTCAAGGTCAGCGCCAAGGAGCTGCACGGCACCAAGTTCGCGCAGTTCGGCTCGATCGACGTCGAGAAGGACAAGACGACCCACCCGGTCGCGGTCTCGGCCTTCGACACGGCCCGGATCAAGGGCCTGTGCCAGTCGCTGGTCACCGACCCGAACGTGATCCCGCTGCCGTTCAAGCTCCCGAAGATCACCCTCCGCCTGGAGGCCGGTGACAGCGAGCAGCAGGACCGCCAGGTCGAGGCCGCCAACCTGCTGATCGACCTCGATTCCCTTGAGGCCGACGCCGAGTTCGGCAACATCAACATCGGCCAGGACGCCTCCACCCTCGACGGCACGGCGACCAAGAACTGGAAGTCCGCGCTCGGCTCCGGCCTGCCCAGCGGCAAGACCGGCTTCGCGCAGGCCGCGGAGACCGCCGACCTGTACGGCGCCAAGCAGACCGCGTGGGCCACCTCGGCGGGCACCTTCAAGCTCAAGGGCCTGAAGCTCAACCTCTACACCGACGCGGGCCACGAGTGCTTCTGAGCCGGTTCCCCGGCTGACCGGCTGACCGGCTGACCGCCTGACGGCGGGTCGGGGGCCGGGGACGGTGGCCGTAGGGGCCGCCGTCCCCGGGCTCCCCCTTTCCGTTTCACCTCGTCACACCTCCGAGGAGCTGCTCCGTGTCCAGCACCCTTGCCGAGCCGCGGCCCGCCGAACGCGAGAACCCCCTGCGGTGGGTGCGCCGGGTGTTCCGTGACTTCCGCCGCTCCCGGCCGTTCTGGGGCGGACTGCTGGCCGTCCTCGCCGGCATCCCGATCATGTACTTCCCGTACGCCAACCTGTCGTTGAACGGCATGACGCTCGCCATGGCCACCACCGGGGGCGCGGGCTCGCTGATCATCGGGATGCTGCTGATCGTGCTCGGGCTGACCGCCTGGTTCCAGCCGGTCGTCCGGGTCTTCGCGGGCATCGCCACCACGCTGCTCACCCTGGTCGCGATCCCGGTCTCCAACCTGGGCGGCTTCGGGCTGTCGGTCCTGCCCGGTCTGATCGGTGGCGGTCTGATGATCGCCTGGGCGCCGCTTCCGCCCGCCGACGACGCGGCCGGGGCCGCCGGTGTGCTCGCCGCCGAGGCGGCCCCCGCGCCCGTTGCCGAGGCTCCCGCTGCGGAGGCGCCGGTCGCCGCCGCGCCCGCTGCCGAGGCTCCCGCCGGTGACGCGCCCGCCGCCCAGCAGCCCCCGGCCGCCGCCGGGGGAACCGTTCCGGCGCAGCAGGCCGGCGAGCCGAAGGAGGTCCGGTGAGCGACCCGCGCGAGGAGCTTCCGCAGGCCCCGGCGCAGCGCTCGCCCCGGCACGCGGCGCCCCGTACGCCCGTGCGGGTCCGGCTGCGCGGCCGGGCGCTGGCGATGGCCGCCGTGCCGACCGCGCTGCTGATGGCCGCCGCCTACACGCCGAACCCGGCGATCGCCGAGTCCACCGCCGGCAAGCCGTGCGCCACCGCGCCGGACGCCGTGCCGCAGCCGCCCGCCGTCGCCGAGACGCCGGTGCCCAAGAGCGAGCTGCCGCCGCCGATCCCCGGCCCGACCGTGCCGGTGCCCAAGGCCACCGCCACCAGGACGTCCGCGCCGACCGCCGCACCGACGAGCGCCGGCCCGGCGAGTGTGCCGAAGCCGGCCGCGACCGGGACGGCGACCGCGACCGCGACCGCGACCGCCCGCGCGAGCACCGGCGGCGGGGCCGTCCAGGCCGGTCCGATCGACGACATCGTCGGCGTCACCACCGACCCGGTCCGCCCGGGCGGCTCGGCGAGCCCCACCGCGAGCCCGTCCGCCGGCGCGCGCGCCGCCGCCCCGGCGCCGACCACCCAGGCACCGGCCGCCGGGACCGGGGCGCCGACGGGCACCCCGGCCGCCGAGCCGACGGGGACGCCGGCCGGCACCGCCGCGCCCACGCCCTCCGCCACCCCGGGAACGCCCGAGCCGACCGCCTCGACGGCGCCGGCGAGCCCGCGGCCGACCGACACCCCCTCGTCGACCGCCGAGCCGTCCGGCAGCCCGTCCGCCGGCCCCTCCGGGACCCCGTCCGCCGGCCCCTCCGGGACCCCGTCCGGGACCCCGTCCGCCTCGGTGAAGCCGAGCGCGTCCGGCAGCCCCTCGGCCACGCCGTCCAAGGACCCGAACTGCCTGGTCGGCACCGAGGGGCTCGCCCCCGACGGCAAGCCGGCCGACAACCCGATCCTGGTGCCGGAGCAGAACTGGACCCTGCAGACGACCCGGCTCGGCCTCAACCACGCCGTGCTGCTCGGCGTGGTCGACGTCCGGACGCCGACCGGCACCAAGCGGGTGCTGAAGTTCGAGGTGGAGAGCGTCGACATCGAGAACCTGCACATGTCGACGCTGCAGGGCAACGGCAAGACCTTCCACGTGAAGGGCGCGCCCGGCTCGACCTCGACCATGCGCAAGGGCCCGGTCACCATGTACGTGGAGCGGCTCTCCGGCCACCTGTCCAAGGTGCTCGGCCTGCCGATCCCGATCGACCTCGGCGAGCTCACCCTCACCCCGGACGGTCCGCTGCCGCAGTGGCTGTACGACCTGATCGGCCAGCTCCAGCTCCCGCTGTGGATCGAGCTGACCGGGGTGACCGCGATCCAGTCGGGCCAGTTCGGCGGCACCCTGAAGATCCCCGGCATGCAGCTCTACAACGACGACAAGCCCTACCCCGGGAACGCCTGACCCCGGGCTCCCGGCCCGCCGAAACGCCCGTGGGGCGGCCCCTCCCGTCCGGAGGGACCGCCCCACGGGCGTGTTCCGCGCCGCCTTACGAGGTGCGGGTGCCCAGGTGGTGCACCTGGACCATGTTGGTGTTGCCGGGGATGCCGGGCGGGGAGCCGGCGGTGACGATCACGGTGTCGCCCTCGCCCAGCTCGCTGATGCGCAGCAGCTCGCGGTCGACCTGCGCGACCATCTCGTCGGTGGTCTCCACCTGCTCGGTCACGTGCGCCTCGACGCCCCAGCTCAGCGAGAGCTGGTTGCGGGTCGCGTGGTCCGGGGTGAAGGCGATCACCGGGATCGGCGAGCGGTAGCGGGAGAGCCGCCGCGCGGTGTCACCGGACTTGGTGAAGGCGACCAGCGCCTTGCCGTTCAGGAAGTCGCCCAGCTCGCACGCGGCGCGGGCGATGGAGCCGCCCTGGGTGCGCGGCTTGCGGCCCGGGTTGAGCGGCTGGAGGCCCTGGGAGACCAGCTCCTCCTCGGCCTTCTCGCAGATCCGGCTCATGGTGCGGACGGTCTCGACCGGGTACTTGCCGACGCTGGACTCGGCGGACAGCATGACCGCGTCGGTGCCGTCCAGGATGGCGTTGGCGACGTCGGAGACCTCGGCGCGGGTCGGGCGCGAGGCGTGGATCATCGACTCCATCATCTGGGTGGCGACGATGACCGGCTTGGCGTTGCGGCGGGCCAGGGTGATCAGCTGCTTCTGGACCAGCGGCACCCGCTCCAGCGGGTACTCGACGGCCAGGTCGCCGCGGGCCACCATGATCGCGTCGAAGGCGAGGACGATCTCCTCCATCGCCTCGACGGCCTGCGGCTTCTCGATCTTGGCGATGACCGGCACCCGGATGCCGACCTCGTCCATGACCGCGTGGACGTCCTTGATGTCCGCGGCGTTGCGGACGAAGGACAGCGCGACCATGTCGACGCCCAGGCGCAGGGCGAAGCGCAGGTCCTCCTTGTCCTTCTCGGACAGCGCGGGCACGTTGACGGCCGCGCCGGGGAGGTTGATGCCCTTGTTGTTCGAGAGCACGCCGCCCTCGACGACCACGGTCCTCACCCGCGGGCCGTCGACGCTGACGACCTCCAGGGCGATGACGCCGTCGTTGATCAGGACCGGGTCACCGGGCTTGACGTCGCCCGGCAGGCCCTTGTAGGTGGTTCCACAGATGTGCTGGTCACCGGGGACGTCCTCGGTGGTGATGGTGAACTCGTCGCCGTTGTCGACGGTCACCGGTCCGTTGGCGAAGGTCGCCAGACGGATCTTGGGGCCCTGGAGGTCGGCCAGAACGCCGATGGTCTTGCCGGTGTCCTCCGAGACCTGGCGGACCTTGCGGTACCGCTCCTCGTGTTCCGCATGGGAGCCGTGGCTCATGTTCAGTCGGGCGACGTTCATGCCCGCCTCGACGATGGCCTTGAGCTGTTCGTAGGAGTCCGTCGCGGGACCCAGGGTGCAGACAATTTTCGCTCGGCGCATATCGATCAGTCTATCCGTTCGTGTTATGGGTGCATTCGGCCCGAAAGGAGAGGAATCGCCGACGAAGGAGTCCGCGGATCGAGACGACGGGGGGTCAGTTTTCGGACGTCCGGTGCACCAGGGCGAAGGCCTGCCGGGCGATCTCCAGCTCCTCGTCGGTGGGGACGACGGCGACCGCCACCCGCGCCCTGCCGCCCGAGGGCAGCAGCGCGGGGGAGATGATCCTCGGCTCGCGCGAGCGTACCGAGTTGAGTTCGGGGTCGACGGCGATGCCCAGTTCCTCCAGCCCGGCCGCGGCGGCCGCCCGCACCGGTGCCGCGTTCTCCCCGACACCCGCGGTGAAGGCGATCGCGTCCACCCGGCCGAGCACCGCGTAGTACCCGCCGATGTACTTGCGCACCCGGTGGACGTACGTGTCGAAGGCCAGCTTCGCGTCCGCGTCGCCCTCGTCGGCGCGGCGCATGATCTCGCGCATGTCGTTGTCGCCGCACAGGCCCAGCAGGCCGCTGCGGCGGTTGAGCAGGTCGTCGATCCCGTCGATCGACAGCCCGCCCACCCGGTGCAGGTGGAAGACCACGCCCGCGTCGATGTCACCCGAACGAGTGCCCATCACCAGACCCTCCAGGGGGGTCAGGCCCATCGAGGTGTCGACGCAGCGCCCGCCGCTCACCGCCGAGGCGGAGGCGCCGTTGCCCAGGTGCAGCACGATCACGTTGACCTCGGCCGGGTCCTTGCCGAGCAGCCGCGCGGTGGCCCGCGAGACGTACTGGTGCGAGGTGCCGTGGAAGCCGTAGCGGCGCACCCGGTGCTCGTCGGCCACCGCCTTGTCGATCGCGTACCGGGCCGCGTACTCGGGCATCGAGGCGTGGAAGGCGGTGTCGAAGACGGCCACCTGCGGCAGGTCGGGCCGCAGCGCGCGGGCCACCTCGATGCCGGTGATGTTGGCCGGGTTGTGCAGCGGCGCCACGGGGATCAGCCGGCGGATCTCCTTGAGCACGTCGTCGGTGATCACGGTCGGCTCGGTGAACCGCAGCCCGCCGTGCACCACCCGGTGGCCGATCGCGGCCAGCTCGGGCGAGTCCAGCCCGAGGCCGTCGGCGGCCAGCTCCTCGGCGACCGCCTTGAGGGCCGCGCCGTGGTCGGGGAAAGCCTGGACGGTCTCCCGCTCCGGCCCGCCGCGCGGGGTGTGCACCAGCCGGCCGCCGGCCTCGCCGATCCGCTCGACCAGCCCGGAGGCGAGCCGGTCGCCGTCCAGCATGTCGATCAGCTGGTACTTCACCGACGAGGAGCCGGCGTTCAGCACCAGGACCCGCGTACCCGCACTCATGCCGTGCCCCCTTCGGCGCGCGGCCCCGACCCGCGCTCCTGCGACTGGATGGCGGTGATCGCCACCGTGTTGACGATGTCCTGGACCAGTGCGCCGCGCGACAGGTCGTTGACCGGCTTGCGCAGCCCCTGGAGCACCGGCCCGACGGCGACCGCCCCGGCCGAGCGCTGGACCGCCTTGTAGGTGTTGTTGCCGGTGTTGAGGTCCGGGAAGATCAGGACGGTCGCCCGGCCGGCCACCGGCGAGCCCGGCAGCTTGGTCGCCGCGACGTGCGTGTCCACCGCGGCGTCGTACTGGATCGGCCCCTCGACCAGGATGTCCGGGCGCAGCTCGCGCACCAGCTCGGTGGCCTTGCGGACCTTGTCGACGTCCGCGCCGGAGCCGGAGGTGCCGGTCGAGTAGGAGAGCATCGCGACCCTCGGCTCGACGCCGAACTGGGCGGCGGTGGCGGCCGACTGGATGGCGATGTCGGCGAGCTGCTGGGCGTCCGGGTCGGGGTTGACCGCGCAGTCGCCGTAGACCAGCACCTTGTCCGCCAGGCACATGAAGAAGACGCTGGAGACGATGGACGCGCCCGGCGAGGTCTTGATCACCTCGAAGGCGGGCCGGATGGTGGCGGCGGTGGAGTGCACCGCGCCGGAGACCATGCCGTCGGCGATGCCCTCCTGCACCATCAGGGTGCCGAAGTAGGAGACGTCGGTGACCACGTCCAGGGCCAGCTCGACGGTCATGCCCTTGTGCGCCCGCAGCTTGGCGTACAGCTCGGCGAACTGGCGGCGCAGCGGGCTGGTCGCCGGGTCGACGATCCGCACCTGGGCGCGGTCGGCGCCGGGCTCCTCCGCCGGCAGGTCGATGCCCAGGGCCGCGGCCTTGCGGCGGACGGCGTCGGCCTCGCCGAGCAGGGTGAGGTCGCAGATGTTGCGGCGCAGCAGGATCTCGGCGGCGCGCAGCACCCGCTCCTCGGTGCCCTCCGGCAGCACGACGTGCCGGCGGCCCGCCCTGGCCCGCTCCAGCAGCTCGTGCTCGAACATCATCGGGGTCACCCGCTCGGACCGGCCGACCTCGATCAGCTTGGTCAACTCGTCGGTGTCGACGTGCAGTTCGAACAGGCCGAGGGCGGTCTCGGCCTTCCGCGGGCTGGCCGCGGAGAGTTTGCCCTCCAGGTGGGTGAGGGCGGCGGCGGTGAGCCAGCTGCCCTCGGGGACGACCGCGACCGGGGTGCCGGGGGCCAGCCGGGCGGCCAGCGCCATCACGTTCGGGCCGGGGTGCTGGCCCAGGGTGAGCAGCACGCCGGCGATCGGCGGGGCGCCGGCGGCGTGCGCGGCCAGCGAGCCGATCACCAGGTCGGCGCGGTCCCCGGGGGTGACCACCAGCGCGCCCTCGGTCAGCGCGTCCAGGAAGGTCGGCAGCATGGCGCCGCCGAAGACGAAGCCGCGCACGTCCCGGGCCAGCCCGGCCGCGTCGCCGAGCAGCACCTCGGCGCCGGTCGCGTCGACCAGCTGGGCGACGGTCGGCGCGGCCAGTGCCGGCTCCTCGGGGATGACGTACGCCGGGATCGGCAGCTTCTCGGTGAGCTTGCGCTGGACCGGCTGCTTGGCGGCGGGGGCGACCCGGTTGGCGATCATCGCCAGGGTCTCGCAGCCGAGGTCGGTGTAGGCCCGGTGGGCGTTGCGGACCTCGGCGATCACCGTCTCGGCGTCCTCGCCGTGCCCGCCGACCACCGGCAGCACCGCGGCGCCGAACTCGTTGGCGAGCCGGGCGTTGAAGGCCAGCTCGTCGGGGATGTTGGTGCCGGCGAAGTCGGTGCCCAGCACCAGGACCGCCTGGCAGCGCCGCTCCAGCGCGTGGAAGCGGTCCACCAGCACCGAGACCAGCTCGTCCTGCCCCTGCGCGGCCTGCAGCGCGGTGGCCTCCTCGTAGGTGAGGCCGTACAGCTCGGTGGCCGGCAGGTCCAGCCGGTACCGGGCGCGCAGCAGCTCGACCACGTGGTCCGAGCCGGCCTCGCCCGGTGCCTGGGCGTGCACCAGGGGGCGGAACACCCCGACCCGGTCCACCCGGCGGGTGAGCAGCTCCATGACCCCGAGCTCCACCGCCTGGCGACCGTCCCCGCGGTCGATCCCGGTCACGTACACGCTGCGCGCCACGCGGCTCTCTCCGTCCCGTCGTCTCAGGAAGTGGTCATATCGACCATACCTTCGCACCGTGAACGGCCGTCCGCGAGCAGAGCGCCCGGGCGGGGGCAAGGGGCCGAAGGTCATCGGGGGAGCCGCGGGTCATCAGGGGAAGCGGTCGGGGCCGGTGAGCCGCACTGCCACCCCGGCGGGCCGCTCGGCGAGGGACAGCCGCGTGACGCGCTTGTCCAGCAGCCAGCCGTGCCGGTGGACCAGGCTCTCGCCCGGGCCGGGCCCCGGCCGCCAGCCGTCGGCGGCCAGCCGGGCCCGCAGCCGGAGTGCCGCCTCGGTGACGGACAGGCCCCCGGTGCTCACGACCAGGAGGTCGCGGCGGCAGGCGTGCAGTCCGCAGCTGCGGTCAGGGCCGCTGTCCTCGGCGACGGCGAGGCCGGGCGGCAGCGACAGCTCGGAGCGGTCCGGGGAGAAGGGCTCGTGGACGGCCAGCTGGTAGAGCAGGCCGATGACGAGGCCGACCAGGGAGTGGGCGGCGATCGCGATGGTCGCCCCGGCGGCCGGCTGGCCGGAGCCCCGGGCGGGCCGGGGCCCGTACCGCCGCCGCTCGGCCAGGGCGCCGAGCAGGACCACCAGTCCGGCGGCGAGCGGGTAGCCGGACTGGGACTCGGCGGTGGCCCGGCTGTGGAACCACGCGTACTCCAGCCCGACCGGGATCACCGCCAGGGCGGCCAGGACGGCGGCGACCACCACCCCGACCACCCTCGTGCGGGCCAGTGCCGCCCAACAGGCCAGCGGCAGCAGGACATAGCCCCAGCCCAGCACCAATCCCACAGAAGGCCCCCCGCCCGCTGCCGACGTCTCAGGCGGGGAGCCTAGAACGTCACGCCGGGCGGAGCCAGAGGGTCGCGAGCGGCGGCAGCACCAGCTCGGCGCTGCGCGGCTGGCCGTTCCAGGCGATCGCCTCGGCCTTCACCGGACGGGAGTTGGCCGTCCCGCTGCCACCGTACTCCGCGGCGTCGGTGTTGAGGGCCTCCTCCCACAGCTGGTCGCGGCCGGTCAGCTCGGGCAGGCCGACCCGGTGGCCGTGCCGGACGACGGGGGAGAAGTTGCAGACGGCCACCAGGGGGGTGCCGTCGGCGGCGTGGCGGACGAAGGAGAGCAGGTTGTCCTCGGCGCAGCCGCCGTCGAGCCAGCGGAAGCCCGCCGGCGTGGTGTCCTGCTCCCAGAGCGCCGGGCTCTCGAGATAGCACCGGTTGAGGTCGCGGACCAGCCGGCGTACGCCCCGGTGCTCCTGGTGCGCCGGCCACTGCTCGTCGAGCACCCACCACTGCGGGCCCTGCTCGTGGTGCCACTCCGAGCCCTGGGCGAACTCCTGCCCCATGAAGAGCAGTTGCTTGCCGGGGTGGGCCCACATGAAGCCCAGGTAGGCGCGGTGGTTGGCGCGCTGCTGCCACCAGTCGCCGGGCATCTTGGCGACCAAAGCCTGCTTGCCGTGCACCACCTCGTCGTGCGAGATCGGCAGGATGTAGTTCTCCGAGTAGGCGTACACCATCGAGAAGGTGATCTCGTTGTGGTGGTACTTGCGGTGCACCGGGTCCTTGCTCATGTAGACCAGGGAGTCGTGCATCCAGCCCATGTTCCACTTGAGGCCGAAGCCGAGGCCGCCCTGGTCGGTGGGCCGGGTGACGCCGTCCCAGGCGGTGGACTCCTCGGCGACGGTGAGCACGCCGGGGCAGCGCCGGTAGACGGTGGCGTTCATCTCCTGCAGGAAGGCGGCCGCGTCGAGGTTCTCCCGCCCGCCGAACCGGTTGGGCGTCCAGCCGCCGCTGTCGCGCGAGTAGTCGAGGTAGAGCATGGAGGCGACGGCGTCCACCCGCAGGCCGTCGACGTGGAACTCCTCGCACCAGTAGACCGCGTTGGCGACCAGGAAGTTGCGCACCTCGATCCGGCCGTAGTCGAACTCCAGGGTGCCCCAGTCCGGGTGCTCGGCGCGAAGCGGGTCGGCCGGCTCGTACAGCGGCTCGCCGTCGAAGCGGGCGAGCGCGAAGTCGTCCTTGGGGAAGTGCGCCGGCACCCAGTCGACGATCACGCCGATGCCGTGCTGATGCAGGGTGTCGACCAGGAAGCGGAAGTCGTCCGGACTGCCGAGCCGGGCCGTGGGCGCGTAGTAGCCGGACACCTGGTAGCCCCAGGAGCCGCCGAACGGGTGCTCCATGACCGGCATGAACTCCACGTGGGTGAAGTTCAGCTCCTTCAGGTACCCGGGGAGTTCGGCGGCGATGGCACGGTAGTCGGTGAGGTCGGGGCGCCAGGACGGCAGGTGCAGCTCGTACACCGACATCGGCGCGCGGTGGTGCGCGGTGCGCGCCCGGCGGGCCATCCACTCGCCGTCCTGCCACCGGTGGGCGGAGGCGGTGACGACCGAGGCGGTGCCGGGCGGGACCTGCGCGGCGCGGGCGAGCGGGTCGGCCTTGTCGAGCACCCAGCCCTGCCGGGTGTGGATCTCGTACTTGTACTGGGCGCCCTCGCCGAGGTCCGGGACGAACAGTTCCCAGACGCCGGAGGAGCCGAGCGAGCGCATCGGGTGGCCGGTGCCGTCCCAGTGGTTGAAGTCGCCGATCAGCCGCACGCCCACGGCGTTCGGCGCCCAGACGGCGAACGCGGTGCCGGGCACGCCGTCCACGGTGCGCAGGTGCGAGCCGAGGGCCTTCCAGAGCTGCTCGTGCCGGCCCTCGGAGATGAGGTGCAGGTCGAGCTCGCCGAGGGTGGGCGGGGTGCGGTAGCCGTCGTGCTGGCGGATCGGCTCGCCGCCCGGGTAGCTGACCAGCAGCCGGTAGTCGGGCGCCTGCGGCGCGGCGAGCAGGCCGGTGAACAGGCCGCCCTGCTGGTGGGTGAGTTCGACGGGCCCCTGCCCGGTCTCCACCACGACCCGCTCGGCGAACGGGCGCAGCACCCGGATCGCGGTGCCGCCGTGCACCGGGTGGGCGCCGAGCAGGGCGTGCGGGTCGTGGTGCTGGCCGCCGACCAGCCGGTCCACCTCGCCGGGCGGCAGCGGCGCCTCGGGCAGCCGCAGCGCCCCCGCGGGCGTGGCGGGCGCCGGCTCGGCGGGTCCGGGGGCGGGCGCCGGCTCGGCCCGCCGGTCGGTCGCGGGCTCACGCTTCGGGGAGTCCGGGCCGGCCAGGAAGGTGGCCGGCACGGGGCGGGTGGTGCGGCCTGGCGGGTCGAGCGGCGTCACGGCGAGGACCTCTCTCGGAGCGGGGGGAGGGACGGGGGACGTCAGACGGTGAGGGCCAGCCGGTTGATCGCGGCGAGCGGGATCGGCAGCCAGCTCGGCCGGTGCCGGGCCTCGTACACCACCTCGTAGACCGCCTTGTCGATCTCCAGCGCGCGCATCAGCTCCGGCGAGGCGGCCGGGTCGGTGCCGCCGCCCGCGGTGTAGCCGGCGCAGAAGGCGGTGCGGTTGCGCTGCGCCCAGGCGGCGGCCAGGTGCGCCAGCTCCGGGTCCGGCGGCCCGCCGGCCAGCAGGTGGGCGGCGGCGTAGTCGAAGGAGCGGAGCATCGCGGCGACGTCCCGCAGCGCGGTCTGCGGCTCGCGCCGCTCGGCGACCGACTTGGCCGGCTCGCCCTCGAAGTCCAGCAGCACCCAGCCGTGCGGGGTGCGCATCGCCTGGCCGAGGTGCAGGTCGCCGTGGATCCGCTGGACCGGCAGGCCGTCCGGGTGGGCGTCGGCCATCTGCCCGAAGGCCGAGCGCAGCGCGCCGCGGTAGCGCGTCAGCCCGGGGACGGCGCTCACCGCGCCGTCCAGCCGGTCGGCCATCGCGGCGGCCAGTTGCCGGGTCTGGGTGCGGTCCAGCCGGGCGACCGGCATCGAGCGGGCGAGCACCCGGTGCACCTCGGCGGTGGCCCGGCCGAGCCGGTGCGCCTCGATCGCGAAGTTGCCCGGCGACGGGTCGCCCTTGAGCCGGCCGACCTGGTCGAGGGCGAGCTCCCAGCCGTCCTCGGCCTCGGGGAGGTAGCGCTGGAGCAGCCCGAGGGTGGCCGGCTCGGCGCGCTCCAGGCGGCTCTCGAACCAGGCGGCGACCCGGGGGATGCGGGTCGAGCCGGCCCGGGAGAGCGCGAGCGACAGTTCGAGGTCGGGGTTGGTGCCGGGGTGGACGCGGCGGAACAGCTTCAGGATGTACGAGGTGCCGTAGATGACCGAGCTGTTGGACTGCTCGGCGGTGGAGGCGCGGCCGGGCAGGTTGGTGGGCAGTCCGGAGCCGGGGGTGCGGCGGAAGGACAGCGAGCCGAACCGGTCGCCGGTGGCCAGGTGCTCCAGCAGCCGCCCGGTGAGCTCCGGGTCGTGCACCGCGTCGTAGAGCGCCGCCCCGTCGTACGGGCCCTGGGTGAGCCGGCCGAGGACGGCGGCCGGTTCGATGACGGTCGGGCCCTGCGAGCGGATGCCGAGCAGCAGTTGGTACAGGTCGCCCTGCGGTGCGCCGGTGGTGGCGTGCTCGACCCGGAGCAGCAGGTGCAGCAGGGCGGGGTCGCCGACCTGCAGGGGGGTGCCGACCACGGGGACCAGACCGGTGATCGGCCGGCCCTTCCCGGCGTACCAGCGTTGGGTGGGGAGCCACTCGGCGATCAGCGGCAGCGCCGCCTGGACGAGTTCGCTGACCCCCAGGGCGGTCCTCCGGACCCCGGTGCCCCGCGGGGCGGCCGCCGCGGTGGCGGCGGGGGCGTCACGGTGCAGGGGGGCCTGCGAACGGGAGGTTTCGGACATGACTCCCTTTCCCCGGAGGAGCTGGGCGGACCGCCCGACGGGTCTGGCCGGGTCCGTCAGTCTTCCGGATTGCGGCGGCGCGGCGGCGCGGCACGCGAGCGGTGGGCCCGGGTGTCACGCCTTCGTGTGGGTGGCCGTTGGGCTGTTCTCCGTACGCGGTGGTGCAGAGACGACCGGGGGCGCGGGGTGAGAACTCGCGCCCCCGGAGGCTTCGGAGGGGTCTGCGGCAGGGTGCCGGATCGTTACTTCGATCGCCTGGTTCCGCTCAGCCTGGGGGGCTGGCGGAGCTGGAACCAGTAGAAGCCGTGGCCGGCGAGGGTGAGCAGGTACGGCCACTCGCCGATCGAGGGGAAGCGCACCCCGCCGATCAGCTCGACCGGGTTCCGTCCGCCGTACTGCCTCAGGTCCAGTTCGGTCGGCTGCGCGAAGCGGGAGAAGTTGTTCACGCACATGACCAGGTCCCCCTCGTGCTCGCGCACGAAGGCCAGCACCGCGGGGTTGCTGGAGGGCAGTTCGGTGTAGGTGCCGAGGCCGAACGCCGGGTTGAGCTTGCGGATCTCGATCATGCGACGCGTCCAGTGCAGCAGCGAACTCGAACTGCTTTGCTGCGCCTCGACGTTGGTCACCTGATAGCCGTACACCGGATCCATGATGGGCGGCAGACTGAGCCTGCCCGGGTCGGCGGAGGAGAAACCCGCGTTGCGGTCCGGGGTCCACTGCATCGGGGTCCGGACGCCGTCCCGGTCGCCCAGCCAGATGTTGTCCCCCATGCCGATCTCGTCCCCGTAGTAGAGCACCGGTGAGCCGGGCAGGGAGAGCAGCAGGGCGGTGAAGAGCTCGATCTGGTTGCGGTCGTTCTCCAGCAGCGGGGCGAGCCGCCGGCGGATGCCCACGTTGGCGCGCATCCGCGGGTCCTTGGCGTACTCCGCGTACATGTAGTCGCGCTCCTCGTCGGTGACCATCTCCAGGGTCAGCTCGTCGTGGTTGCGCAGGAAGATGCCCCACTGGCAGCCGTGCGGGATGTTGGGTGTCTTGGCGAGGATCTCCGAGACGGGGTAGCGGGACTCCCGGCGGACCGCCATGAAGATCCGCGGCATCACCGGGAAGTGGAACGCCATGTGGCACTCGTCGCCGCCGGAGGCGAAGTCGCCGAAGTAGTCGACGACGTCCTCCGGCCACTGGTTGGCCTCGGCGAGCAGCACGGTGTCCGGGTAGTTGGCGTCGATCTCCTTGCGGACCCGCTGGAGGAACTCGTGCGTCTCCGGCAGGTTCTCGCAGTTGGTGCCCTCGCGCGCGAACAGGTACGGCACCGCGTCCAGCCGGAACCCGTCGATGCCGAGGTCGAGCCAGAACCGCAGCCCGGCGATCATCTCGTCCTGGACCCGGGGGTTGTCGTAGTTGAGGTCCGGCTGGTGGGAGAAGAACCGGTGCCAGAAGTACTGCTTGCGCACCGGGTCGTAGGTCCAGTTGGAGGTCTCGGTGTCGACGAAGATGATCCGGGCGTCGGGGTACTGCTTGTCGTCGTCGGCCCACATGTAGAAGTCGCCGTACGGGCCGTCCGGGTCCTCCCGGGAGGCCTGGAACCACGGGTGCTGGTCGCTGGTGTGGTTCATGACGAAGTCGATGATCACGCGCATGCCCCGGGCGTGCGCGGCGTCCACGAACTCCATGAAGTCGGCGAGGTCGCCGAACTCCGGGAGCACCGCCTTGTAGTCGGACACGTCGTAGCCGCCGTCGCGCAGCGGCGAGGCGAAGAACGGCGGCAGCCAGAGGCAGTCGACGCCGAGCCACTGCAGGTAGTCGAGCTTGGACGTGAGCCCCTTGAGGTCCCCGACCCCGTCGCCGTTGCTGTCCTGGAAGGACCGCACCAGCACCTCGTAGAAGACCGCGCGCTTGAACCACTCCGGGTCCAGGTTCTTCTCGGAGGTCTCGGGGAAGGTGTCGGGGACGGGCTCGTTCACTGTCACGCTGGGTTCCTCCGAACCGTGAGGAGGTGGGCCGGCTCGGCGGAGGGGTCGAGCCGGACGTAGTTGTGCCGGCCCCACGTGTAGGCGGCACCGGTGAGCTCGTCGTGGACCGCGTACGGCCCGTCCCCGTCCAGGGTGACGGTGGCCTCCTGGGCGTGGTGGGGATCCAGGTTGACCACGGTGATGAGGTGGTCGGTGAGGCCGTCGGGTGTCAGGGCGGTCTTGGAGTAGGCGAGCACCTGGTCGTTGTCGGTGGGGTGGAAGCGCAGCGAACGCAGCTGCTGGAGGGCCGGGTGACGGCGGCGCAGCCGGTTCAGGACGGTGAGCAGCGGGGCGAGGGTGTCGGTGCGGCTCCAGTCCCGGGGGCGCAGTTCGTACTTCTCCGAGTGCAGGTACTCCTCGGATCCGGGGTGGGCCGGCTCGTTCTCGTGGAGCTCGAAGCCGGCGTACACGCCGTAGCTGGGGGAGAGGGTGGCGGCCAGCACGGCGCGGATCGCGAAGGCGGCCGGGCCGCCGTGCTGGAGGAAGGCGTGCAGGATGTCCGGGGTGTTGGCGAAGAGGTTGGGCCGCATGTACGAGGCCGTCTCGCCGGCCAGCTCGGTGAGGTACTCGGTGAGTTCCGCCTTGCTGTTGCGCCAGGTGAAGTACGTGTACGACTGGTGGAATCCGATCTTCCCCAGGGTGTGCATCATCGCGGGGCGGGTGAAGGCCTCGGCGAGGAACAGGACGTCCGGGTCGGTGCGGGCGATGTCGGCGAGCACCCGCTCCCAGAAGACCACCGGTTTGGTGTGCGGGTTGTCGACCCGGAAGATCCGTACGCCGTGCGCCATCCAGAACCGGAGGACCCGGATCGTCTCCTTGACGATTCCGTCCATGTCCTGGTCGAAGTTGATCGGATAAATATCCTGATATTTTTTCGGCGGATTTTCGGCGTAGGCGATGGTGCCGTCCGCGCGGTGGCTGAACCATTCCGGGTGCTTGTTGACCCACGGGTGGTCCGGCGAGCACTGGAGCGCGAAGTCCAGCGCCACCTCCAGGTGCAGCGCGGCGGCCTCGGCCACGAAGTGGTCGAAGTCCTCGATGGTGCCGAGGTCCGGGTGGACGGCGTCGTGGCCCCCCTCCGGCGAGCCGATCGCCCACGGCGAGCCGACGTCGTGCGGACCGGCCGTCAGGGTGTTGTCCGGGCCCTTGCGGAAGGCTCGCCCGATCGGGTGGACCGGCGGCAGGTAGACCACGTCGAAGCCCATCGCGGCGATCGCCGGCAGCCGCTCGGCGGCGGTCCGCAGGGTGCCCGAGCGGGGCGGCTCCACCCCGGCCGGGTCGACCACCGCGCCCTCCGAACGGGGGAAGAACTCGTACCAGGAGCCGAACAGCGCGCGCTCCCGGTCCACCTGGAGCGGCGCCGGCCGGGAGGCGCTCACCAGTTCGCGCAGCGGGAAGCGGCCGAGCAGCTCCTGCACCTCCGGGGCGAGCGCGGCGGCCAGCCGGGACAGCGGCGGCAGGCCCGGGTCGCGCAGCGCCTGCGCGGCGGCCAGCACCACCGCCCGGCCGTCCTTCTTCGGCACCCCGGTGGCCGCGCGCTCCAGCAGCTGGGCGCCCTCCTCCAGGACGAGCGCGGTGTCGATCCCGGCCGGCAGCTTGACCGAGGCGGTCCTGCGCCAGGTGGCCACCGGGTCGGACCACGCCTCCACCAGGTACGACCAGCGGCCGGGGGCGGTCGGGGTGACGTACGCGCCCCAGCGGTCGCTGCCCTCGGCCAGCTCGCGCATCGGCGTCCACGGGCCGCTGCGCCCGCGCGGGTCGCGCAGCACGACGTTGGCGCCGACCGCGTCGTGGCCCTCGCGGAACACGGTGGCGCAGACCCGGAAGGTCTCGCCGACCACGGCCTTGGCCGGGCGGCGGCCGGCGTCTACGAGGGGGCTGACGTCCAGGACGGGGATGCGGCCGATCACGGTGTCGCTCTCTGTCGTCTTGCGGGCGGCGGTCTTGCGGGGGGCCGCGGGCTTGGCACGGGCGTGCCCGGCGGCGGTCCGCGCGGCGGCGGTCCGCTCCGGTGCGGCGCCCTCGGCCTGCGCGGCCGAAGGGGTGGCGGTGCTCGCGCTGCGGCGGGTGGTGGTGCGCTTGCGCGGGGTCTCTGCCCGGTGGGGCCGGCCCTCCTCGGCCCCGGGTTGCCGGGCCGGTTCGTCCGGTCGCTCCGTACGCATAGCCACGGCACCCCTGGGCCCCGGCATCGCCGCGTCTGTCCGAGTGTCAGAATCCATCCGTCCGGCGGATTCCGCGACCGCTGCGTCGAGGGTGTCGGCCACCGGTGTGGACTGGTCCCGCGTGTCGCCGTGCATGCCAAACTCCTGCCCGAGATCGGCGGCAGCTCCCGCGGGCCGGTGCGGCCAGGGGAGTACCGGGAGGACTACTGGGTGGGGAGGACGTGCGACCGGAAGCCTGCCCGCGCCGCCGTTCCGGGCAACCTGCCCCGCTCCTGCTCGGCCCGTGGCACAGGGCCCGAGAGCCCGCGCGCGTTCCGGCGCACGCCTCTCCGGGCGTGCCCTCGGACGACCCGACCCACCCGTGAACGAGCAGGGCGGGACCGAGGACACGCGGCGGTCCGCGATGGGCGCCGAATGGACCAATCAGGATGAGGAACGGTCAACGCGAAAAGGATTCGGACGTGCTGCTTCGCGGGGGAACGCCACCCGTCTCCGCACACCCCGCAGCATCAACGACCGTGCTTCATCCTCGCACCGGTGGCCCCGATTCCGCAGCGGTACGCGAGGAGTTTCAGCGCCGATCGGCCGCGGACCCGCCGGCGGAAATGGATCTGTTCCACGGTGTTCACGCATTGGTGGCGCGGCCCCGCCGAAAGTGCGCCTCGCGCGCCCCCCGTGCAGACCAATGCGCCGAATGCGATCTCATCAATAGGCCGAACGGATGCCGAATAGCCCAACTGACGCACCATCATGCCATCCGCCGAGGCTACGCTTCACGCCGTGAAGGCAATCCGCAGATTCACCGTCCGCACCGTCCTGCCCGAACAACTCCAGCCGTTGCACGAGCTGGCCCTCAACCTGCGCTGGTCCTGGCACCCCGAGACCCGGGACCTCTTCCGGTCCGTGGACCCGGACGTCTGGGCCGCGACGGGCGAGGACCCGGTGCGACTGCTCGGGGAGGTGCCCGCCGCCCGGCTCGTCGCGCTCGCCGCCGACCGCCGGTTCCTGCGCCGGCTCGGCGACCTCGCCGACGACCTGCGGGAGTACCTGGCCGGCCCGCGCTGGTACCAGAGCGCCGGGCAGCAGGCCGCCGCCCCGCTGCCCGCCGCCATCGCCTACTTCTCGCCCGAGTACGGCATCGCCGCCGCGCTGCCCCAGTACTCCGGCGGCCTCGGCATCCTGGCCGGCGACCACCTCAAGGCCGCCAGCGACCTCGGCGTCCCGGTCATCGGCGTCGGCCTCTTCTACCGGCACGGCTACTTCCGGCAGTCCCTGGACCGGGACGGCTGGCAGCAGGAGCGCTACCCGCTGCTGGACCCGGACGAGCTGGCCGTCACCCTGCTCCGCGAGGCCGACGGCACCCCCAGCCGGGTCGACCTCGCCCTGCCCGGCGGCCGCACCCTGGCCGCGCACATCTGGAAGGCCCAGGTCGGCCGCGTCCCGCTGCTGCTGCTCGACTCCGGCATCGAGGCCAACTCGCCCGCCGAGCGCGACGTCACCGACCGCCTCTACGGCGGCGGCAGCGAGCACCGGCTGCTCCAGGAGATGCTGCTGGGCATCGGCGGCGTCCGGGCGGTGCGCGCCTACCAGCGGCTCACCGGCCACCCCGCCCCCGAGGTCTTCCACACCAACGAGGGCCACGCCGGCTTCCTCGGCGTCGAGCGGATCCGCGAACTGGTCGCCGACGCCGGCCTCGACTTCGCCGCCGCCCTGGAGGCGGTCCGGGCCGGCACCCTGTTCACCACCCACACGCCCGTCCCGGCCGGCATCGACCGCTTCGACCGCGAGCTGGTCGCCCGGCACTTCGGCGGCGACACCGCGCTGCCCGGCGTCCCGGTCGAGCAGGTGCTCGCGCTCGGCGCCGAGACCTGGCGCGGTGGCGACCCCAAGCTGTTCAACATGGCCGCCATGGGCCTGCGGCTCGCCCAGCGCGCCAACGGCGTCTCCACCCTGCACGGCGAGGTCAGCCGCTCGATGTTCAACGGCCTCTGGCCCGGCTTCGACCCCGCCGACGTGCCGATCACCTCGGTCACCAACGGCGTGCACGCCGCCACCTGGATCGACCCGGCCGTCGTGCGGCTCGGCGCCGCCGAGATCGGCGCCGACCGCGCCGAGGAGGCCATGACCACCGGCGACACCCAGCGCTGGACCGGGCTGGAGAGGATCGGCAACACCGAGATCTGGGACCTGCGCCGCACCCTGCGCGCCCAGCTGGTCGACGAGGTCCGCGACCGGCTGCGCGCCTCCTGGCGCCAGCGCGGGGCCGGGGAGGCCGAACTCGGCTGGGTCTCCTCGGTGCTCGACCCCGACGTGCTCACCATCGGCTTCGCCCGCCGGGTGCCCTCCTACAAGCGGCTCACCCTGATGCTCCGCGACCCGCAGCGGCTGCGCGCGCTGCTGCTGCACCCGACCCGGCCGGTGCAGATCGTGGTCGCCGGCAAGGCCCACCCGGCCGACGACGGCGGCAAGCGGCTGATCCAGCAGATGGTCGCCTTCGCCGACGACCCCGCCGTCCGGCACCGGATCGTCTTCCTGCCGGACTACGACATGGCGATGGCCCGGCGCCTCTACCCCGGCTGCGACGTCTGGCTGAACAACCCGCTGCGCCCGCTGGAGGCCTGCGGCACCTCCGGGATGAAGGCGGCGCTCAACGGCTGCCTCAACCTGTCGGTGCTGGACGGCTGGTGGGACGAGTGGTTCGACGGCCGGAACGGCTGGGCGATCCCCACCGCCGACACCGGCGAGCGGGTGCTCGACCCGGACAGCCGGGAGGCCGAGCGGCGCGACGACATCGAGGCCGCCGCGCTCTACGACCTGATCGAGGAGCAGGTGGCCGGCCGGTTCTACGACCGGGGCTCGGACGGCCTGCCGCACCGGTGGATCGCCATGGTCCGGCACACCCTGGTCACCCTCGGGCCCAAGGTGCTGGCCGGGCGGATGGTGCGCGAGTACGTCGAACGGCTCTACGCCCCGGCCGCGCTGGCCCAGCGGGAGCTGGCCGGGACGGGCGCGTTCCGGGCCGCCCACGAGCTGGCCGAGTGGAAGGCGAAGGTGCGCGAGGCCTGGCCGGCCGTCCGGGTGGAGCACGTCGAGGCGGACTCCCCGGACGAGGCGCAGGAGCTGGGCAGCGCGCTGGCGCTGCGGGTGCAGGTGGCGCTCGGCACCCTGCAGCCGGCCGACGTCGAGGTGCAGGCGGTCTCCGGCCGGGTCGACGAGTCGGACCGGATCTCCGACGCCTGCCTGCTCGCCCTCAAGCCGGTCGGCGGGCCCGACCTGGACGGGCGGACCAGGTACGAGGGCTCCCTGGAGCTCTGCCGCACCGGGCCGTTCGGCTACACCGTGCGGGTGCTGCCCGCCCACCGCCGGCTGGCCTCGCCCGCCGAGCTGGGCCTGGTGGCGCTGCCGCCGGAGGCGGCGGGGATGGACGCCGGGCTGCTGCGCTGAGCCGGCTTTCGGAAGGGGCGGGGCGCCGGTCCGGCCGGCGCCCCGCCCGCCCCACCTACCGCACGGCGGCCACCAGGGCGTCGGTGACCGAGCGCCAGGCCACCCCGGCCTCGGCGAAGCCGGCCTCCCGCAGCCGCTCGACGTGCCAGCCGGTCGGGTGGGACTCGCCGTCGGCGTGCGAGCCGTACAGCCGGTTGCGGGCGGCCACCTGCTCGGTGAGCAGCGGGTCGGCCGCGGCGGCGAGCCACCAGCCCTCCCAGTCCAGGACGCCCTCGGCCTTCTCGCGCTCCTGCCGCCCGTGCCGCAGGGTCCGTTCGGCGGTGTTGAGCAGCGGGATCGCCGGGTCGGGCATGTGGTCGGCGTTGAGGAACACCCCGCCGGGGCGGAGCAGGCCGGCCAGGTCGCCGAAGAGCCGGACCAGGGCGGTGCCGGGCAGCCAGTGCAGCGCGGTGGCGGTCACCACCGCGTCGAACGGGCCCGGCGGCAGGGCGTCGGCCCACCGCGGGTCCTTGAGGTCGGCGGTGACCAGGGTGAACCGCTCGTCCTCGCCGAGGACGCCGCGGGCGATGGCCATCAGCGCCGGGTCCTGGTCGACGCCGACGCTGGTGGCGCCGGGCAGCCGGGCGAGCAGGCGCTCGGTGATGCTGCCGGTGCCGCAGGCGAGGTCGAGGACGCGCGGGGCGGGCCCGGTCACCGCCTCGACGAGGTCGAGCATCACCCGGAACCGCTCCTCGCGGTCGGGCAGGTACCACTCCTGCTGGCGGTCCCAGCTGCGCTGCCACTGCTCCCAGTGGTGACGGTCGACCATGGTCGCTCCCCTTCGTGAGGCGTGGGTGGGGCGGGTGGGTGAGGCGGGCCTGTGGGCCGGGCCGATGGGCCCCGGGAACGACCATAGGCCCTTTCAGTAATGGACGAAAGGGCCCTGGGTCTCTTACCTGTGGAGTGTCGGCGGTCAGACCAGGCTGTCCCGCCAGGCCCGGTGCAGCTGGGCGAAGCGTCCCTCGCGGTCGATCAGCTCGCGCGGGGTGCCGTCCTCGACGATCCGGCCCTGGTCCATCACCAGCACCCGGTCCGCGATCTCCACGGTGGAGAGGCGGTGGGCGATGATCACGGCCGTCCGGCCGGCCAGCACGGTGCGCATCGCCTGCTGCACCGCCTGTTCGCCGGGCACGTCCAGCGAGCTGGTGGCCTCGTCCAGGATCAGCACCGCCGGGTCGGCGAGCAGCGCGCGGGCGAAGGCGACCAGCTGCCGCTGGCCGGCCGAGATCCGCCCGCCGCGCTTGCGCACGTCGGTGTCGTAGCCGTCCGGCAGCTCGGCGATGAAGTCGTGCGCGCCGATCGCCTTCGCGGCCGCCTCGATCTCGGCGCGCTCGGCACCCGGACGGCCGATGGCGATGTTCTCGGCGACCGTGCCGGAGAACAGGAAGGACTCCTGGGTCACCATCACCACCCCGCGCCGCAGCTCCGGGCCGGACAGCTCGCGCAGGTCCACCCCGTCCAGGGTGATCCGGCCCTCGGTCGGGTCGTAGAACCGGGCGAGCAGCTTGGCCACCGTCGACTTGCCCGCGCCGGTCGCGCCGACCACGGCGACGGTCTGCCCGGCCGGCAGCAGCAGGTCGAACGGCGGCAGCACCTCCTTGCCGGTCCGGTAGGCGAACCGGGTCTTCTCGAAGTGCACCTCCCGGCCCTTGATCGTCGAGGCCGGCAGCTCCGTGGGCGCGGCCGGCTCGGCCACGGTGGGCTCGTGGGCGAGCAGGCCGGCGATCTTCTCCAGCGCGGCGGCGGCCGACTGGTAGCTGTTCAGGAACATCGCCAGCTGGTCGATCGGCTCGAACAGCCGGTGCAGGTAGAGCACGAAGGCGGTCAGCACGCCCAGCTCGACCGAGCCGTCGGTGACCAGGTACGCGCCGAGCACCACCACGCCGGTGGTCCAGATGTTGGCCGTCATCCGGGACAGGCCCCCGTACCGGGCGACCTCCAGCAGGCTGTCCGCGGTGGCGTCGGCCGACTGCCGGTTCACCACGCCGAAGGCGGCGTCGTTGGTCCGCTCGCGGCGGAACGCCTTCACCGGGCGGATGCCGTTCATGGTCTCGGTGAAGCGGACGATCAGCGAGGCCGCCGCGGTGCGCGAGCGCCGGTAGACCAGTCGCGAGCGGCGCCGGAACGACTGGGTGATCAGGGCCAGCGGGAGGAAGGCGAGCAGCGCGGCCAGGCCGAGCTGCCAGTCCAGCACCAGCAGGATCACCGATATGGAGCAGACCGACAGGGAGACCGTCAGCAGCTCCTGGAGCCCTTCGGACAGCAGCTCGCGCAGCGCCTCCACGTCGCTGGTGGCGCGCGAGATGATCCGGCCCGAGGTGTACCGCTCGTGGAAGTCCAGGCTGAGCCGCTGGGCGTGCCGGAAGATCCGGCCGCGCAGGTCCATCAGGACGTCCTGGTTGACCCGGGCGCTGACCCTGATGAACGTCCACTGGAACAGCGTGCCGAGCAGCGCGCAGCCCAGGTAGGCGGCGACCACGGCGACCAGCGGGCCGGCGTCGTGGTCGCGCAGCGCCGGGATGCCGCGGTCCATCGCGAGGGCGACCAGCAGCGGTCCGGACTGCAGGGCGGCCTGCTGGAGCAGGATCACCACCATCGCGGCGGCGATCCGGCCCCGGCGCGGGCCGAGCAGCGAGCGCAGCAGGGCGCTGGGTGCGCCGGGCGGGACGGGGATGTCCTCCTCGTCGGCCGGCGGGGTCGGCAGCTCCTCCTCGGCCGGGCCGGCCGCCCGGGTGCGGGCGTCCTTGGTGCGGGTGTCGGCGGGCTCGCAGGTGGTGGTCATCGGGCGGTGCTCCCCTCGGGGGGGGGGGGGGGGGGCGCCGGCCGGCGGGGGGGGGGGGGGGCCCGGGGGGGGGGGGGGCGGGGGGCCGGGGGGGGGCACCACCTTACCCACCGAGGCCGGGCAGGGGCACAGCCGGCGCGACGCCCCGCTG
>NZ_JBEOWI010000007.1:188785-219639 GCF_040296005.1 Kitasatospora sp. NPDC002551 | reverse complement strand
AGCGTGTCGGTGTGGGTCGAGCCGTAGCCGTTCAGCCACGCCTTCCACGAACCGCCGTGCGCCGCCTGCGAGGAGGAGTTGTCGACCACGCCGCTGGAGGCGGTCCACGGCGCGGCCGTGCCCGTCTCGAAGCCCGCGTTGCCCAGCAGCTGCGCCGGGGTGCAGCTCGTGTTGGGGTCGGTGACCGCCCAGGTGAAGCTGGTGGTCCCGGTCTTGCCCGCCGAGTCCTTGGCCGTCACGGTGACGCTGGAGTTGCCGATGGTGGTCGGGGTGCCGGTGATCACGCCGGTGGAGGCGTTGATCGACAGCCCGGCCGGCAGGCCGGTGGCCGAGTAGGTCAGCGCGCCGGTGCCACCGGCCGCCTTGATCGCCAGGTTGACCGCGGTGCCGGCCTTGGTGCTCTGGTTGCCCGGGTTGGTGACGGTCACGCCGCCCGGGTTCGGGGGCACGGTGCCGACGTTGACGCCCGCCCAGGCGGTGCCGACCGCGATCACCTCGGGGCTGCCCGCGCCGTAGAGGTCCTTGGCGGCGTTCTCCGTCGCGGTGCGCGCCGCGGCGTAGTTGGTGGTGGAGGTCATGTACGAGGTCAGCGCCTTGTACCAGATCTGCAGCGCCTTGTCCCGGCCGATGCCGGTGACGGTGACGTTGTTGGCGGTCGGGCTGTTGTAGCTGACGCCGTTGATCACCTTGGCGCCGCTGCCCTCGGCCAGCAGGTAGAAGAAGTGGTTGGCGACACCGGACGAGTAGTGCACGTCCAGGTTGCCGACGCCCGAGTACCAGGAGTCGGCCGAGCGGCCGTCCTTGGAGGGCTTGTCCATGTAGCGCAGCGGCGTGCCGTTGCCGTTGATGTCGATGAGCTCGCCGACCAGGTAGTCCGGGTTGTCCTTCGGCAGGTTGGCGTAGAACTCCACCGCGTTGCCGAAGATGTCCGAGGTGGCCTCGTTGAGGCCGCCGGACTCGCCGGAGTAGTTGAGGTTGGCGGTGGCCGAGGTGACGCCGTGGCTCATCTCGTGGCCGGCCACGTCCAGCTCGGTCAGCGGGTGGGTGTCGCCGTCGCCGTCGCCGTAGGTCATGCAGAAGCAGCCGTCGTCCCAGAAGGCGTTGACGTAGCCGGTGTCGTAGTGGACCCGGCTGAAGGCGCCGACACCGTCGTTGCGGATGCCGCTGCGGCCGAAGGTGTTCTTGTAGAAGTCCCAGGTGGCGGCGGCGCCGTACTGGGCGTCGACGGCGGCGGACTCGCGGTTGCTGGCCGCGCCGTTGCCCCAGGAGTCGGTGGACTTCGAGAACAGCGTGCCGTTGCCGGTGGTCCGGTTGCCCATGTCGGTGGTGTACTGACCGCCGCGGGTGCCGTCCTTGAGCTGGTACGAGGACCCGCTCTGGGTGGTGGTCAGCGGCACGGTCCCGACGAAGACACCGTTGCCGGTGCCGGTCTTGATGCCCTCGACCTTGCTCAGCACGGCGCCGGTGGCGGCGTCGGTGACGACCTTGAGGCGGCTCGGGGTGCCGTTCTCCTGCTTGCCGGAGACGACGGTCTCCCAGGCGAGCTTCGGGGTGCCGTCGGCGGCCCAGACGACCAGGCGCGGGGCGGTGTCGAGCGCGGAGCCGGACTCGGCGGCCAGCGCGGCCTCCTGGGCCTTCGGCGCGGCGAGCTTCGGCGTGGTGTTGACGCCGCTCAGCACGGCGCTGCTGGCCTTGGTCACGCCCGTGGTGGCGCCGGTGGCGTCCTGGTGCACGATCAGGTCGCCGCCGAGCACCGGCAGGCCGGCGTAGGTGCGCTCGTAGCGCAGGTGGCGGGCGCCGTTGGCGTCCTGGACGACGTCCTTGGTGACCAGCTTCTCGTCGCCGGTCAGGCCCAGGGCCTGGGCGAGGCCGGCGGTCTGCTGGGTCGCCGAGGCGATCAGCTCGGCCCGGCTCGCCTGCTGCGCGGCGACCGCCGCCGGCGCGTCAGGGGTGGCCGCCTGCGCGATGACCGGGATACCGGTCACCAGCAGCGCGGTGGTAGCGGCCATGACAACCGCTGCCTTCCGGGCGTGGGCGTAACGGGACATGCGGACTCCTTTTCCGACCGCCGCGGGGTTCGCGGACGGTGGAGAGAACCTGGCCGCGGGGTTGCGACTCAGTGGGGGCCCCCGCCGCCGATACGCGGCGCGGGTGCGGTTGCGGAGCAAGGTGGTCGAGCGTTTTCCGGCAGGGGACGCGCTGTTCCTCACCTGGGACGGCTGCACCGGGAGGTGGGGCCCCCTCGTCTGCAGCCGGGGGAATCGTGGCAGCAAACGAGCCGTTAATGACAGATGCATGCCAGGGATTGGCCGATTAGCTACCGGCCCGTACATCCGTCAGGAGGGCGGCGGTGTTACGGCGGCAAGAACTTCCGGAGATCGTTTTCATTCCCGCCGAAAAGGTTTGATCACCTCCGGCGGGCACTGACCAGCGCTCAGGACCCGCCCCGGAGCCGCCCGGGGCCCGGACGGCGCGGGGCAGCGCCGGACGGACGCGGCACGTCACCTTTCCGGCCGTGCCATGGGCGGTTTTCGGACAAGTCCATACATTGAATGGAACCGAAAGCGCCCTGAAACGGTCCGGGCCCCGCACCGCCGGAGGCGGCACGGGGCCCGGGCCCCACGGTCCGTCAGCCCTGCACGAACACCGCCACGGTGCGGCCCGGCACGGTGAAGGTGCCGGTCGCGGCGTCGAAGCCGGCCCGCTTCACCACCGGATCGCCGCCCTGGGCCTGCACCCGGTGCAGCGCCTGGGCCGTCCCGGCGAGCGGGGCCACGGTCTGGCTCTGCGCGGTCGGGGTCGCGTTGAACACCACGGTGACGCCCTTCTCCGCGCCCGGCAGCCCGGTGCCGTCCAGGTGCAGGGTGATCACCCCGGGGAGCTCGCCGGGCGTGCCGGACAGCGGGTAGGAGAGCCGCTGCTGGACGGCCGCCAGGGTGGGCAGCGAGAACAGCGGCGAGGAGCGCTTGATCCGCAGGAAGTCCTGGTACTGCGCGCTCGCCGCCCGGATGTCGGCCGCGCCGACGGTCAGCCGCGGATCGGCCAGCAGGGCCCCGGCGGCCGGCCACATCTCCCGGTTGTCCGCCGCCGGCGGCAGGCCCCGGCCCCAGCCGTTGCCCTGCGCCGCGTCCCAGTGGATGGCGTTGAACCAGTCGCCGGAGTCGTAGGAGTTGGCGTCCAGCGACTTGGAGCGCAGCAGGTCGCTGCCGGCCTGGGCGAAGCCCGGGCCCTGGGAGAGCGCGGTCAGCGACAGCGCCAGCGCCTGCATCCTGGCCCGGTCGGCGGGCGCCGTGCCGGGCGGCAGCTTGTACGCGAGCGCGTCGAACAGGTCGGCGTTGTCGTGCGCGTCCACGTACGCGACGGCCTCACCGGGCCGGGCCGCGTAGCCGGTCGGGGCGCCGTTGTAGTCGACGTCCCCGCCGGTGACGGTCCGTCCGGAGCTGTCGGTGAAGGAGTAGCCGGCCAGGTTGCCGGTCAGCCCCACCTTCAGCTGGTCCATCTGCCGCAGCAGCCGGGCCTTCTGCTCCTCGGGGGTGCCGTTGTCGGGCGAGCCGTTCGGGTCGGTGAACAGGCCCGAGGCGAAGCCCTGCCGCGGCGCCGAGGAGAGCTGGAAGTCGCCGCCCCGGGCGGCGTCACGGATCCGGTCGTCGAAGGTGGCGATGCCGGTGCCGGCCATGTTCTGCTGGGTGGCCTGCTCGAAGCGGGCGCCGTTCGCGACCACGCCGAAGTTCCAGCCCTCGCCGTAGAGCAGGATGTTCTTCCCGTCCACGCCGTCCGAGGCCGGGGTCATCCGGCGCAGCGCGGCCTGCACGTCCAGCATGGTGGACTTCGGGTCCAGGCCCATCAGGTCGAAGCGGAAGCCGTCCACCTTGTACGCGCGGGCCCAGGTGGTCACCGAGTCGACCACCAGGCGGTTCATCATGGCGTGCTCGGGCGCGGTGTCGGCGCAGCAGCTGTCGGTGGTCACCTGGCCGTCGGCGTCCAGCCGCTGGTAGTAGCCGGGGACGACCCTGTCCAGCACCGAGTGGCCGTCCTGGCCCGCGGCGGCGGTGTGGTTGTAGACGACGTCGAGCACCACCCGCAGGCCGGCCGCGTGGATCGCCTGCACCATCCGCCGGAACTGCACGGTCCGCGCGGTCCCTTCAGGGTCGGTGGCGTACGAGCCCTCCGGCACGGTGTAGTGCAGCGGGTCGTAGCCCCAGTTGTAGGCGTCCTCGGCGGCGACCGCGGCCACGCACTCCTGCTGCTGCCGGCTGTCGGCGGCGAGCGCGGCGAGGTCGCAGGCGGGCAGCTTCTGCTCGGCCCGGTTCTCCCGGATCGTCGCGATGTCGAAGGTCGGCAGCAGGTGGACGGTGGTGACGCCGGCCCCGGCGAGTTCGCGCAGGTGCTTCATGCCGGCCGACTCGGACTCGGTGAAGGCCAGGTAGGTGCCGCGCTCGGCGGCGGGCACGGTGTCGTCGGCGACCGAGAAGTCGCGGACGTGCAGTTCCTGGATCCGCTCCCGGCCGAGCGGGACGGCCGGCGGGACGGCGTGGTCCTCCCAGCCCCGGGGCTTGAGCCGCTCGGCGGCGAGGTCGGCGACCAGGCTGCGCCGGGAGTCGGTGGACAGCGCGACCGAGTACGGGTCGGTGACGGTGTTGACCACGACCTGCTGGACGGACGGCGCCCAGACCTTGACCTGGTACAGGTAGTACCTGCCGTCCAGCTCCGCCCGGTCGCGGACCACCTCCCAGACGCCGGTCTCGTCGTCCCGCTTGAGCGGCAGGGTCCTCGGGGTGCCGCCGGTGGCGGTGTCGAAGACCTGGACGGAGACCTCCTGCGCGGTCGGCGCCCAGAGCGACAGCGCGACCTTGCCGTTGTAGTACGCCGGGCCGAAGTCCACCCGGCCGGTGCGGCGGGCGTAGAGGTCGTCGAGCACGCCGGGGATCTGCACGCCGGTGGCGGCCAGGACGGCGCCGCTGGGCAGGTGCTCGGTGAAGAGCAGCTGGGCGCGCAGCGCGGCGGGCACCCGGGCGGTGTCGCGCGGGTCGACGGTGAAGGCGCGGTAGCCGGCCAGGTGCGGGTACGCGGCCTTCTGGGCGTCGGTCAGCCCGCCCTGGACGGGCGCCAGCCGGATCCACCGCCCGGGCTTGCTCAGCGTGCCGTTCCTCTCGGCGCGGATGCCGCCGGCCGGGTCGTAGACCAGCTGGGCGCTGGTGCCGCTCGCCAGGGCGGCGTCCCCCGCGCCGTAGTTCGCCGGGACGACGACGGTCCTCGCGTCGATCCACTGCGCCTTGGCCGAGCCGGGGTCCAGCTGGGAGGAGGAGGCGGCGGTCTGCGGCAGCAGGTAGCCCTCGCGGCCGCCGAGGATCCAGACCTCGCGGCCGGTGCCGGTCAGGTCGAGGGACTGGTCGTTCGGCAGGTCCTTGTCGTTGCCCCGGTGCAGGATGTAACCGAGGCTGGTCGCGCCGGCGGCGAGCGGCACCTCGAAGACGTCGCCGAAGGCGTCGCGGCGCACCGGCCGCAGCGGGTTGCCCCAGTCGGTGGGGGCGGCGGCCCCGGTCCAGGTGTGCAGGCCCCAGCCGTCGTAGTCGCCGTCGGCCCGGTTGTAGTGGAGGACGGCGGTGTTCGCCGGCGGGGTGTTCGCCGGGCCGGGATCGGCCGTGCGGACGGCGGGGTCGCCCTCCGTCACCCAGACCTCGCCGGTGGAGCCGAGGTCGATGTGCCGGTCGGCGTCGACGTCCTTGACGCCGTTCTTCTCCACGATGAAGCCGACGTCCGAGGCGCCGGGCCTGAGCTTCACGTAGGCGAAGGCGCCGTAGGCGTCCCGGCCGGTGAAGGGGTGCCCGGCCGGCCACGGGGTGCTCTCGCCGTCGGCGAGGTCGCCCCAGGCGTAGAGGTTCCAGCCGTCGTAGTCGCCGTCCTTGCGCTGGTAGTGGACGACCGCGTACGGGCGGGTGGTGGCGGTGGGCACCGGCTCGGGGGCGGGGGTGCCGGTGGTGAAGCCGCCGGTGGCGGAGCTCAGCCGGCCACCGGCGTCCTGGACGACGGCCTTGTAGCGGACCTGCGTGCCGGGGGCCACGCCGGCGAGGTCCTGGGTGACGGCGTAGGCCCCGGTGTCGGAGGTGCCGAGCACCTGCCAGGGCCGGTCGCCGGTCTGGGCGGCGAAGGTGACCCGGCCGAAGCCGCCGCCGGGCACCTCGGCGCCGACGGTGACGGTGCCGGTGGAGCCCTGGGCGGGCGCCTTCAGGGTGATCGCGGGCGCGGCGGCGGGGGCGGCGAGCTTCCCGGCGGCCTTGAGGACGACGGAGGAGAGCGCGGGCACGGTGACGGTGACCCTGCGGTCGGCGCCGCTGGTGGTCCGCTCCCCCGCGGCCGGGTGGATCCGCTCGAAGCCCTGGCCGGCGGAGAAGGTGTCCAGGGTGACGGTCTTCGCCTCGGTGGCGTTGTTGACCGCGACCAGGTACTCGACCTGCTGGGCGGCGTCGATCCGGGAGAAGGCGTAGACGCCCGGGCCGTCGGCGGCGTACCGCTCGATCTGGGCGCCGTCGGCGAGCGCCGGGTGGTCGCGGCGGAGCGCGGCCAGGGCGGCGATGTCCCGGTACGGCGCGCCGTCGCGGCCGTAGCGGTCGGCGGAGCCCGGGGCGCCGCCGAGCACCCGGTCGGTGTTGTAGGAGGGGGTCTGCGAGGCGAAGAGGTCCTGCCGGGCGTCCCGGTCGCCGCCGGCGCCGGTGAAGCCCTGCTCGTCGCCGTAGTAGACGACCGGCTGGCCGCGGGTGAGGAACATCAGCTCGTTGCCGAGCCGGTCCTTCTTCAGCAGGGTGGCCTCGTCGGCGCCCGGGTTGTCGGCGAGCAGGAAGGAGCCGAAGCGGCCCATGTCGTGGTTGCCGAGGAAGGTGGGCAGCTCGTAGGCGTCGGTGTCGGCGGTGGTGTAGCGGTGGTCCTGGGCGTAGAGGTCCGCGAGGGCGCGCGCCGAGCCGCCCTGCGAGGCGTAGGAGCGGGCGGCGTTCTGGAACGGGAAGTCGAGGGTGGCCTGGAGCCTGCCCTTGGTGACGTACGGGGCGGTGACCGCGGGGTCGCCGGAGTAGACCTCGCCGAACATGAAGAACTTCTTGTTGCCCTGCTTGGCGGCGAAGTCCTTGAGCGCGGGCGCCCACTGCTGCCAGAAGGCCATGTTGACGTGCTTGACGGTGTCGATCCGGAAGCCGTCCACGCCGGCGTCCTCGACCCACTGCTGGTAGACCTTCTCGAAGCCCTTGACCACCTTGGGGTTCTGGGTGTCGAGGTCGTCGAGGCCGGAGAAGTCGCCCTCGGTGGCGGACTCGCCGGCGAAGGTGGAGTCGCCCCGGTTGTGGTAGAGCGCGGGGTCGTTGAGCCAGGCCGGCGTCTTGGCGGTGGCGTCGGCCGGCTTGCGGAAGACCGGGCTGTAGGGGAAGGAGTCCCTGGTGAGCTTCGGCCAGCCGGCCGCGGGCCCGGCCCCGGCGCCGGCCCCGGCACCGGCGAGCGCGGTCTCGTCGACCGGGTTGCCCTCGGCGTCCAGCACCGGGTAGGCGCCGGTGCTGCGGTAGCCGTACTGCTGCTGCCGGTAGTCGATGACGTCGGCGGTGTGGTTGGTGATGACGTCGAAGAAGACCTTGATGCCGCGCGCGTGGGCCTTGGCGATCAGCTCCTTGAGCTGCTCGTTGGTGCCGAAGTGCGGGTCGACCCGGGTGAAGTCGGTGATCCAGTAGCCGTGGTAGCCGGCACTCGCGTTGTCGCCCGTGCCCTGGACGGGCTTGTTCGCGAAGATCGGCGCCATCCAGATCGCGGTGGTGCCGAGGTCCTGGATGTAGTCGAGCCGCTGGATCAGTCCGGCCAGGTCGCCGCCGTGGTAGAAGCCCTTGTCGGCCGGGTCGAGGCCGTGGTCCAGGCGGGTGCCGACGATGCCACCGGTGTCGTTGCCCCGCTCGCCGTTGGCGAAGCGGTCCGGCAGCACGAAGTAGAACTGCTCGCGGGTGAGGTCGTGGCGCCCGGCGGTGGCGGCGAGCGCGGCGTCCGAGGGCGGACCGGGCGGGGCGGCGGCGAGCGCGGCCGGACCGGCGGTGCCGAGGGTGGCGGCGGTCAGCGAGGCCGCCAGCAGCACCGCCGTCCGGCCCGGTCTGCGGGGGATGCTCCGCCTGCGGCGGGGCGGGAGTTGGGCCACGGAGGACTCCCTTGCGGGGGTGAGGGTGGTCGGGTTGCCGAGACGCTAGCGGTCTGCAATATGTTTCAGCAAGATGCAGAAACTGTTTCGGGCAGGGACAATGCACCCCCTTCCGGTCTGCCCCACCCCCGATTGCGCCACCCCGCCCCTCCGGCATGACAATGGGTCGTATGCCCGTCCCACCGGTTCGCGCCAGACCCGATCGCACCCCCTCCCCCGGTGGGAGCCACCCCCTACCTCTCAAGGGGGACAGCCGGTGAAGAATCCACTTCCGGAGGATGAGCGGACGGCTACGGAACGTCTGGCAGACTTCTCGTCCATGGGGGAACCGACCGAGATCCAGCAGAACGGCGGCCGCATGCCCGACGGTGCCACCCGCGCGGCCCAGACCCGTATGTCCGCCCTACGCACCCGCGTCCGCGACCAGCGCCGTTCCCCGGCGCGACCGCGGATCTGGTTCGAGCTGGCACTGATCGGCCTCAGCTACTGGATCTACTCGCTGGTGCGCAACGCCGTCCCCGAGCAGGAGGCGGTGGCGCAGAAGCACGCCGGCTGGATCTGGGACCTCGAGAACTCCCTCGGGATCGCCGTCGAGCGCTCGATCAACCACGCGGTGGACGGCGTCGGCTGGCTGATCACCGGCATGAACTACTACTACGCGACGCTGCACTTCGTCGTGACCATCGGCGTCCTGGTCTGGCTCTACCGCTGGCACCCGGGCCGCTACGTCGCGGTGCGCACGGTGCTGTTCGTCACCACCGCGATCGCGCTGGTCGGCTTCTACTTCTTCCCGCTGGCCCCGCCCCGGCTGATGACCGACGGCGGCTTCATCGACACCGTGCTGACGCACAACACCTGGGGCTCGATGGCCTCCGGCCCGGCCACCCACGTCTCCAACCAGTACGCCGCGATGCCGTCGATGCACATCGGCTGGTCGATGTGGTGCGGTCTGACCATCTTCTTCCTGGCCCGCCGGACCTGGGTGCGGGTGCTCGGCCTGCTCTACCCGGCGGCGACCCTGGTCGTGATCGTCGCGACCGCCAACCACTTCTGGATGGACGCCGTCGGCGGTGAACTGTGCCTGCTGGTGGGCTTCCTCGCCGCCCGCTGGTTCTACCACACGTGGGTCTACCGGCTCCCGCAGGTGCCCGCCCGCGAGGAGCGGCCGGCCGCTCCGGGGCCGGTCACCGTCCCGGAGCAGTGGAGCGAACCCACCGTGAGCACCGTACGGCGCTAGCCGGCGGACACGAACGAGCAGAGGGGCCCCGGTTCGTCCGGGGCCCCTCTCGCGTTCCGCTCACCCGTAGAACAGCCGCTCCACCACCGACCGGGCCCGCCGGGTGGTGCGCCGGTAGTCGTCCACCAGCTCCCCGCTGTGCCCGACCCCGTAACCCAGGTAGCGGGCCACCCCCGCCAGCTCCCGGGCGTCCGCCGGGAAGGAGTCGCCCGGCCGCCCGCGCACCAGCATCACCGCCGAGCGCACCCGGGAGGCCAGCACCCAGGCCGCGTCCAGCACCTGCGCGTCCTCGGCCCCGACCAGCCCGGCCCCGGCCGCCGCCGCCAGCGCCGCCCTGGTCCGGGTGGTGCGCAGCCCCGGCAGCTCGTGCCCGTGCCGGAGCTGGAACAGCTGGACGGTCCACTCGACGTCCGCCAGCCCGCCCCGGCCGATCTTGGTGTGGGTGGTCGGGTCGGCGCCGCGCGGCAGCCGCTCGGCCTCGATCCGGGCCTTGATCCGGCGGATCTCCAGCAGATCCCGCTCGGGCACCCCGGCGCCCGGGTAGCGCAGTGGGTCGATCAGCTGCCGGAACCGCTCCCCCAGCCCGGGGTCGCCCGCCACCGGCTCGGCCCGCAGCAGCGCCTGGCTCTCCCAGGCGTGCGACCACCGCCGGTAGTACGCCGCGTACGAGACCAGCGAGCGCACCAGCGGGCCGTTGCGCCCCTCCGGGCGCAGGTCCGCGTCCACCTCCAGCGGCGGCTCGGTGGACGGCGCGGCCAGCAGGGCGCGCAGTTCGAGGCAGACCGCCTGGGCGGCCCGGGCGGCGTCCTCCTCCAGCGAGCCGAGCAGCGGCTCGTGGACGAAGAGCACGTCCGCGTCCGAGCCGTAGCCCAGCTCGTGCCCGCCGAACCGGCCCATCGCGATCACCGCGATCCGGGTCGGCAGCGCGCCGTTGCGGGCCTCCCAGCCGGCCACGCAGGCGCGCAGCGCGCCCTGCAGGGTGGCGGCGTTCAGCGCGGTGAGCGCCTCACCGGCCGTGTCCAGCGCGTGCGCCGGGTCCTCGCCGAGCCGGCCGAGCACGTCGGCGGCGGCCGTGCGGAACAGCTCGCGGCGGCGCACCGAACGGACGGCGGCCACCGCGGCGGCGGTGGAGTCGGCCCGGCCGACGGCGGCCAGTACCTCCCGCTCCACGGCGGCCCGCCCGCGCGGCACCAGGCCCTGCGGGTCGCCCAGCACGGCGACCGCCTCGGGCGCGCGCAGCAGCAGGTCCGGGGCGAGCCGGCCGGCCGAGAGCACCCGCGCCAGCTGCTCGGCGGCGGCGCTCTCGTCGCGCAGCAGCCTCAGGTACCAGGGGGTACGGCCGAGCGCGTCGGAGACCAGACGGAAGTTGAGCAGCCCGGCGTCCGGGTCGGCGGAGTCGGCGAACCAGCCGAGCAGCACCGGCAGCAGGGTGCGCTGGATGGCGGCCTTGCGGCTGACCCCGGAGGCGAGCGCGGTGAGGTGGCGCAGCGCGGCGGCCGGGTCGGCGTAGCCGAGCGCCTCCAGCCGGGCCCGGGCGGCCTCCGGGCGCAGGCCGGCCGCACCCGGCGGCAGTTCGGCGACGGCGTCCAGCAGCGGCCGGTAGAACAGCTTCTCGTGCAGCCGGCGCACCTCGACCGCGTGCCGCTTCCACTCCCGCTGGAGCGCGGCGACCGGGTCGGCCCGGGTGTCGTCGTTGATCAGCGGGGCGAGCGAGCGGGCGAGCCGGCGCAGGTCCTCCTCGCCGGTGGGCATCAGATGGGTGCGGCGCAGCCGGTGCAGCTGGATCCGGTGCTCCAGGGAGCGCAGGAACCGGTAGGCGGTGTCCAGCGAGGCGGCGTCGGCGCGGCCCACGTAGCCGCCGCGGGAGAGCGCGGCCAGCGCCTCCAGGGTGTTGCCGCTGCGCAGCGCCTCGTCGGTGCGGCCGTGCACCAGCTGGAGCAGCTGGACGGAGAACTCGACGTCGCGCAGCCCGCCGGGGCCGAGCTTGAGCTGGCGGTCCAGCTCGGTGGCGGGGATCGAGTCGATCACCCGGCGGCGCATCTGCTGCACGTCGGCGACGAAGTTGTCCCGGGCGGCGGCCTGCCAGACCATCGGCGCCAGGGCGGCGGTGTACGCCTCGCCGAGCTCCGGGTCGCCGGCCACCGGGCGGGCCTTGAGCAGCGCCTGGAACTCCCAGGTCTTGGCCCAGCGCTGGTAGTACGCGACGTGGCTGGCCAGGGTGCGGACCAGCGGGCCGTTGCGGCCCTCGGGGCGCAGGTTGGCGTCGACCGGCCAGATGGTGCCCTCGCCGGTGGTGTCGGCGCACAGCCGGGTGAGCGCGGCGGCCAGCCGGGTGGCGGCCTGGACGGCCTCCTGCTCGTCGACGCCCTCGCGCGGCTCGGCCACGTAGATGACGTCGACGTCGGAGACGTAGTTGAGTTCGCGCCCGCCGCACTTGCCCATGCCGATGACGGCGAGCCGGCAGGCCGCGGCGGCGTCCGGGTCCTGGGCGCGGGCCAGGTCGAGGGCGGTCTGCAGGGTGGCGCCGGCCAGGTCGGCGAGTTCGGCGGCGGTCTGGGCGAGGTCGGTGGTGCCGGTGAGGTCACGGGCGGCGACGGCCAGCAGGCAGCGGCGGTAGGCGATCCGCAGCGCGTCGGCCGGGCGGCCGGCCGGGTCGGCGGCGTCGGCGGCCACGGCCTCGGCGAGCGCGCGGCGGAAGTCCTCCGGGCCGGGGTGCATGTCGCGCAGTTCGAAGGTCACCAGCACGTGCCAGTCGTGCGGGTGGCGGGCCAGGTGGTCGGCGAGCGCGGTGGAGGCGCCGAGCACGCCAAGCAGCCGGTCGCGCAGCGGCTTGGAGGTGGTGAGGGTGTCCCGCAGGGTCCGCCGGTCGGCCGGGTCGGCGGCCTCCAGCAGCCGGGACAGCCCGAGCAGCGCGAGGTCGGGGTCGGCGGTGGCGGCGAGCGCGTCGAGCAGCAGCGGGTCCGCCGCGAGGCCGTCCAGCGCCGGTTCGGCGAGCAGCCGCAGCGCCCGCGCCGGGTCGGTGAACCCGCGCCGCACCAGCCTGATCTCCGGCCGGCTCACCCGGCTGCCGGCCCGCTGTTCCTCCACCGTCATCGCCCCTCCGTCCGTCCGCCCCAGCAGGCTACGCGCCCGACCCCCGCCGTGCCGTCCGTGACCACGCGCCGGGCGTGCTCGTTCACCCGGCGTCCGTCCCTGCCCGCCCCTCCCCCGGAGCGTCCGATGCCCAGCCGTCTGCCCTCGCTCACCGGGCTGCGCTTCTGGGCGGCGCTGCTGGTGGTGCTGTACCACCTGTCGCGCAAGGTCGGCGAGCTGCCGCTGCTCGGGCCGCTCGCCTGGTACGGGCGCTCCGGCGTGACTTTCTTCTTCGTCCTCTCCGGCTTCGTGCTCGCCTGGACGTACCAGGGCTCGCCGGTCCCCGCCCGGTCCTTCTTCCGCCGCCGCTTCGCCCGGATCTGGCCGCTGCACGCGCTGGCCACGGCGCTCTCGCTCGGCGCGGACGCCGTGCTGGGCCGGGCGGTCCTCGCGGTGGCCGCGCTGTGGTCGCTGCCGCTGCTGCACACCTGGGCGCCGGAGACGGTGCTCGGCGGCAACCCGGCGTCCTGGTCGCTGGGCGCCGAGGCGTGGTTCTACCTGCTGTTCCCGCTGCTGCTGCGGGTGCTGGCACCGCGCCGCCGGTGCTGGCTGCCGGTGGCCGCCGGGTGCGCGGCGCTGGGACCGGCGCTCTGGGTGGCGGGCGCGCTGCTGCCGGCCGATCCGGCCCTGCGCGGCTGGCTGCTGGACTACCTGCCGCTGACCCGCACCCCGCAGTTCCTGCTCGGCGTGGTCACCGGGCTGGCGGTGCGGCACGGGCTGCTGCCCCGGGTGCCGCTGGCGGCCGCCGCGGCGGCGGTGGCCGGCTGGCACGCGCTGCTGGTGCCGTGGCACGCGGCCGTCCCCGACACCCTGTGGTGGGGCCCGTACAGCGCGGCCCAGCTCGTCCCGGCGCCGCTGTTCGCCGCCCTGCTGGCCGCCGCCGCCCGGCGCGACCTCGGGCCGGGCGGCGGACCCCGGCTGCTGGCGGGGCGGTGGGCGGTGCGCCTCGGCGAGTGGTCCTACGCCTGGTACCTGGTGCACGAGATCGGCATCCGCTGCTGGCTGTGGACGGTCGGACGGCCGTCCGGGACGGCGGCGCTGCTCGCCGTGGAGCTGCTGCTCGCCGCGGCGACCCTGGCCTCGGCGGGCGCGCTCTACCGGTGGGTGGAGCGCCCCTGCGAGCGGCTGCTGCGCGGTGCCCCCGGTACTGCCCCCGGCGCCCCGGCGGCACGCGGAACGCCGCTGCCGCACTCCCCGGTGCGGGTGGTGCGGCAGCGGCGCCGGTCGGTGACGCGGGATCAGCCCTCCAGCGAGCCGTCCAGGTTCACGTAGGCGTAGAAGACGCCGAGGTCGTAGCCGTCCTCGTCGGTGTCGAACTTGATGGTGAGGCTGGTGTCACCGTTGCGCAGGTACGGCGAGATGTCCCAGCGGTTGGAGTCGTAGCCGAAGTTGTTGCGGTAGTACGGGGTGCGGACGAACTGGTCCGCCGGGGTCAGCTCCTCGATGGTGGAGTTGAACGCGTCGTTGGAGGCGTGGTTGAGGTCGCTGAAGATCGCCTCCGGCCCGGTGGTGGACTTCACCGCCAGGGTGTCGCCGGTCCACTTCAGGTCGCCGTCGTAGACGACGAAGCCGAGCTTGCCGGCGAGCTGCCCGGTGGCCGGGGTCTGCAGCCCGGTGAGGTCGAACTGGCGGGCGGGGCTGTTCGGCAGCTCCACCTGGAAGCCGTCCCACACGTGGATGTGGCGCAGCGGCTTGCACACGTTCTCGTACGCGATGACGATCGTCCAGCCGCCCCAGCTGTGCGGCTTCACCACCGAGTCCATGTTGGCCACGGTGTAGCTGCCGTTGCCGGCGCTCTTGACCAGGTCGGTGATGTCGGCGGAGGCCTGGTAGCTGCTCTCCTCGCTGGTGGTGATGTACCCGATGGACGGCTGGTCGTTCGCGATGTTCCGGTACTGGCTCTCGCCCGGGACCTTCAGGTAGACCTCGTCGATCTGGCTCTCCGGCAGCACCGTGTCGCCGATGCCCCGGGTGCCGCCCCAGTACAGCCGGGCGTACTTGACCTGGGAGCCCTCGATCAGCCCGAGGTCGGCCGAGCTGGCCGAGTAGATCGCGTCGCCGAGCGGGCCGATGCTGCCCGGATCGATGTTGACGTACTTCATCTGGTAGTTGTTGTTGATCGGCCTGCTGCCCGCCCCCGTCCGGGCCTCCACGCACGACGGCTGCGCCGGGTCGACCGGCGGCTGGGTCTCGTCGCAGGTCATCAGGCTGTTGCTGATCCGCGTGATGGACCCGTGGAAGTCACCCTCGAACCGCGTGGTGAACGGCAGCGGGTTCTCGGAGATGGTGTCGGCACGCAGCTCCGGCCCGGTGGGACCCGAACCGCGGGCGTCCGCGATCGGCGAGGAGAGCAACTGTCCGGCGACGGCGGCAACGGCCACCCCCGCGATCCCGACCCGGCGGGCGAGCAGGCGGGCGGTGGCGGCACGGCTGACGATGGAGGAGGGCATGGGGTCCTCTCAGGGGAAAGTGGATCGATCGATCCCGCTTATCGGATCACAACGCAACGTCACAATCCCCTCACATACAGCCATCGGTGAACGTGCCAACCCAAACGGCGGGCCCGCCGTCATCCATTGGAACGACGGCGGGCCCGTTCACCCTTGGCGCGACACCGGTCTCCCGCGGCCCTACAGCACCTGCAGGTTCTTGCGCAGCTCGAAGGGGGTGACCTCGGAGCGGTACTCCTCCCACTCCTGCTTCTTGTTGCGCAGGAACTGATGCCGCTCCTGGATGGAATCACCTAGCCCCCAGCTGCCAGCCGCGGAACGGTCGTCAGTGAGCACGATTGGCCACCGCTGGTTGACGCCGGACGGCCCACCGGCGGCCCCGCCGAGAAGCCTTCCGGACACCAACACTAGGTGTCGAGTCGACATAGACATGGTCGCTAGCCCCTGCAGCGACACCAGTCGGCCCCTCCCCGGCGAGCATCGACGTAGTTTTTGATATGACCAAGCCAAGGAGGCTTCTGCGGCAATATCCTTGCCTCACCCTCACCCGCAGCCATAAGCTGACATATCCGATCTACGCCCACACAGGGACCCAGATGAATCCGACGAGAATTTTCGCCTGGTATGAATCCGCAATTGGAAGAGACGCACTCGCATATCTCCTCGCCTGCGAGCAGGACATTCGGGAAGGAATTCCCCAAGAAGGAATCCAACTATCGAAAACCCAGATTTCGACTGTTGAGAATCTCGCACAGTTGACTGCCGCGACACTTTCAAATGAAAGCAAGATTAGCGAGGCGCACAATCTTGTGCGCGGATGGCTGATCCAGTTCACTGCAGACGGCATCTCGAACGCCAGGGAAATCCACAATAATTCAAAGGGCATAACGCAAGAGGCTGAAGCGCCAAGAGAACCGACCGCTGCCGCAGTGCATGAAGTCGCCCTCGATACATACTGCGCCTTCCTGCTCCCCTCGAATCATCCAGGCATCCCCACGCAGATAATAAACCCCTTCGCTTCGATCTCCATGTCGCAGCACCCGCGCCGCCAGGAGTTTATTGATTTCGCCATGCAGGATGCCAAGCTAGCTAGGGTTTTCACTGGCCCTGACGAGCCCTTCGGAAGATCTATGTCATATCTTTCAAATGTAGGGTTTGGCGGTGCACTTCAACTTGATTTGCTACTTGAAACAATACTCCAAAGGGCCTGGCTCATAGAGTCGTGTCGAGTTTCTCCCGAGGCATTCGCCATAGCCAGCGTAGAACAGTTTCGCATGGTGCGATCAACGCTTCAGAAGAGCGAATGCCCGTCAATTGCTACATTTCACCTCACTGGCGCTCTCCTGCCAACTGGCTCGAAGGTTGAGATCGCAGGTGGAACACTCAGAGAGACAACCGAATCCGAGCGCCGAAACTCCCCCTTCCCGCCTAGAGGTGAAATCTCCGGATCCGATGAGACCGGCCAACACGTAGTCGTGAACTACGATGGCGACATTACCCTAGAAATCCCATTTAAGTATAGGCATAAAGTCCTGACCGGCAGGGATGGGGATCACCGAAAGTGGATGGAGGAGAATTCATCATTTGCCGAAGCACAGAGGACTGTAACGCGAATCCGATTTGCACTCCTCTTGGCTACAAATCGTAACCACAGGGTTCAAATAATTCCCACAGCACAGAGCTTTGATATTCCGCCAAGCTCGATGCCCTACATCGCATGGCTCGACGTGAAGCCGCGCGGGATGATGCCAACACAGCTCACTGATGGCGAGGTATCAAACTGGTCATCTTGGTACGAGAAGCTCAACTCCGCAGGCGTGGACCACATTGAACTCGCTATGAGACGCACACTCAGGGCCCTGTCAGAGCGTACGGATCCTACCGACGTGCTAATCGACTCCGTAATCGCCTGGGAGAACATCTTCGGAACACCCGAAGGGGAGCCTACCTTCAGAATAACGATGTGCTTGTCTTCCCTCCTCAAGAAAGATCCGGCCGAACGTGCGAAACTTCAATCAACACTTTCAGACATCTATAACCTCAGGAGTCAAATTGTGCACGGCAATAAAGACCTGAAGCCCGCCGAAGTCCCATTTTGCCATCAAGCGCTAGACGTCGCGATCGAAGCCATTCGAAAGCTTGTTGAAGAACGCCCAGATATTCTATCCCTCAGCGACGGATCCAAGCGGAGCAAAAAGCTCCTGCTGGGAAACTGATAAATCCGCCCCGCCGCAAGCTCAGACCTTCACTCAACGATACACAGACCCCTCAAAGAGCGGGTCAACCAAGCTTGACCTAATTCAAGGATAGTCGGGCTTTATTCATGAATTCATCACTGCGACTGTCGATTCTATCGATAATTTCTTGATACGTTTCGCGATGAAGTTCTGTCGACATGCCAAGCTGGCGACATTCCAGCCATCCGGTAAGGCAGTTGCGCAGTTCTGTGAAATCTGCGGCCACCACATCGGCTAGATCACTAACCTCGGAAGGCCCTTCGAGGATGACCAGAACCGTCAAGCGATCCAGTTCATCCTTCCGTGTTCGCAGGTCGCCTAGTCGCACAGCGGCCTCTTCAGAATTTTCCTCCGGAGATGAGAGCAGCGAATGCAGGTCCGTGACAGAATGCACCATGCGCATCCCATGATCCATGAAAGCCGCATAAGCATCTCGTCGACGTTGGCGACGCCAATGCTCTCGTTGGCTGCGCTCTTGCTGACGCCCAGCCAATGCGGAGGCAAGCGTCGACCCTAGAACGCCAACTGCTGCTCCGAGTACAGCTGCAAGTCCCTGATCCATAGCCCGATTATGGCCCGCCATCGCGGTCGGCGGAGCGGTTTTGGCAGCTGTCCCGCCTGTCGCGGTTCCTAGTGGATGGTCAACCCCAAGGCTGGCAGCCTTCCCCCATGATCAGTCATCCTGTCTAGGTATCTGACTAGAGAAGGGAACGGCTAGTGCCCGAGCGGAGCCCACGCGGCACCTACCTGCGAATCGCCGATGCGATCGAGGCCAAGATCAGCGGGGACTCCACCATGACGTCGCTTCCCTCCGAAGCCCGTCTCATGGAGACCCACGGTGTCGGGCGCACGACGGTACGACGTGCCCTGGAATCCCTCGCAGCCAAGGGCCTCATCAGGTCGCACCCCGGGGCTGGGTGGGTCGTTGTGGGCGCTGAGCACAAACCCCCGGTGCTCGACCAGCTCATTGCCCTCGCTCGAACGCTCGATGTCGGAGCCGACTTCCCGTCGGAGAAGGAACTCACCGAGAGGACCGGGGCCGCGCGGGGCACTGTCCGACGAGCCCTCGCTCAGCTGGAAGGCGCGGGCGTTCTCGAAGTGCGCCATGGGAAGGGCCGGCGCGTCCGAGCGCTTCCCACCGATCACTCCTGACCACGATCACTGAGGAGCAGATACAACCGTGTGGGCCTACGAGCTTGCCGAATCCCTCCTGTCCACCGACCTTCCCCGCCGCTGGTCTCACTCCAAGGGGGTAGCCAACAAGGCACGCACCCTCGCCAGCATCCTCGGCCCGGACGCCGAGCTGCTGGAGGCCGCCGCCGTCCTGCACGACGTCGGCTACTCGCCGCGGATCGTCGATACCGGCTTCCACCCGCTCGACGGTGCGCGATTCCTGCGCGCGGAGAACGTCGACGAGCGCGTCGTGCGGCTGGTCGCCCACCACTCGTGCGCGCTGCTCGAAGCGGAGGAGCGTGGCCTGCGGCAAGAGCTGGAGGTGGAGTTCCCGCTGGAGGAGCCGCACCTGGTGGACGCACTGATCTACTGCGACATGACAACGACGCCGGACGGCACATCGACGACGACGCCCGACCGGATCGCGGAGATCGTGGGCCGGTACGGGCCCGACAGCATCGTCGGCCGGTTCATCCGGCGGGCCGAGCCGGAGATCGACGCGGCCGCACGCCGGATCGACAGCCGGCTGATTCAGGCCCGCGCCACGGCCTAACCGATGTGCGGCTGCACCCGGGTGGCGTCCAAGCCGTGGGTGATCCGGAGCCGCATGGACGGGTGAATGTCCAGGTCGTCGAGGTCCGCCGGGTCTACCCAGCGGACCTCCTTCGACTCCGAACTCGTCCGCAGTTCACCGCCGACAGGCCGGGCCCTGAAGCAGATGGAAAACTGCTGCCGGACCTCCCCGTCGTCGTACGCCATGACGTGCCCCGGGTCCGTGTACAGGCCCACGACGGAGTCGACCTCGACGTCGATTCCCGTCTCCTCGCGCACCTCGCGGACCACCGTGTCCGCGACGGATTCCCCGACGTCGTGGCCGCCGCCAGGAAGCGCCCAGAGGTTGTTGTCGGTCTTGTGGATCAGCAGCAGGCGTCCCGCCCCGTCAGTCACCACCGCGGTGACGGACGGAACGACGGAGTTCGCCAGCGGCGCGGCCGGGTCGTGGAAGTAGTCGATCCGGCTCATACTGCGGCCTCACTTTCGAGCTGGGGCGAGGTGATGGTCCGGGAGCCCTCCCAGATGCGTTCGATGCTCGCCGCGTACGTACTGAACAGCTCTCCACCTGGCACCTGCGAGAGGTGCAGAACCGGGGCCAGATACGCGCCGACCCCGTAGACGTGCCCGTTGACGAGCAGGTCCTCGTCAGCGCGGTAGAGCGAGTTGTAGAGCGTCGTCGAGTGGAGCCGGAACTCGACTCCGGGGATCCCGAACAGCGGCGCGTAGTTGGCCAGCGCGTTCCGGATCTTGCCTGCCATCGCCGGCCCGATCCCCTCGTCTTCGCCCCGCTGGGCCACCCCGGGGCTGTCGGGATTGCCCAGCATGAGCCGCACAGGCACGCCCGCCTGGGCCTTCTCTCGGATGAGCCGGAAGAACAGCGGGTCCTCGGAGAGCCAGAAGCCCGCGTAGACCACCAGGTCGAAGTGGCGCGTCGCCTTCGCATAGAGCGACGTCCACAGCTCCTTCGGGACGACAGCCCGGTGGGGGTAGAGCTTCACCAACTCCGCCCGGCCGGCCTCGGCCGTCGCGCTGCTGGTCTGCTCGTCCGACCACAGCTCTGACAGGTCCCGCTGCAGCAGATTGGCGAGCGCGTACTGGAAGCGCCGGTAGGGCCGGCGCCCGTCCTTGGCCTCCACCCACCGCTCTACCGTCCGCGGGCTCGTTCCTAGCCGCTCAGCGATCTGCTCCATCGTCAACTTGCTAGCGAGGATCGCCCCTCGCAGCCTCTCGTTGGCCATCGCGCCCTCCCCTGGACGACGTTGCGGCACTTGGACGATCTGGGACGACTCGACCGTAGCGAAGTCAGAGCGTAGCCGTCCAGGCGCGCCGTGTTCCGACACGGCCGGAGCGCCGAATCTAGTGATGCGCGGTCGGGAATCTCCGGCCGAACCAAACGAAGGACTTGACGCAGCGTCGACTTCTCGGCATCTTAAGAGACATGTTCAACATGTCTCGCATGGCGAGGCTGGCGAACTGACAGCCCTTCTTTGGGCTGCCCTGAGCTGCACAAACGTACGATCGACAACTCCACAGCGTGATCCACCACCGCAGTCCGTCCGTGACCGCACCGGTCGGGGTGAGTGGAGACCAGTCGGCAGAGAAGGGGCGCACGCCCTGACACCTCGGCCCGCTCTTAAGACGGCGGGCCGCACATGGGACACGCAGCCGACTCAAAAGACCGACGCGGCCGACCTTTTCGCCGGCGACGACATCCGGGAGCGATCTCCCCGGATTGAGCTGCACCCGCGTCCAGCCGAGACCGAACCCCCTGCTTCACCAGTGACCACGGCCCTCGACAGCCCCTCGCATCCGTCACTGCGGGGTGGGTGTCGGGGGTCGTGGCTGCTCGTGACGTTCGAGTGGCTGGGGCCCCATGAAGCGGGCCGCCGCGCATTCCTTGGCCGGGCGCGCGGCGGCCCCGGGCCCACACCCAACTGAGAAGAGGTAGACCCGTGAGGTCGATTGTTGCAGGCCAGACGGCCCTGACGGAGGACGAGTTCGCCGAGCTGGCGCTCGGTGTGGACTCGGACTTCACCCGCCTGTTCGCCGGCGTGTCCGGTGAGAGCGAGATGGAGCGCGAGGCTCGGATGGACGCCGCGGCCGGCGTGCTGGTGGACCTGCGCCGGGAGGACCCGGTGCTGGCCGGCTACGCCGAGCGCCTGTTGAGCATGGCGCCGGTGCCGCTGCGGCGCCCGGCGGTCATCCGCCGCACGGCGAGCGTCGAGCGGGTGGCGGCGTGAGCGGGCTGGGCGAGTACCGCGCCGAGCGGCGCGAGGACCGCCGGGCCGAGCGGGCCGACGCCCGCGCGGACCGCCGCGACGAGCGCGAGCAGACCCGGCTCGACGCCGAGGCGACCCGCCGGCGGCGTGAGGCCGACCGGCGCGCCGCCGAGGAGGCGAAGGACCGGCGCCGTGCGGCGCGGGCCGCTCGCTTCGGCCGGGTGACCGGATGGGTCGCGGCGAACCCGGCGCGCGCGTTCGTCCGGCTGGTGCAGGCGTGCTCGATCGTGCCGGCGGTGGTCTCGCAGGTGGCCGCGCTCGACCACGCGGACGTGGCGCTGCTGCTCGCGGTGCTGCTGGCCGCGATGCTGGAGGGCGGCGCGTGGGCGCTGGTCGCCATGGGCGCGCAGGCCGAGGGCGAGCGCTCCACCCGCACCTACCGTCTCGGCGCGTGGGCGGCCGGCATCGTCGCCGGGGGGATCAACTTCGCCCACGGCTGGACGCAGTACTCCGACGCACGGTGGGTCGCCGCGGTACTGGCCCTGTCCAGCATCGGCGCCGTCTGGCTGACCGACCTGCAGACCCACGGCGGCCGCGGCCCGACCACCGCCGAGAAGAAGACGGCGAAGGAGCGTGCCGAGCACGCCCGCCGCCGGACCGAGCACCACCCGGAGGTGCGGGCCGTGGCGGACCGCCTGCTGTCCGCCGCCGCCTACGGAGCGTTGTCGGCCGACGAGGCCTGGCGGATCGCGTGGGAGTACGTCCACGGCGTCACCGTCCCCGGTCTGACCGCCGAGCTGCTGGCCCGGCGGCTCAACGCGAGGGCCCGGGTGGCGGAGCTGAGCGCGCTTCCGGCACCGGCCGATCTGTGGCCGGGAATGCCCGACGACCCGTTCCCCGCCCTCACCCTGCCGCTGCCCTCCGGACCGTCCGACGGCGTCTACCTCGACGCCGTTCCCGACGAGTTGCGGAACGCTTCCCCGATCACGGCGGAAGCGCTCGAAGCCCTTTACGGAACCGGGTCGAACGTGCCCGCACCGAATCTGACCGGGCCCGTGGACGAGCCCCCGGCCAGCGAGGGCGGGAACGCTTCCGGCCCGGCCGGGGAACGCCCCCTCGACCCGGCCGACCTCGCCCGGGTGCGCATCCTGGCCGCCGACCTCGCCGCCGACGGCGAAGAACTGTCGACCCGCAAGGTCCGCTCGCTGCTCGGCTGCCGCAACGAGACCGCCGTCCGCCTGCGCGCCGCCGTCCTGGCCGAACGCACCAACCCCGGCAACGACGCCAGCAAGGAGAACACACAGTGACCACCACCAACACCGTGCTCTCGCTCCGGCCGGTTCGCTTCGCCGTCTCCTACGCGCTGCTGCGGGTGGCGGCGGACGTCGCGGACCACTGGGTCCAGACCGACCACCAGGCCGCCACCAAGGGCCAGCACGACCACACCCCGGGGCAGTCGAGCTTGGCCGGCCGCCGGGCCTGCGCCGCGCACGTCGCCACCTACACCGCCACGCAGGGCGCCGTGCTGCTCGCCGGGACCCGGCTGCTCGGTGTGCGGCTGCGGCCCGGGCCGGTGGTTGCCGCGCTCGCGGTGTCGGCGGTGACGCACTACGTCGCCGACCGCCGCGAGCCCCTGCGGCTGCTGGCCCGCGCGGTCGGGATCGACGGCTTCCACGCGCTGGGGACCCCGGCGCACCCCGCGCACCCGGTCACCGCGGGCGGCTCGTACGCGCCGACGCTCGGCACGGGTGCCTACGCCCTCGACCAGGCGTGGCACCACGCGTTCGAGACCTACGCCGCGCTCATCGCCTCCGCCTGACCCCTGGGACGGCCGCCAACGCCTGCAAGCCGGGCGGCCGTCCCGGGCTCCGTCCCTCCTCAGAGAACCGGAGACCCGCATCATGTCCGAACCGCCGGCCTCGACGCTGGTCGAGGTCGTCCCCGCGTCCCAGAACCAGCCACCCGCCAACTCGAAGCCCAAGCCCGAACCGAAGCCCGCGGCCTCGACGGGCGCGGTGCCGGGGGTCCCGCTGGCGGTGGCCGTCGCCAACGCCCTCGGGGCCGTCGGCGCCGGTGCCGCGTCGCTGGGCGGCGGCGCCGTCGCCGTGGTCGGGGCTGCCGCCGGCGCCGCCGCGATCGGCGGCCTGGCCCGCAAGGCCCGCAACCGCCGTACCAGCCCGCGCCCCTCCTCCCGCACGGTCGCCGCCCACCGCGCGGGCCGGGCGGGCGGCCTCCTCACCCCGCCCGCCCGCACCGCCAACTCCGCTGCACTGCAGGGCCGTTCGGCGAACCCCGCCGCTGCCGCCCACCGCCCCGGTCCCGGTTCGGCCGGTGGCCGAGGCGGGGCCAGTGTTCCCGCCCACCACACCGCTGACCCGAAGGGACCCGGCATGCAGCGAACGGCCGGAACCACGCCCCACACCACCCACCGCGCCGGGGCGGTCGGCGCGCCCCGGCAGGCCGGGAGGCCCGCCGCGGCCGGGCGGAGCGCCGGCGGCGGGTACCGGCCGCCCGCGATCGTGCACACCCTGGCGCGGGCGGCCTCCCGCCTGCCGGGCTTGCAGGACCCGGACCCGGCCGGGCAGGCCCGGCGGGGTGCCGAGCGCCGTGACGAGCGGCTGGCCCGCATCGCCGAGCGCACCGCCCGCCGGGTCGCCAAGGGGCAGGCCCAGGCGTTGCGGGCGGCCGGGATCGACCCGGCCACCGGCGCCGGGGCCCGCCCGCAGGGCCCGGCCGCCGCGCGCGGGCACCTCACCCCGGTGCAGGCCAAGGCGTTGAAGCGCTCGGCGACGCGCCACCGGGCCCGCATGGGCGGGGCCGTGCTGGCGACCGGCCTGGTCGGCCTCGGCTCCGCGCTGGCCGGCAACTGGCGGCACAAGGGCAGGGTCAGCGGCCACATGCGGCGTACCTGGCGGCGCATGGCCGAGCGTGCCCGCGCCGTACGTGACGCCCGCAACGGCGCGATCCTCGGCCACGGCGACGCCGCCGTCGACCCCGTCACCGGGGTGGCGGGTGTGCCGGTCCCGGCGGAGACCGTCAACATCCCCGGCCGCCCCGCCCCCACCCCGGCCGCGTCCGGCACCGGCGGCATCGTCGCGTTCGAGGTCTTCGGCCGCCCTTGCCGCCCCGACACCACCCCCGCCGTCGCCCCGATCACCCTCGGCAAGCCCACCGTGAAGGAGAACGTCACCGTGACCACGCCCTCCAACGGCGCCACCGGCGGCACGGCCGCCGGTCCGTTCAGCCTGACCGCCGTCGCCGACGACCTGCTCACCGCCGTCAGCGCCTTCGACCCGGAGACCATGCTGGACTTCCTGCGGCTCTCCGAGGAGCTGCCGCTGGCCTACGTCACCTTCCAGGAGGTGCTGCGGGTCCTGGCGGAGAAGGGTGCCGAGGAGCTGCCGCTGGACGCGTCGGTGGTCGAGGAGATCAGCCAGGGCTACCAGGCCATGCGCCGCGTCGTCGACGCCCTGGACGAGGTCGCCCCGACCTTCCGGCAGGTCCACGAGGCCGAGCTGGCCCGCTACGACAACCCCCGCAACGGCCTGGACGCCGAGCGGAAGTGGAACGTCTGACCCACCCCCGCATCCCCAGCACCCACACCTCTGCCGGGCCGTCCACCTCCTGTGGGCGGCCCGGCCCCTTCCCGGCTGGAGACCGCCGCATGACCAAGAACACCAAGAACACCGGCCCGCGTCTGGACTGGAGCGCCGGGCACGGCCTGCTGTCCGGCACCCTGAACGGCACCCTCGGCGCCCTGTCGACCACCGCACTCGGCCACGCCACCGGCATGCCCGCCGGATGGGCGCTCGCCGCCGGAGCCGCCGGGGCCATCGGCACCGTCGGCGCCGGCCTGCGCCGCAAGCTCACCGGCGCCACCCTCGCGTTCCGGGGCACGTGCTGGATGGCCGCCGGCGGCTGGTCGTCCTGGGCCCTCGCCCACGGCGGGCCGTGGCAGTGGCCCGAGATCGGCTCGCTCGCCGTCGCCGGGGTCGCCGCCGGCACCCTCGCGGTCGGCTTCGCCGCGCACGAGGAGGTCGAGCAGGCCAAGCGCCAGCACCTGCTGCTGATCGGCGCCCGCCGCCAGCTCGCCGCGGAGTGGACCGAGCGCATCAAGCGCGTCTGCGCGGTCGAGGTGACCGTCCTCGGGATCGAGCACTGGCCCTCCGGCGCCGGCTACACCCTCGAACTCGAACTGCCCGAGGGCGGCACCACCCGCCGCTCCATCGCCGACCGCGCCGAAGGCCTCGGCTCCGACCTCGACCTGCCCGACGGCTGCGGCCTGCAGGTCATGCCCGGCGTCTCCCGGCGGCGCGTCCTCATCCAGGTCACCACCAAGGTGATCACCGACCAACTCCTCTTCCCCGTCGAGGAGATCGAGGAGACCACCACCGTCAACAACCCGATCCCGGTCGCGGTGCTGTCCGACGGCACGCCCGCCGAGATGGACCAGCGGCAGGCCTCCACGATCGTCACCGGCCCCACCGGCACCGGCAAGACCAACTGGCTCCACGCGTTGATCGCCCGGCTGAACCAGACGAACGACGTGCTGGTGTGGGTGATCGACCTCAACGGCGGCTCCATCGGCCTGCCGTGGCTCAACGCCTGGCGCGACGCCCAGATCCACCGGCCCGGCTCGCGCTGGGCCGACGCCGACATCCCCGTCCCGGGCGTGGACTGGGTCGCCTCCACCATCGAGGAGGCCAAGCGCATGCTCGCCGCCGCCGTGCGGATCGCCAAGTCCCGCAAGGTCGCCTACCAGGACGCCATGCGCGACGCCAACGACGACAAGCTGCCGGTCTCCCCGAAGATCCCCGAGATCGTCATCATCATGGACGAGGGCGCCGAGGTCGCCGCCACCCGCGAGGCCCGCCAGGTGCTCGCCGGCGTCTCCGAGGTCGTGCGCATCGCCCGCGCCATGGCGATCCGCGCCGTGCTGTCCGTCCTGCGCGTCACCCAGGACGTCATGCCCGACCCGCTCGTGCGCAAGATGGCCTCCAACCGGCTCGCCACCGGCGCCCTGGAGGACTCCGAACTCGGGCACCTCTTCGGCTGGCGGGCCCTTCGCGCCGAGGACAGCTTCTCCGGCCCGGGGTCCGTGCTGGTCGGCACCGAGGGCAAGCAGCCCGCCAAGGCCCGCCAGCCGCGCATCACCCCCGACATGATCGAGGAGATCAGCGCGCTCACCGCCCACCGCCGCCCCGCCCTCGACACCCCCTCGCGGGAGGCGGCGGGCGCCGACTACGCCGACCGGTGGCTGCTCGAACGGTGCGGCCACCTGTGGGCCGGCGGCGCCGAGACCGTCGCCGCGGCCGCCCCGGCCGGAACGAGCGCCGCGTCCGGCCCGGCGCCCACCGGCCCGGCCAGGGGCGGTGCCGCTCCGGCCGGCGGGTGGAAGGCCACCGCCGGATGGGACGCCGTCCCGGCCGCCGACCCGGACGACCTGGAGTCGATCTGGCTGCTGCCCGCCGCCGCCACCGAGGCCGACCCCACCCCGGCGGGCACCGACTGGACCGACCCGTCCACCTGGACCACCGGCCGCGAACCGGCCGTCCCCGAGACGCCCGATGCGAAGGACGCCGCGCTGCGGCTGCTGCGCGACGCCGGGCCCGAGGGCACCGGTGCCTCCGCCATGGAACGGGCCCTGAAGGACACGTTCGGCACCCGCCGCCCCGTGCTCCAGAACTGGCTCAAGGCATGGGTCGAGAGCGGCGACGCGGTCCGCATCGGCGAGGGCAGCAAGACCCGCTACGTCCACCGCGACCACGCCCCCGGCGCCTGATCCCGGCCCCCTGTCTGTCACCTGTCACCCCACCCCGCGAGGGGCTCGTCAGACGCCCCGAAGCCCTGTCGCCCCCGTATGACCTGCGGATTACAGGTGACAGACAGGTGACAGGCGACAGGTGACAGACAGGGCGGATGACACCCCCGATGACAGGCACCACGGCCCGCCCGCGCACACCTGCGGGCGGGCCGCTCCACACCCGCTCCGTCCCTCGGAAGAGAGCCCGCCGTGATCGTTGCGCTCAGCACCACCGTCCTGTTCGCGATCATCTCCGCCGTCCTCATCCGGGGCCGGCGCGTCTCCCTGCCCACCGCGCTCGTGCTCTGGCTGTCCGGCTTCACCGCCGCCTCCACCGGCGTCGCCGGACCCGTGAACGACTTCCTCGCCTCCCTGGTCCGGCTCGTCTCCGGCCACTGACCCCACCCGCGCACCGACCCGCCGACGGGAGACCCCGATGGACCGCACCACCAGCACGCAGCCCGCCGCCGCCCCGGTGCACTACGGCCCGGACGGCACCCCCTACTACCTCACCCCCGCCCCGCTCCTCACCGCACCGCCCGCGCTCTACCACCCCAGTGCCCCGGTGGTCCCCGGCCCGGCCCTCGCGCCGACCGCCGTCTACCTTCCCGCGGCCGCCCCGGCCGCCGAGCCCGTCCCGGTGCGGGACCCGTGGCCCGCCCGCCTGCTCGCCGGCGGTGTCGCCCTCGGTGCCGGCGGCCTCGGCGTCGGCTACGCGGTCCAGGCCGTTGCCGCGGCGGCCGGGAGCGTCGGCGGCCTGGCCGCGCTCGGCGTCGGCGCCTACGCCCTCGCCAAGACCACCGGCGGCCGGGGCGGCGGCGGGCAAGGCGCCGTGAACGTCAACGTCACCGTCTCCAACCGCAACCGCTGACCGGAGGAACCGCCATGGCCCGCCTGCGACTGCGCTTCAACCCCTGGCCCGCCCCCGTGATCGAACTGGCCGACACCCCCGACCCGGGGTGCTCCGACTGCGACGGCCACGGCGGATGGCCCGAGGACTACGCCGACGCGCACGGCGAGTACGGCGGCACCAACTGGTGGCACTGCCCGTGCTGGGACCCGGACCGCGTCCGGCGCCTGCTCCCGGTGCCCCGCTGGCTCGCCCACCTGCTCTTCGGCTGGACCCCGCCCGTCTACTCCGCCGAGCCGCCGTTCTAGACCGGCCTGCCCGACCGGCCGTGCCACCCACACCCCGCCGCCACCAGCGGCCGGGCGTGGGTCGTGCGGGGGACCGGACAGCCCGCTCCCACCCACACAGCACGAAACCCCACACCAACCGCCAACTCCTGGCAGAGATCGGCTGGTGCGGGGCCCGTGCATCCCACTACGAGACGGGAACCAGCATGCCCGACTTCAACCGCTTCACGCTCGCGATCGTGGACGACATCCGCGACCGCGAGCAGGCCTCCGACGGCCACTCGCGCTTCGGCGCCTACATCGCCCATCACGCCGAGGACTTCCACGACGGCGGTGAGCCGCTGCGTCCGGTGGACTTCGCCGCCGTCGCGTGGTCGGTGGCCACCTTCCCCGTGATGTCCCCCGGCTACGTGGACGTGCGCCCGGACGTCCACCCGTTCACCGTGCACCGCGGCCACGACGGCGGCGCCTTCCTCTGCGCCAAGGTCGGCCTGCGGCACCGCGACCTCGCCCGCCGCCTGTTCGCCCTCGACTGGGAGCGCGACCCCTGGGGCAGCCGCGACGACCCGTGGCCCGTGCTCGTCGCCCCCGAGCGCACCGACCGCCCGACCGTCCTCGTCGCCGCCACCCTGCTCGTGCCCGTCCCCGACCACATCCTGCTGCAGCCCACCGTCTGCCGGCCGGGCCGCACCCTCACCCACGAGGCCAAGCAGGTCGTCGCCGCCCTCGCCGCTCACGCCAACGAGCACCTGGCCCCGCTGGTCGACGAGCTGCTCGGGGGTGGCCAGTGAGCGCGCTGACCTACATCGACTTCTTCTGCGGCGCCGGCGGCTCCAGCACCGGCGCCGCCGCCGTCCCCGGCGTGGTCCCCGTGCTGGCCGCGAACCACTGGGACAAGGCCATCGCCTCCCACGCCGCGAACTTCCCCGCCGCCGACCACTTCCTCGGCGACCTCCACGACACCGACGTCGCCCGCTTCCCGGCCGCCGACCTGTTCTGGGCCTCCCCCGAGTGCCCCCAGTGGTCCAACGCCCGCGGCAAGCGCCGCGACTTCGACAAGCAGCCCGACCTGTTCGGCGACACCCTCACCGACGCCGCCACCGACCGCTCCCGCGCCCTGATGTGGGACGTCCCCCGCTACCTGGAGGCCATGGCCGCCCGCGGCAAGCCCGTCCTGGCCGGCGTCGTCGAGAACGTCGTCGACGTCCGCGTCTGGGACCTGTGGAACACCTGGGTCGACAGCATCCGCACCCTGGGCTACCGCACCCGCCTGATCGCCCTGAACTCCATGCACGCCCGCCCGAACGTCATTCCCGTCGCCCCGCAGTCCCGCGACCGCCTCTACCTCGCATACTGGCGCACCGACCTCGGCCGGAACCCCGACTGGGACAAGTGGCTGCGACCCACCGCATGGTGCGAGAGCTGCGACAGGCCGGTGCGGGCGGTGCAGGCGTTCAAGCGCCCCGGCACGGACATGGGCCGCTACCGCCAGCAGTACGTCTACCGCTGCCCCAACGTCACCTGCCGCAACAGCGTTCTGGAGCCCCCAGTGCTGCCGGCCGCCACCGCGATCGACTGGGCCCTGCCCGGCACCCCGATCGGCGCCCGGGCCAAGGCCCTGTCCCCCAAGACGCTGGAGCGCATCCGCGCCGGCCTCGCCCGCTACGCGCTGCCGCTGCTCGCCCCGGCCGGCGGCACCTGGCGCCAGGACGCCAGCCCCGTGACCGACCCCGCCCCGGCCCGCACCACCCGCGAGAACGACGCCCTCGCCGTCCCCCCACTGCTCGTGCCCGAGGGCCGCGACGGCAAGTCCGCCGCCACCGCGAACGAGCCCCTGCGCACCCAGACCGCCCGCAACGAGACCGCCCTGGCCTGGCTGCCGTTCATCACCGAGCTGCGCGGCGGCTCCTCCGACGCCCGGCCCGTCCTGGACGCGCTGGCCACCGTCACCGCCTCCGGCAACCACCACGGCCTCGCCACCCCGCCCACCCCGCACGACGGCCCGGCGCCGGACTGGTCGTCGCTGCTGCTGCCCTACTACGGCAACACCACCGCCCGGCCCGTCGCCGAGCCCGTGGGCGCGCTCACCACCCGCGACCGCTACGCGCTCGTGCGCGGCCACCAGGTGCCGGTGGAAGAAGTGCTGTTCCGGATGCTGGAGCCCGGCGAGATCGGCGCCGCGATGGCCTTCCCCCGCCAGTACACCGTGCTCGGCAACAAGCGCGAAAAGGTCCGCCAGTACGGCAACGCCGTCACCCCGCCCGTCGCCGAAATCCTTGTCTCCGCCCTCGTCGAAGCCGTCACCGGCCACGACCTGCCCGAACCCGGCAGCACCCCGTGAACGGCCGCACCCCGCCCCTCGGCGACATCACCGGCCTGTGGCAGGCCGTCCTCACGGCAGCCGCCGGGCGCTTCCAGTGCCGCGGCACCTGCGGCAAGCCCCACGCGAAGGACAGCGGCGGACGCTGCCCGGCCGTCCACGGCGGCTACCCGCGCCACGGCACCGGCCCCGTGCACCTCATCGCCGCACCCGCCGACCCGGACGCCCTGCTGCTGCCCGCGCACCGCGCCGCCGCCCTGCCCAAGCGCCAGTTGGCCGCGTGGTGCCCGGCCTGCCACGACGCCACCCGCCGCCACACCCGCGCCGCCCGGCAGGCCGCCACCCCGCCGGCCGAGCCGGACGCCCTGTTCTGACCTCCCCCCTCTCGCGGCCCGCGCCCCGCCCCCCCCCGGCGCGGGCCCCCCCCGCC
>NZ_JBEOWI010000007.1:0-188775 GCF_040296005.1 Kitasatospora sp. NPDC002551 | reverse complement strand
GCCCTTGCGTGGGCATGTCCGCGACATGTTCGATGGCTCCATGGGGCGCAGCGAGCTCGTTCTGATGACCCGGGCCGCCAGCTCCGTGCGAAAGGAGCCACGTTGAGCACCGAGCACGCGCACCCGAACGTGATCCCGTTCCGGCCCGAACCCGCCGAGGTCAAAGCCGCCGAACAGGCCGTCATCGGCGCCGCCCTCCTCGACCCCGCCCAGGTCCCCGCGCTCGCCGCCCAGATCGGCGACCCCGGGGCGTTCCACCACCCCGCACACGAGACCATCTGGCGGGCCATCACCCGCATGGCGGGCGGTGAGCGGCCGGTGGACCCGCTGCTGCTGACCGGCGTCCTGCGCGCGCAGGGCGACCTCGGCCGGGTCGGCGGGCCCGGCTATCTGCACACCTGTATCGAGGCCACCCCGACCGCGGCGAACGGCGACTACTACGCGGAGATCGTGCGCGTGGCCGCCGAGCGCCGCCGGATCGGCACCACCACCAGCCGCCTGGCCCACATGGCCGGCGACACCGAGACCGACCTGGACGCGGTCCGCACCGCCGCGCTGTCGGTGCTCGCGGACCTCGCCGCCGGGGACACCTGGCTCGACCCCATGCCGCTCGGCTCCCACACCGGCCTGCCCACCTTCCCCGTCAAGGCCCTCCCGGGGTGGGTCGGCGCCTACGTCGACGCGGTCGCCGAGTTCACGCAGACCCCGCCCGACGCCGCCGCCACCATGGCCCTGGCCGCGCTGTCCACGGCCGCCGGCGGGCGGGTCGGGGTGGAGATCCGGCCCGGCTGGCGCGAGCAGTCGAACCTCTACCTGACCTGCGCGATGCCGCCGGCCAGCCGCAAGTCCGACGTCTTCGCGTTCACCATGGGCCCGGTCTACAAGGTCGAGGCCGAGCTGCAGGCCGACGCCCGGGCGGCCATCATCGAGGCCGAGACCACCCGGGACGCCGCCATGGCCGAGGTCGAGGCCCTGATGGCCAAGGCCCGCAAGAACCCCGACGCCGACCGGACCCAGCTCGTCGCGGAGATCTCCGCCGCGAAGCTGCTCGCCGAGCAGATCGTCGTCCCGCCGAACCCGCGCCTGACGCTGTCCGGGGACATCACCCCCGAGACAGTCACCCACCATCTCGGCGTCCACCGGTGCCTGGCCGCGCTCTCCCCCGAGGGCGATCTGTTCGACAGCATCGTCGGCCGCTACAGCAGCAAGCCCAACCTGGGCGTCTTCCTCCAGGCCCACAAGGGCGAGCGCCTGCAGGCCGACCGCATCACCCGCGAGCAGCCCACCGCCGACAAGCCCGCCCTCACCATCGGCGTCACCCCGCAGCCTGCCGTTCTGCAGGAACTCGGCGCCGCCCCCGGCGCCCGCGACCGCGGCCTGCTCGCCCGCTTCCTCTACTCCCTGCCGCCCTCCAACCTCGGATGGCGCAAAGTCCGCACCGACCCGATCCCCGACGCCGTGGCGAACGCCTACGACCGCAACCTGACCCGCCTGCTCCGCGCCATGACCGACCTCCCCGAACCCGTGGTCGTCGTCATGGACCAGGCCGCCGACCTCGCCGTCGAGAAGCTGCAGGAACGCGTCGAGGTCCAGCTCCGCCCCGACCAGCCGCTCGCCCACATCAAGGACTGGGCCGGCAAGCTCGTCGGCCACATCGCCCGCATCGCCGTCCTGCTCCACCTCGCCGACCACATCACCAGCGACCAGGACAGCAACGCTTGGCGCGCCGCCCTGCAGGCCTGCGTCGTCGACCGCGCCGCCGAGATCGCCGACTACTACACCGCGCACACCCTCGCCGTGTTCGACCTCATCGCCGCCGACCCCGCCACCGACGACGCCCACACCCTCCTCCAATGGCTCCAACGGCCGAAGAAGGACGGTACGCACCGCACCCACATCAAGGCCCACGACGCCGTCGCCAGCAGCCGCCACTTCAAGAAGGTCGCCGACGTCGAACCCGCCCTCGCTCTCCTCGAACAGCACGGCTGGCTCCGCACCGACCAGCACGCGCCCACCGGCCAGCGAGGCCGCCCCCAGGCCGTCACCTACCGTGTCCACCCGGCCGTGAGCACCCCCACGAACGGGGCCGAAGCCCCGTAACCGTCAGGGATGTCAGGGCAAACCCCTGACCAGCCAAAACGGCTCCGGACACAGCGTCAGGGATTGTCAGGGATGTCAGGGAAACAGCGACTTTCCCTGACATCCCTGACAATCCCTGACGCCCTGCCAGGAGCCAAAACCACAGGCCAGCGGTTTGCCCTGACATCCCTGACACTTTCCGCCCTCCGCGCCCGTCCGCGAGAGGGCACGTAACACTCCGCAACCACCATCCGAACCTCTCGCCGGAGGTGTCCGCATGCCCGCGAAGGGCCAACGCGGCGGTGCCGCAACGGTCGTCCGCCCCCTCCCCGACCGCTACCTCGAACCCGAGGACATCGCCCGGATCTTCGGTGTGCCGCTGGAGACCGTCTACCAGTGGCGCCGCAAGCGCACGGGGCCGCCCGGCTTCCGGGTCGGCCGGCACGTCCGCTACCACCCCCAGGCCGTCGCCGAGTGGGCGGCCGAGCAGAACGAACAGGCGGCTTGATCCATGGCAGGACACATTCAGGACCGCTGGTACAAGACCGAGCCCGGCCCCAACGGCAAGCCGCGCCGCATCCGCACCGACCGCTACGGCACCGGCAAGCGCTACCGCGCCCGCTACGTCGGCCCCGACGGCACCGAGAAGTCCAAGTCCTTCCCGGACCGTCAGAAGCGGCTGGCCGAGGACTGGCTGACCCGGATCGAGGCCGACATGTCGCGCGGCCAGTACGTCGACCCGAAGGCCGCCCGGGTCACGTTCAAGCAGTACGCGGAGAGGTGGCTGGACTCCCAGCACACCGACCTCAACACCCGGGCCTCGGTCCACGCCCAGATCCGGCGGCACGCGATTCCGTACCTGGGCCCGCGCCCGATGGACTCGTTCCTGCCGTCCCACATCCGGGAGTGGCTGGCTGAGCTGGAGAAGGCGGTCCCGGCGTCGTCGTACCGCCGCGTCATCTTCGGAAGCGTCTCCGGCATCTTCACGGCGGCCGTCGAGGACCAGTTGCGAACGACGAACCCGTGCCGTTCCCGGTCGGTCACCGCTCCCGGGCGGGCCCCGGGGCGGGTCCGTCCGTGGCTGGCGGACCGAGTGGACGCAGTGCGTGCGGGTCTGCCGGAACGGTATCGGGCGATGGCGGACGCCGGCGGCGGGTGCGGACTGCGTCAGGGGGAGATCTTCGGCCTGCCGGTCGACGAGATCGGGTTCGACACCGGATGGCTGCACGTCGGCTACCAGATCAAGGTCATCGGCGGGCGCTTGGTGTTCGCCCCACCGAAGCGCGGGAAGGTCCGGGACGTGCCGCTCCCCGCGCAGATCGGTCGCCTCTTCAAGGCCCACATGGAGGCGTTCCCGCCGGACGAGGTGACGCTGCCGTGGCTCACCCCGGACGGCCCCCCGGTGACGAAACGGCTGCTGTTCTCCCGAGAAGGAGGTGGGCCGGTGCGGCGGGCCGACTTCAACACGTACGCGTGGAAGCCCGCTCTTGTCGCGGCCGGGGTCCTCCCGGAGCCCGAGAAGGGGAAGCGGCACCAGGCGTCCCGGGAGGACGGCATGCACGCCCTCCGGCACTTCTACGCCACCGTCCTGCTGGACGCCGGCGAGAACGTGAAGGCGCTGAGCCAATACCTGGGTCACAGCGACCCCGGGTTCACGCTCCGGGTCTACACGCACCTGATGCCGAGCAGCGACGGCCGGACCCGCCGGGCCGTCGACAGGCTCTACGAAACGCTCGGATGGGCCACCGATCCACCGCCTGACGGCCCACAGGCGGCCCAGGCAGATTGAAGTGGTCCCCGGGCCGGCGGCTGCACGCCGCTGGCCCGGGGACCTCACTCAGCCCGAAACCCACCCTGACCTGCGGCTACAGCACCTGGAGGTTCTTCCGCAGCTCGAACGGCGTGACCTCGGAGCGGTACTCCTCCCACTCCTGCTTCTTGTTGCGCAGGAAGAAGTCGTACACGTGCTCGCCGAGGGTCTCGGCGACGAGTTCGCTGCGCTGCATGAGGTCGATGGCCTCGCCGAGGTTCTGCGGCATCGGCTGGATGCCGAGGGCGCGGCGCTCGGCGTCGGTGAGGGCCCAGACGTCGTCGTCGGCGCCGGGCGGGAGCTCGTAGCCCTCCTCGATGCCCTTGAGGCCGGCGGCCAGGGTGACGGCGTAGGCGAGGTAGGGGTTGCAGCCGGTGTCGAGGGAGCGGACCTCGACGCGGGTGGAGCCCTGCTTGCCGGGCTTGTACATCGGCACGCGGATCAGCGCGGAGCGGTTGTTGTGGCCCCAGCAGATGTACGACGGGGCCTCGCCGCCGGCGCCGGCGGTGCGCTGGGAGCCGCCCCAGATCCGCTTGTAGGAGTTCACCCACTGGTTGGTGACGGCGGCGGTCTCGGCGGCGTGGCGCAGCAGGCCGGCGATGAAGGAGCGGCCGACCTTGGAGAGCTGGTACTCGGCGCCGGACTCGTGGAAGGCGTTGCGGTCGCCCTCGAACAGCGAGAGGTGGGTGTGCATGCCGGAGCCGGGGTGGTCGGAGAACGGCTTGGGCATGAAGCTGGCGTGGACGCCCTGCTCCAGGGCGACCTCCTTCATCACCAGCCGGAAGGTCATGATGTTGTCGGCGGTGGACAGCGCGTCGGCGTACCGCAGGTCGATCTCCTGCTGGCCGGGGGCGCCCTCGTGGTGGGAGAACTCCACCGAGATGCCCATCGACTCCAGCATGGTGATCGCCTGGCGGCGGAAGTCGTGGCCCACCCCGCGCGGGGTGTGGTCGAAGTAGCCGGAGTGGTCGGCGGGGATCGGCGGGGTGCCGTCGCCGGGGAGGTTCTTCAGCAGGAAGAACTCGATCTCGGGGTGGGTGTAGAAGGTGAAGCCCTGGGCGGAGGCCTTCTCCAGGGTGCGCTTCAGCACGAACCGCGGGTCGGCGTACGAGGGCGAGCCGTCCGGCATCAGGATGTCGCAGAACATCCGGGCGGTGCCCGGGGTCTCCGAGCGCCACGGCAGGATCTGGAAGGTGGTCGGGTCCGGCTTGGCGATCATGTCGGACTCGTAGACCCGGGCGAAGCCCTCGATCGCCGAACCGTCGAAGCCGATGCCCTCCTCGAACGCCTGCTCCAGCTCGGCCGGCGCCACCGCCACCGACTTCAGGAACCCCAGGACATCGGTGAACCACAGCCGGACGAACCGGATGTCACGCTCTTCGAGCGTCCGAAGCACGAACTCCTGCTGCTTGCCCATGGGGACAGTCTCACCTCTGCTCTTTACGCCCGTGTTACGCCCGAGAGCCGCCCGCGGGCGACTGTCCCCATCATGGCGGATCACCGCCGCCGCACGCAGTGGCGACCCCGGCCGAGACATTGCGTCAGATCGACGATTAGACTCGGTGGCATGCCCAATCTCCGTCTCGCCCTCTGCCAGACCGACCCGTGGGTCGGTGACATCGCACGCAACAGCGATGAGGTGGTGCACTGGACCAAGCAGGCCGTCGAGGCCGGTGCCCAGCTGGTCGCGTTCCCCGAGATGGCCCTGACCGGCTACCCGGTCGAGGACCTCGCGCTGCGCCGCTCCTTCGTCGAGGCGTCGCGGGGCGGACTGGTCGAGCTGGCCGCGCGGCTCGCGGCGGAGGGGCTCGGGGAGGTGCCCGTCGTGGTGGGCTACCTCGGGCGCTCCGAGCAGGCCTCGCCGCGGTTCGGGCGGCCGGCCGGCTCCCCGCAGAACTGCGCCGCCGTGCTGTTCCGGGGCGAGGTGGCCACCCGGTTCGCCAAGCACCACCTGCCGAACTACGGCGTGTTCGACGAGTACCGCTGGTTCGTCCCCGGCGACCAGCTGCCGGTGCTGCGGCTGAACGGGGTGGACGTCGCGCTGGCGATCTGCGAGGACATCTGGCAGGACGGCGGACGGGTGACCGCCGCCCGCGAGGCCGAGGCCGGCCTGCTGCTGGTGATCAACGGCTCGCCGTACGAGCGGAACAAGGACGACGCCCGGCTGGAGCTGGTCCGCCGCCGGGCCGCCGAGGCGGGCTGCGCGCTCGCCTACGTGAACATGGTCGGCGGCCAGGACGAGCTGGTCTTCGACGGCGACTCGATCGTGGTCGCCCCGGACGGCGAGGTGCTGGCCCGTTCGCCGCAGTTCGAGGAGCACCTGATGGTGCTGGACCTCGACCTGCCGGCCGCCAGCAGCGACCACACCGACGGGCTGCTGCTCGCCGACGGCCTGCACCTGGTCCGCGCCGGGCTGGGCGGCGAGCCGGCCCCGGCGCCCGCCGCGCCGCTGTCCGCCGAGGTGGCCCCGCGGCTCAGCGACGAGGCGGAGATCTGGTCCGCGCTGGTCTCCGGCACCCGCGCCTACGTCCGCAAGAACGGCTTCCGCTCGGTGCTGATCGGCCTGTCCGGCGGCATCGACTCCGCCGTGGTGGCCGCCCTGGCGGTGGACGCGCTCGGCGCCGGGAACGTGTACTGCGTCTCGATGCCGAGCCGCTACTCCTCGCAGCACTCCATGGACGACGCGGCCGAGCTGGCCCGCCGGACCGGGCTGAACTTCCGCACCGTGCCGATCGCCCCGATGTTCGACGCCTACATGGCGGCCACCGAGCTGACCGGCCTGGCCGAGGAGAACCTGCAGTCCCGGCTGCGCGGCACCCTGCTGATGGCGATCTCCAACCAGGAGGGGCACATCGTGCTCGCGCCCGGCAACAAGAGCGAGCTGGCGGTCGGCTACTCGACCCTGTACGGCGACTCGGTCGGCGCGTTCGGCCCGATCAAGGACGTCTACAAGTCGCTGATCTTCCGGCTGGCCCGCTGGCGCAACGAGGAGGCCGAGCGGCTCGGCGAGGTGCCGCCGATCCCGGAGAACACCATCTCCAAGCCGCCGTCCGCCGAGCTGCGGCCGGACCAGAAGGACACCGACTCGCTGCCCGACTACGACCTGCTGGACACCGTCCTCGACCTGTACGTCGAGGGTGACCAGGGCCGGGACGCGATCGTGGCGGCGGGCTTCGACGCAGCCGTGGTGGACCGGGTGGTGCGGCTGGTGGACACCGCCGAGTACAAGCGGCGGCAGTACCCGCCGGGCCCGAAGATCTCGGTCAAGGGCTTCGGCCGGGACCGCCGGCTGCCGATCACCAACCGGTGGCGCCGCGGCTGAGGGGGAGGGCTCACCGGTAGCGGTAGGTGGCGGCCACCGCGAGGTGGTCGCTGCCGTCCCGCTCCAGGGTCCGCGAGTCGGTGGGCTCCAGCCCGCCCTTGCTCATGATCTGGTCGATCCGGGCCATCGGGAAGGACGCCGGCCAGCTGAAGCCGAAGCCGTCGCCGGCCGCGCCCTGGGCCGAGCGCATCTGCGAGGTGACCGGCGCCAGGCTGCGGTCGTTCATGGTGCCGTTGAGGTCGCCGAGCAGCAGCACCTTCTTCAGCGGCTCGGCCTCGATCGCGTCGCCGAGCGCCTGGGCGCTGACGTCCCGCTGGTTGACGGTGAAGCCGCCCTCGGCCCGCAGCCGCACGGACGGCAGGTGGGCGACGTACACCGCGACCGGGCCCTGCGGGGTGGTGACCTCGGCGCGGAACGCCCTGGTCCAGCCCATCTTGATGTCCACCACCCGGACGTCGCCGATCGGGTACTTGGACCAGAGCCCGACGGTGCCCTCGACGGCGTGGTACGGGTAGGCGTCGGCCAGCCCGGACTCGTAGGCGCGCAGCGGCCTGCCGGCCAGCTCCTGGAGCGCGACGATCTGCGCGCCGGACTTCTCCAGCATCCGCACGGTGCCCTGCGGGTCGGTGTTGGCGGCGGCCACGTTGTGGCTGACCACCGTGAAGTCGCCGGTGCCGCCGCTTTTGTCGGTGAGCAGGCCGCCGAACATGTTGGCCCAGAGCACCGTGGGCACCAGCAGGGCGAGCAGCGCGGTGGCGGAGCGGCGCAGCAGCGCGGGGAGCAGCAGCACCGGCACGGCCAGGCCCACCCAGGGCAGGAAGGTCTCCAGCAGGCTGCCCAGGTTGCCGGTGCTGTTGGGCACCTCGGCGTGGAAGGCCAGCAGGGCGCCGGCGAGCAGGGCCAGCAGGGCGATCAGCAGGCCGCGCCGCCAGGTGGTGGCGCCGCGGGCGTCGCGGCCCCAGCCCCGGACGCCGAGGAATCCGGCCGCGGGGCGCCGGCCGGTTCCCGGGTCGCCGGCCTCCGCCGTGGACACCCGGTCCGCCCTGTCCGCCTGCGCCATGCCGTGGCTCCCGTCGTTCGCGCCGCCCGCCCGTCCGCCGCCGGTCCGGTGCGGGCCGCCGCCGGGTGGCGGAGGGCGTGCCGGACTGGTGCGGGTTTGGTCGGATTCCCGGCTCAGCCTATGCCGGGACAGACGTCCGGCCGGCGGACCGGGGTTCCGGCGTGGCCCGGTTGGTGAGCCAGGCCACTACGCCGGACACCGGGGCGGCCCGCCGGGGCGAGGACGGGGTGAGGGCGGGGGCCGGTCAGGCGGGTACCGGCCGCAGGGCCGGGCCGGCCAGGCCGCCGAGCAGCGCGTCGACCATCCGCTCGGCCAGCTCCGGGTCGTCCAGGTCGGAGTCGTCCCACAGGATGCTGCGGGCGAGGATCGGGCCGATCAGCAGGTCGCCGAGCAGTTCCTCGTCGAGGTCGGCCCGCAGCTCGCCCTCGGCGACTCCCCGGCGGATGACGTTCCGGGCGGCCTCCCGGCGCGGCACGATCACCCGTTCGCGGTAGGCCGCGTGCAGCTCGGGCCAGCCCTGCATCTGGCCGAGCGCGGCCTTGAGGACCCAGCGGGAGCGCTTGGCGAGCCCGCGCAGCCGCATGTACTCGACCATCGCGACCAGGTCGCCGCGGATCGAGCCGGTGGCCGCGGGCAGCGGCTCCTCCAGCCGGCTGACCATGTCGACCAGCAGCGCCTCCTTGTTGGGCCAGCGCCGGTAGATGGTGGCCTTGCCCACGCCGGCGGCGGTGGCGATGCCCTCGATGGTCAGCTCGGACAGGCTGGTGCCGGCCGCCATCTGCTCCTCGACGGCGGCGAAGATCGCCTGCTCGGCGGCCTCGCTGCGGGGCCTGCCCCGGCGCGGGCCGGTGCAGGTCGGCGCGGCCGTCGGCTCGGTGTTCATCTCACATCTCCCGGTTGTGGGGCCCCCGCCCGCGGGACGGACGGGGGTCGCACGCGCTCGTGGGCCCCGTCACCGGCGGGTTCCCGGTGACAGGGCCCCATTCTCGCTCAGCGCGGTCGCGGGTCAGGCGTCCGCGACCGCCGCCGCGCGGGGCTCCTCGTCCGCGCGGTCGGCCCCCGCCGCGGCGGACGGCCCGGCGGCGGGCCCACCGGGCCCGTTGGGCCCGCCGGCCGGGACCCTGCCCGGCAGCAGGAACCAGGCGAGCGCCGCGCCGACCAGGGTGATCCCGGCGGAGAGCGCGGCCACCACGTGCATGGCGTGGATGAAGGAGCCGTTGGCCGGGCCGATCAGCTCCTTGCCCCGGTCGCCGAGCCGGGCGGCGACGGCGAGGGTGGCCTCCAGCGACTCGCCGGCCTTCTCCCGCAGCTCCGGGCTCGGCAGCCGGGCGAGCCCGTCGGACATCCCGTCGCGGTAGACGGTGGAGAGCACCGCGCCGAGCACCGCGACCCCGAGCGAGCCGCCGACCTGGCGGAAGGTGTTGTTGACCGCCGAGCCGGCGCCGGCCTTCTCCCGGGGCAGCGAGCCCATGATCGCGACCGTGATCGGCGGCATGACGTGCGCCATGCCGGTGCCCATCAGCAGGCCGAGCACGACCAGCACCCAGATCGGGGTGGTCGCGCCCAGCAGCAGGTAGCCGAGGAAGCCGACCGCGATGAACAGCATGCCGACGGCGCAGGTGGCGCGGATGCCGAAGCGGTCGACCACCAGCCGGGCGCGCGGGGCGAACACCAGCTGGGCGGCGGCCAGCGGCAGCATCAGCACGCCGGCCTCCAGCGCGCTGTAGCCGCGCACGCTCTGGGTGTAGAAGACGCCGAAGAACGAGACGCCCATCAACGCGAAGAAGACCACGCCGACCACCACCACCGAGGCGCTGAACACCTTGTTGCGGAACCAGTTGACGTCCAGCGCGGGGTGCGCGGTGCGGCGCTCGAAGAGCACGAAGGCGGTCAGCGCCACCAGGCCGAGCAGTACCGGACCCCAGGCCGCGACGGCGGTGAAGTCGGCCAGCTCGCCGCCCTTGATGATGCCGTAGATCAGCGCCACCAGGCCGATGATGGACAGCAGCACGCCGACCGGGTCCATCCGTCCCGGGTTCGGGTCCTTGGACTCGGGGACCAGCAGCACCATCGCGATCAGCGCGACGACCACGATCGGCACGTTGACCAGGAAGACCGAGCCCCACCAGAAGTGCTCGATCAGCAGGCCGCCGGTGATCGGGCCGATCGCGATGGCGAGGCCGACGGCACCGGCCCAGATGCCGATCGCCTTGGGCTGCTCGGAGCGCTCGAAGACGTTCATGATGATGGCGAGCGTGGCCGGCATGGCCAGCGCCCCGCCGACGCCCATCAGCGCGCGGTAGCCGATCAGCTCGCCCGGCGTACTGGCGAGCGCGGAGAGCAGCGAGGCGACGCCGAAGACGGCCATGCCGGCCAGCAGGGCCCGCTTGCGGCCGAACCGGTCGCCGAGCAGGCCGGAGGTGAACAGCAGCCCGGCGAAGACCAGCGTGTAGGAGTTGATCGACCATTCCAGGTCGCTCTGGCTGGCGCCGATGCCGGTGGGCGCCGGGGACGCGATGGTCTTCATCGCGACGTTGAGGATCGAGTTGTCGAGCACGACGACGAGCAGGGCGAGCACGAGGGTGCACAGGATCGCCCAGCGGCGGCGGTGGATGGCTTCCGGCACGCGGGGTGGCGCGGCTGCGGTGGTCATGGGTTCTTCCCGTCCGTGGTACGGCGTGGCACTGGCGGGCATTTCGAGCCGCGATCGTCTCGTAAACCCCCCTCGGTCAGGGTAGCGACAATTTCGATACGAGACGAATCCGTATCGTAAAGCTGCGGCAAAGACCCGCGCGCACCCACCCGGCCGCCGGGCCGCCGGGCCGTCCGGCCGCCGGTCACAAGCGGAGTGACCCCCGCCCCTTTTGCGCCCGCGCCGGGCCGTGCAAGCATGGAGGTGATCCGGGGACGCCGCACGGCGCCACGAGACGACAACCCTTCAGGAGCCTGTTCGATGAACGCTTCTTCGCCTTCGCCTGCCCAGAACCAGGCGACGACCGCCACCCTCTACGGTGGGGTCACCAACCGCCGCGTCACCGTCCGCGACCTCGCCGCCGCCAAGCAGCGCGGCGAGAAGTGGTCGATGCTGACCGCCTACGACGCCCTCACCGCCGGCGTCTTCGACGAGGCCGGCACCCCCGTCCTGCTGGTCGGCGACTCCGCCGGCAACTGCCACCTCGGCTACGAGACCACCGTCCCGGTGACCATGGATCAGATGGTGATGCTCGCCGCCGCCGTCGTCCGCGGCACCAAGCGGTCCATGATCGTCGCCGACCTGCCGTTCGGCTCCTACCAGGAGTCCCCGGCCCAGGCGATGCACAACGCGGCCCGGCTGATGAAGGAGGCCGGGGTCGGCGCGGTCAAGCTGGAGGGCGGCGAGCGCAGCGCCCGCTCGATCGAGCTGCTGGTCGAGGCCGGCGTCCCGGTGATGGCCCACATCGGGCTGACCCCGCAGTCCGTGCACGCGCTCGGCGGCTACCCCGTCCAGGGCCGCGGCGACGAGGCCGCGCACCAGCTGCTGCGCGACGCCAAGGCGGTGCAGCAGGCCGGCGCCTTCGCGGTCGTCCTGGAGGCGGTGCCCGCCGAGCTGGCCCGGCAGGTCACCGAGCAGCTCGCCGTCCCCACCGTCGGCATCGGCGCCGGGGCGGACTGCGACGCCCAGGTGCTGGTCTGGACCGACTTCGCCGGGATGACGGCGGGCCGGGTGCCCAAGTTCGTCAAGCAGTACGCCAACCTGCGGGCCGTGCTCGGCGACGCCGCCCGCGCGTTCGCCGAGGACGTGCGCGGCGGCGCCTTCCCGGCGCCGGAGCACACCTTCCACTGACGCGCACCGTCGTCCGGGGCCCGGCCACGGCCGGGCCGGGCCCCGGATGACAGCCGTGTGACAGCGGGCCGACAGCGCGCCGCCGGCCCGCCCGCCCCGGACCGCCCGCTGACCGCCCGCTGACAGCGGGCTGACAGCCGGGTCGGACAGTCTGTGGGGCATGACACGAATCTCCACCGCCCCGAACGACCAGGGGCCCGCCGCGGGGAATGCCGTCGAGGTCCACGGCATCGTCAAGCACTTCGGCACCACCAAGGCGCTCGACGGCGTCGACCTCACCGTGCGCGAGGGCACCGTCCTCGGTGTGCTCGGCCCCAACGGCGCGGGCAAGACCACCCTGGTCCGCGTCCTGTCCACGCTGATCAGGCCCGACGCCGGCACCGCCTTCGTCGGCGGCTACGACGTGCTGCGCCAGCCCAAGCAGCTGCGCCGCACCATCGGCCTCACCGGCCAGTACGCCTCCGTCGACGAACTGCTCTCCGGCTACGAGAACCTCTACCTCATCGGCCGGCTGCTCGACCTCTCCCGCCGCGACGCCAAGGCCCGCGCCACCGAACTGCTGGAGCGCTTCTCGCTCACCGAGGCCGCCAAGCGCCCCGCCAAGACCTACTCCGGCGGCATGCGCCGCCGCCTGGACCTGGCCGCCTCGATGATCGGCCGCCCCCGGGTGCTCTACCTGGACGAGCCCACCACCGGCCTCGACCCGCGCACCCGCAACGAGGTCTGGGACGAGGTGCAGCGGATGGTCGCCGAGGGCTCCACCGTGCTGCTCACCACCCAGTACATGGAGGAGGCCGAGCAGCTCGCGGGCGAGCTGACCGTCATCGACCGCGGCCGGGTGATCGCGGCCGGCGGCATAGCCGAGCTCAAGGCCCAGGTCGGCGGCCGGACCCTGCAGATCCGCGCGGCCCACCCCGCCGAGCTGCCCGAGATGGCCCGCTGCCTGCACGACTCCGGCGTCACCGCCACCTTCTCCACCGACACCGGCCTGCTCTCGGTGCCGATCACCGCCGACGAGCAGCTGACCACCGTGATCGGCGTGCTCGGCACCCGCGGCTTCGCGGTCGCCGGCATCGACACCAAGCTGCCCAGCCTCGACGAGGTCTTCCTCGCCATCACCGGCAAGCCCGCGGACCGTCCGGCGCCCGCGGACGCCGCCCCCAGCCTCGCCAAGGAGCCTGTCGCATGACCACCGCCACGCTCTCCCCCGTCCGGGCGGACACCCGGATCGGCCTGGCCGGCCACCTGCGTCACGTCGGCGCGCTGACCCGCCGCAACCTGATGCGGATCAAGGCCGACCCGGAGTCGATGTTCGACGCCATCCTGATGCCGATCATCTTCACCGTGCTGTTCGTCTACGTCTTCGGCGGCGCCATCTCCGGCGGCCAGGACGCCTACAAGCAGTACATGATCCCCGGCCTGCTCGGGCAGACCGGACTCACCCTGGCGATGGCCGTCGGCACCGGCCTCAACAGCGACTTCCAGACCGGCGTGATGGACCGCTTCCGCACCCTGCCGATCGGCCGCTCCTCGGTGCTGCTGTCCAAGATCGCGGCCGAGACCTGCCGGGCCCTGCTCTCCTTCAGCATCATGATCGTTTTCTCGCTGGTCATCGGCTTCGAGCTGAAGGGCGGCGTGCTGCAGACGCTGGCGGCGGTCGGCCTGTCGCTGGTGTTCGGCATGTCGATCGTGTGGATCTCGATGCTGCTGGGCATGGCCCTGCGCAGCGCCCAGGCCGTCCAGGGAGTCTCCATGCTGGTGCTGATGCCGATGCAGTTCGGCAGCTCGATCTTCGCCCCGACCGACACCATGCCGGGCTGGCTCCAGTCCTTCACCAAGGTGAACCCGCTGTCCGCGCTGGCCGACGCCTGCCGGGCCCTGATGAACGGCCAGGGCGCGGTCGCGCACCCGACGCTGATCGTGCTGGCCTGGTCGGTCGGCATCACCGCGGTCTTCGCGCCGCTCGCCGTCGCCCGGTTCCGCAAGCGGACCTGAGCGGTGACCGCACGGCGGCGCCCCGGGGTGCGCGAGGGGAGCGCCCCGGGGCCCGCCGCGTGCCGGTCAGCCGACCAGCCGGTCGAGCAGCGCGCCGGCCTCCATCACGGACAGCCCCCGGCCCTCGGTGACGGCGGCCTCGAACACCGCGTCACCGAGCAGGTCGCGCAGGCTCTGCTCGGCGCGCTCGCGCTCCGCCCGGTCGAGGAAGTTGTTGTGGGGCCCGTTCATCGCGGTGTGCGCGCCGAACAGCACGGCGGCCCGCCGGGCCGTGTCGAGGTCCCCGTCGCGCCGGGCGAAGACCTCCATCACCCCGACCACCGGCGGCAGCAGCATCACCGACATCTGCTCGACGAACCCGCCCGCGCTCGACGGCACCGCGTGCAGCATCGCGCGCCCCTCGTGGACCAGTTCGAGCCCGCGGTCCGGATCGCCGCCGCGGGCGGTGATCCAGCCCCGGGTGACGGTCAGCATCCCGCCGACCACGTCCGGGGCGAACGCGCCGACCCGCGTCCAGCTCAGCGCGTCCAGCTCGGCCAGCGCCGCCCCGTGGTCGCCGCGCACGCCGTGGATGCCGCAGAGCATCAGGTGCCCGAAGAGCAGCGCCCCGTTGGTCGCCTGGTTGTCGCCCGGCCGGATCCCCTCCATCGCCTCGCGGATCCGGCGCTCCCCCTCGTCCAGGTCCTCGTCCAGCATCGCCGCGCCCAGGTGGACCCCCAGCATCGGCACCTCCTGCGGGGCGCCCAGCTCCTCGGCCAGCTCGATCGCCCGCTGATAGGCCTCGACGGCCTCCGCCGAGCGCCCCTGGTTGGCCAGCGACTCGCCGCGCGCGGACAGCGCCTGGGACATCCCCCAGAGGTCGCCGGACCGGCGGTACAGCTCCAGCGACTCCTCGCCGTCCCGGGTGCTCTGCTCCGCCCCGTTCGGCCAGTCGTTCATCATCTTGGCCCGGATCTGCAGGATGAAGGCCAGGTCGCTGGAGTCGCCGTAGCGCCGGCAGCCCTCCACCGCGTCGTCCAGCAGGTCCTTCATGGCGTCCAACTGCCCGACCAGGAAGGCGCCGAAGACCCGCATCAGCCCGGGGAAGCGGTAGGCCTGCGGCAGGTCCGGGGTGTAGGCCTCGGTGATCTTGCGGGCCATCGCGACCGCGTCCGGGTCGGCCAGCACGTCCAGGTTGCCCTCGAACAAGCTGATCAGCCGGTAGATGACGACCGCCCGGCGGGCCTCCGCGGTGGCCTCCGGCGGCATCGGCAGCGGGTACTCCAGCACGTGCCGCTCCAGCGGCACCGGCCGGGCGTCCGGGCCGAACGGGTCCGGGCCGAGCGCCAGGACCTGCTCGTACCAGCGGCGGGCCTCCTGGCTGAAGCCGCGCAGCGACCAGTACCAGCTCATGCCCAGCGCCAGCACCAGCGCCTCGTCCTCGTCCCGGCGGTCGACGGCGCGGCGCAGCGCGGTCCGGATGTTGTCGTGCTCCCGCTCCAGCACCGCCAGCCAGTGCAGCTGCGCGGGGCCGTGGACGTTCAGGTGGGCGGTGCGGACCAGCTCGCGGAAGTGCTCGACGTGCCGGCCCTCGGTCCCGGCGCTCTCCCCCGCCTCGGCCAGCCGCTCGACCGCGTACTCGTGGATGGTCTCCAGCATCCGGTAGCGCGGCGGACCGTCCCCGTCCAGGTCGGCGACCAGCAGGGACTTGTCGACCAGCGAGAGCAGCAGGTCGGCGACCTCCTCCCGGGGCACCTCGGCGCCGTCCGCGCAGACCGCCTCGGCCGTCTCCAGCGTCCAGCCGCCGGCGAACACCGCCAGCCGGCGCAGCACCGCGCGCTCCTGCTTGCCGAGCAGGTCCCAGCTCCAGTCGACCACCGCGCGCAGCGTCTGCTGGCGCGGCAGCAGGGTGCGGCTGCCCGCGGTGAGCAGGGCGAACCGGCCGTCCAGCCGGTCGGCGATCTGCCGGGCCGTCATCACCCGCAGCCGGGCGGCGGCCAGCTCGATGGCCAGCGGCAGGCCGTCCAGCCGGCGGCAGATCTCGGCGCAGGCCTCCGGGTCGCTCCGCGGGTCGAAGCCCGGGCGGGCGGCGGCGGCCCGCTCGGCCAGCAGCCGCAGCGCCACCGGGTCGGGCAGCGGCTCCACCGGCAGCACGGTCTCCCCCGGCACGCCCAGCGGCTCGCGGCTGGTGGCCAGCACGGTCAGGCCGGGGCACTCGGTGAGCAGGCTGTCGGCGAGGTCGGCGGCGGACTGGATCAGGTGCTCGCAGTTGTCCAGGACGAGCAGCATCCGGCGGCGCCCGCAGTGCTCGATCAGCCGGCGCACCGGGTCGCCGGAGCGGGCCTCGATCACCTCGGCGACCATGCTGGTGCCGGTGTGCAGGACGGTCTCGCGCAGGCCGAGCGCCGAGACCACCGCGCCGGGCACCGCGTCCGGGCGCTCCACCGGGGCCAGCTCGGCCAGCCAGACGCCGTCCGGCCAGTGCCCGGCGCCCTGCTCCAGACGGCCGGCCTCCACCGACAGCCGGGTCTTGCCGGAGCCGCCGGGGCCGGTCAGGGTGACCAGCCGGCTGGTGGCCAGCACCGAGCGCAGGGCGGCGAGGTCGCTCTCGCGGCCGACGAAGCTGGTGAGCCGGCCGCGCAGGTTGCCCGCGGTCCGGGACGGCGCCGGGGCGGCGGGCACGGGTGCGGCGGGGGCGGGGGCGGGGGCTGCGGTCGCCTGCGGCGCGGGGGCCACCGGGGCGGGAGCCTCCACGGGGGCCAGCAGTTCGGCGTGGAGGGCCTGGAGCCTGCGCCCCGGGTCCACGCCGAGCTCGTCGGCCAGCGCGCGCCGGGTGCGCTCGTAGTGGCGCAGCGCCTCCGCCGTCCGGCCGCTCTCGTGCAGCGCCCGCACCATCAGGTACTGCAGCGGCTCGTCCAGCGGCTGTCCCTCGCACAGTTCGGCGAGCTCGGCCACCAGGTCGGCGGCCCGGCCCAGGCCCAGGTCGGCGGTGATCCGGTGCCGGCGGACCTCCTCGCGCTGGGCCTCCAGCCGGGTGGCCGGGCCGGTGCGGTCCGGCAGGTCGGCGAGCGCCGGGCCGCGCCACAGCGCGAGCGCGGCCCGCAGCCGTTCGGCGGCCGCCGCGTGGTCGCCCCGATCCAGCTCCCGGCGGCCCTCCGCGGCCAGCCGCTGGAACTCGGCGAGGTCGGTCAGCGGGTCGGTCAGCCAGTACCCGGCCGGGCCGGAGCCCACCCGGTCGCGGCCGATGGTGCGGCGCAGCCGGCCGACCAGGGTCTGCAGCGCGGCCGAGGAGTCCTGCGGCGGCTCGGCGTCCCACACCTCGTCGGCCAGCAGGTCGGGCGGCACCGGCCGTCCCTGCCGCAGGGCCAGCGCGGCGAGCAGGGCGCGCAGCCGGGCGCCGCCGAGCGGGACCGGGGTTCCGTCGTCGTGGTGGGCCGTGGTGGTGCCGAGGATGCCGTAGTGCACCGAACCATTCTGGTGGATCGGCGCCGCCCGCCACGCACATTTGTCCGGTCCACGACCCTGACCGTCCCCTGCTCGTCGCCCGCTCGCCGCCGGGGCGGGTCGCCGGGGTGCGGAACCCGGTGCCGGGCGCCGTACGTTCATCCGGGACGGCTTGTCCGGGGCCGCGACCGCCCGGCATGATCGACCACTGGCCGTTCGCCCCCGCCGATCCCGACAGTCTCCGGAGCACCCACACCATGACCTTCGCCGCAACGCAGCGTTCCCGCAGCGAGGACCGCCGGATCAGTCCGGTGTTCTGGGCGCTGCTCGCGATCCTCGTCACCTCCGGCGTGGCCGTCTTCCAGGGCTACGGCAACGCCCGGTTCGGGGTCTTCCTGTTCGTGGTGGCCGGCTGGATGGTCTCGCTCTGCCTGCACGAGTACGCGCACGCCCGGACCGCGCTGCACGGCGGCGACATCTCGGTCGGCGCCAAGGGCTACCTGACCCTCAACCCGTTCAAGTACGCCAACGTCCTGCTCAGCTTCGTGCTGCCGATCGTGTTCGTGCTGCTCGGCGGCATCGGCCTGCCCGGCGGCGCGGTCTGGATCGAGCGGCACCGGGTGCAGGGGCGGCTCAAGCACAGCCTGATCTCGGCCGCCGGACCGCTGGTGAACCTGCTCGCCGCCGTGCTGCTGCTGATCCCGGTCGGCGCGGGCTGGCTCGACGACCCCGCGGTGCACGCGGTCTGGAACGGCTTCGAGCTGAACGTCTCGCCGTTCGCCCTGGCGCTGGGCTTCCTGGGCATGCTGCAGCTGAGCGCGACCCTGCTCAACCTGCTGCCGGTGCCCGGCCTGGACGGCTACGGGATCGTCGAGCCGTGGCTGTCGCTCAAGACCCGGCGGGCGATCGAGCCGTTCGCGCCGTACGGCATGCTGGCCGTCTTCGCGCTGCTCTGGCAGCCGGAGGTGAACCACTGGTTCTTCGAGGCCGTGTACGGCGTGATGGACCTGCTGGGCGTCGACCGGGCCTACCCGCAGGTGGGCCACGAGCTGTTCACGTTCTGGAAGGACTGAGCCGGACTGGGCGCGGCTCGGGGCCGGCTCGCCGCCCGGGCGTCTCAGGCCTGGGCGGTCTGCTCCGCGGCCGCCCTCGCCAGCTTCTCGCGGCGCACGTTCATCCAGAGCACGTTGCTGGCGATGCCCGCCATCGGGAGCCAGACGAGGCCGAGCCACCAGCCCTGGACCAGCGAGACCACGGCGGCGGCCAGCGCGAGAACGGCGACGATCGAGGCGAGGACGGACGTGCGGGGCATGGCGGCAGACTCCTGGGGCCGGTAGGACGGACGGCTCCCATTGTCGCCGACCTCACCTCCGGACCGGGTCCAGGGGTGAGGCCGGCGAGCCGGTGATCACGTCGGTGATCGGACGCCGGTGGTTCAGCCGGTGGTTCAGACGTCGGTGATCCGCAGGCCCGCGTGGGCCTTGTAGCGGCGGTTGACCGAGATGAGGTTCGCCACCAGCGACTCCACCTGGTGCGCGTTGCGCAGCCGGCCCGCGAAGATGCCGCGCATGCCGGGGATCCGCCCGGCCAGCGCCTGCACGATGTCGGTGGCGGCCCGCTCCTCGCCGAGCACCATCACGTCGGTGTCGATCCGCTCGACCGACTCGTCCTGGAGCAGTACCGCCGACAGGTGGTGGAAGGCGGCGGTCACCCGGGAGTCCGGCAGCAGGGCGGCGGCCTGCTGGGCGGCGCTGCCCTCCTCCGGGACGAGCGCGTAGGCGCCCTGCTTGTCGAAGCCGAGCGGGTTGACGCAGTCCACCACGATCTTGCCGGCCAGCTCCTCGCGGAGCGCGGTGAGGGTGGCGGCGTGGCCGTCCCAGGGCACCGCGACGATCACGATGTCGCTCTCCCGGGCGGTGGCGGCGTTGTCGGCGCCGCGCACGCCGTGGCCGATCGCCTCCGCCGAGGCCTGCGCGCGGGCCGCGTCGCGCGAGCCGATGATCACCTGCTGGCCGGCCTTGGCCAGCCGCAGGGCCAGCCCCCGCCCCTGGTCGCCGGTGCCGCCGAGGACGCCGACCACGAGCTGCGAGACGTCCGGCAGGTCGTGGGCCGGGTTTGTCGCTGAATCGAGGGAAGTCATGGGCCGATCCTGCCAAACCGCCGGCCCCTCGCGTCATCCTGTCGGCCATGGACGCGGTGAGAGTTTCGGCACTACGGGAGCGGCTGACCGGGACCGGCTGGCTGGAGGCCGTCGGCGGCTTCGCCGGTGAGCTGCGGCGGGCGGTCTCCCGGCGCGGCGCGGGTGAGTTGCTGCTGGTCGGCACCGAGGCGTACGAGCCCTGGCACCTGGCCGCCCATCTGAAGGACGAGGCCGCCTGGTCGGACGTGCCCCGGCTGGCCCCGACCCTGCTGCGGCACCGGGTCCCGGCGCAGGCGCCCGGCCATCTGGCGCACGGCCTGGGGCGGCTGACCGAGGCCGGGCGCGGGGCGACCGTCCTGGTGGTCGCCCCGGCGGCGGCCGGGGAGACGCTGCTGGAGCGGGTGCACGACGCCCGGCGGCACGGCGCGACGGTGCTGGCGCTGGACGGCGCCGGGCCGGACGCGCCCGACGGGCCGTCCGCCGCCGGGCCCGCCGACCTCACCGGGCTCGCCGACCTCACCGGGCTGGCGCACCGCAGGCTCGCCGTCGGCACGGGCGAGGAGGAGCCGTTCGACCTGGCCCAGCACCTGGTCAGCGCCGCCGCCGGGCAGCGGCCCGCGCGGCGCTCGGCGGCGGCGCTGGAACGGCTGGCGGCGCTGGCCGCGCGGCTGACGGCGGGGCCCACGGTCAGCCGCTGGTAGGACGGGGCGCACCGAGGGAACGACGGGCCTGACGGGGCGGGCGGGGCGCGGCGGGCGCGAAAATCCGTTGCGGCCGGGCCCGGCGCCCCCGCAGGATGGTCACTCGTGAACGACGCCGACGCCGCCCCGCCCACGAACGGTCGGGCGAGATCCCTGCTGCGCTCGGTCGTCCCCGACCTCTCCCCGTGGCGCTCCTCCCGGGACTTCCGCCTGCTCTGGGTCTCCGGCTGCGTCACCAGCTTCGGCAGCTTCCTCACCTACGTCGCCGTGCCGCTGCAGATCAAGGAGCTGACCGACTCGTCCTTCGCGGTCGGCCTGGTCGGCGCCTTCGAGCTGGTCCCGCTGATCGTCTTCGGCCTCTGGGGCGGCGCCCTCGCCGACGCCCTGGACCGCCGCCGCCTGGTGCTGTTCGCCGAGGCCGGGCTCGGTCTGCTCAGCGTGCTGCTGCTGGTCAACGCGCTGCTGCCGACGCCCGTGCTGTGGCCGGTCTACCTGGTGGCCGCGCTGGTCGCCGCCGCCGACGGCCTGCAGCGCCCGGCCCTGGACGCGCTCACCCCGCGGATCGTCCGGCACGACCAGCTGGCCGCCGCCTTCGCCCTCAACTCCCTCTACCGCAACGTCGGTTCGGTGGCGGGACCGGCGCTGGCCGGCGTCGTGGTGACCTTCGCCGGGGTGCAGACCGCGTACGCGCTGGACGTCGTCACCTTCGGCGCCTCGCTGCTGCTGCTCGCCCGGATCCGCGCCGTCCCGCCGCCGACCGGCGCCGAGCAGCCCTCGGTGAAGGCGGTGCTGACCGGGATCCGGTACGCGTGGAGCCGCAAGGACCTGCTGGGCACCTACGCGATCGACCTGTGCGCGATGCTGTTCGCCTTCCCGGTGGCGGTCTTCCCGTTCCTGGCCGCCGAGCTGCACGCCGACTGGGCACTCGGCCCGATGTACTCCGCCTCGGCGGTCGGCGCCCTGCTCGTCTCGGTCACCAGCGGCTGGACGTCCCGGATCCACCGGCACGGCCGGCTGCTGCTGGCCGCCGCGCTCGGCTGGGGCGTCGCGATCGCGCTGGCCGGCCTGTCCGGCTCGGTCTGGCTGGTGCTGCTCTGCCTGGCGCTGGCCGGCGGCGCCGACCAGATCAGCGGTGTCGCCCGCTCCACGCTGTGGAACCAGTCGATCCCGGACGAGCTGCGCGGCCGGATGGCCGGCGTCGAACTGCTCAGCTACTCGGTGGGCCCCCAGCTCGGCCAGGTCCGGGCGGGCGGCATGGCGGGGATGGTCGGCGTCCGGGCCTCGGTGTGGGTCGGCGGCGCCGCCTGCGTGGTGGGCGTGCTGGCGCTGGCCACCGCACTGCCGCGGCTGCTCTCCTACGACGACCGCACCGACCCGAACGCGGCCGCCGTCCGCGCCGAGCACGAGCGGGCGGCGGCGGAGCGCGAGGCCGCCGCGGGGCGGGAGGCGGCCGAGCGCGAGGCGGCGGACGCGTCCTGACCCGCTACTCGCCGGGCGCGTCCTCGGGCCGGTCGCTCCAGCGCGGGTCGTTGGTCCACTCCCGGTTGCGCAGCTCGGCGGTCTCCAGGGCGTGCGCCGCCTCCTCCCGGGTGGCGTACGGGCCGAGGCGGTCCTTCGCCGGGCACTCCGGCCCCTCCTCGACCTTGCCGTGCTTGATGCAGTAGAACCACTCGCCGGGCCGGCCGGTCGGCTTGTTGCGGCGGAATCCCAGGGGCATGGTGCGGTCTCCTCCGTGTCGGCGGTCGCGGCTCGCGTTCCCCGCGTCGTCCCGATCATTCCCCGCCCCGGCGCCGTCCGCACACCCGGCCCCCGCCGGGAGGCCCGGCGGGGGCCGGCGTCCACGCCCGGCGATGGCGCGCGGGGCCCGCCAACTAGACTCGCGGCCATGGCACTCGTACCCGGCATCCAGTCCCCCACCCGCAAGGTCCCGGCGCACATCGCACGCCCCGAGTACGTCGGCAAGCCCGCTCCGGCCGCGTACACCGGGCCCGAGGTGCAGAGCGCCGAGACGATCGAGAAGATGCGGATCGCCGGCGGGATCGCCGCCCGGGCGATGGCCGAGGCGGCCGCGCTGATCGCTCCCGGCGTCACCACGGACGAGCTGGACGCCGTCGCCCACGCGTACATGTGCGACCACGGCGCCTACCCGTCCGACCTCGGCTACCGGGGCTTCCCCAAGTCGGTCTGCACCTCGATCAACGAGGTCATCTGCCACGGCATCCCGGACTCGACCGTCCTCCAGGACGGTGACATCGTCAACATCGACGCCACCGCCTACATCCACGGGGTGCACGGCGACCTCAACGCCACCTACCTGGTCGGTGACGTGGACGATGAGTCCCGGCTGCTGGTCGAGCGGACCCGGGAGTCGCTCGACCGGGCGATCAAGGCGGTCAAGCCCGGCCGCCGGATCAACATCATCGGACGGGTCATCGAGTCCTACGCCAAGCGCTTCGGCTACGGCGTGGTGCGGGACTTCACCGGACACGGCATCAACACGTCGTTCCACTCCGGCCTGATCATCCCGCACTACGACAGTGAGCGGGCCACCGAGGTGATCAAGCCGGGGATGACGTTCACCATCGAACCGATGCTGACCCTGGGCACCTACGACTACGAGATCTGGCCGGACGGCTGGACCGTCGTCACCAAGGACCGCAAGCGCACCGCCCAGTTCGAGCACACCCTGGTCGTCACGGCGGACGGCGCGGAGATCCTCACCCTGCCGTAGTCCCGGTGGCTGGTCGGCCCGTTCAGCCGATCAGCCACTGCTCCTCGGCGACGGCGCCCACCTCGGTGCAGGCGTCGGTCAGCACGTCCAGGACGCGCAGCGGGTCCGGCAGCGGCTGCTCGGGCCCGCGCAGCCACCGCACCTCCGAGCCGTCCGGCAGCGCGGCCGGCGGCAGCAGGGTGTACGAGCCGCGGCAGTGCCAGCGCAGACCGGGGTGCTCGGACATGGTGTCCGGCGTGGAGTCCAGGGCGCTCGGCCACCACTCGTCCTCGTCCACCGGGGTGCCCCTGGTGGCGGTGAAGAACAGGTAGCGGTCCTCGCCGACGGCGGCCACCGGCCCCTCGACACCGAGCGCGGTCAGCCGCTCCAGGGCGAGGCGCCCGGCCTCCACCGGCACGTCCAGCACGTCGTGGACGCGGCCGGTGGCGGTGATGAAGTTGGCCTGCGGGTCGCGGGAGAGCCAGCGGGCGAGCTGCTCGGGATCGGTAGTGGCCTGGGTCTGCCAGGCGAAGGAGACCGGGTGCTGGGCGGGGGCCGGACAGGCGACCCGGTCGCAGGAACAGCGGTAGCCGGCCGGATGGGCCGCGGGCGCGAGCGGGAACCCGGCGCGGACCGCGCCGAGCAGCTGGTCCAGTCTGGCGGCGGGACTGTCGGCGTCCGCCGGCCGGCCCCGCTCACGATCACGCTTCTGCCACCAGGCCGTCCACCTGCCGCCGGATTCCATCGGGCCCCTTCCGCGCATGCCGTGCCCGGTGCGACACAGCGTTCGACCTACCACTCCGACGCAACGCACGGCGCCCCCCGCTGCTTCCCCGGGTGGAGCTCGGCCCTGCAGTCCCGCGCCCTGCCGGCCGGAGCCGGGGTTGCCGGGCGGCCGACGCCGGGGTCACGGTACGGAGTCACTGCGGCACGACGGCCGCGGCTCGGCGGCCCGGCGGGCACGGTGAGGTGCGCCTCGCCCGGCCCGTACGGGCCCGCTGACCCGGGTGGACCCCGAGGGCGTAACAGGAAGGATAAGGGTGCGCGGGCCCTGTGGATGACCGGGGGCGGTGCCTCTCCGGTCACACTCCCCGCACCCGGCCCCCACACCGTCTCCGCCCCGCACCGTCTCCGCCGCGCACCGGCGCGGGGTGAGACCCTGGTGGGGTGAAGAGCGCGGACACCGAATTCGTCGGCGGCCCCCTGGACGGCCGGATCCTCCCCATCCCGCTGGGGCCGATGTACGGCGTGCCCAGGAAGTACACCGTGCCGGTCCCCTCGCACGGGGACACCCCGGCGCGCACACTGGTGTACGTCCGGGCCAAGCAGCAGCGGGGCGCCCGCTGGTTCTGGCGTTACGAGTACGACGAGGCGGCCACCGCCCGCGCTTCCGGGTGACGGCCGCCTCCCCTCGCGGGAGGACGGCGATGGCGAGATCCGCACGGCACCCCAGGACCCGCGCCGAGGCGGTGGCGCACCACAACCGGCAGGTGGCCGCGGTCACGGCCGGCCTGCTGGTGGTGGTCAGCGCCTACAGCGCGGTGATCGGCTCCAACGGCTGGCTCTGGTTCGGCTGGGCGGTGCTGCTGCTCGCGTGCGTGGCGCTGTTCGTCGTGCGCCCCTGAGCGGCGGCACCGCCCGTCACCGTCGCCCCCTGTCGGCCGGGGCGGGTCAGGCGTCCTCGGCGAGGATCAGGTACAGCTTCTTGCGGGCCTCGTTGAGCACCTCCAGGCCCTTGGCGCGCTGCGCCTCGGTGCCCGTCGTCATGACCTGCCGGACGGCGTTGTCCACGGCCCCGAGCGCCTGGCCGACCTCCTGGACCGCGGCCCAGTCGATCTCCTGGCCGGCCTCCGCCCACGGCTCGTCCGGCCCGGCCTCGGCCTCGGCCCGGCCCGCCTCGGTGAGCGAGACCAGCCGCTTGCCGCCGGTCTCCTCGGCCGCGACCAGGCCCTCCTCCTCCAGCAGCTGGAGGGTCGGGTAGACCGAACCGGGGCTCGGCCGCCACGCCCCGCCGGACCGCTCGGCGATCTCGGCGATCATCTCGTAGCCGTGCATCGGCCGCTCCTTGAGCAGCGCCAGCAGCGAGGCACGCACGTCCCCGCGCCGGGCCCGCCCGCCGCGCCGGCCGCGGACCCACGGCGGAGGCCCGCCGAAGCCGCCCCGGGCCCACGGCGGGCCCGGCCGTCCGCCCGGCCCGCCGGCGAACGGCGGCGGACCGAAGGGGCCGAACGCCCCCCGGCCCTCGTAGCGCTCGCCGGGCATCCCCACGAACTCCGGCCCCGGGCGGCAGCCGCCGGGACCTCCCTCTCCACGGAATCGTCCTGGGCGCATCGCACCCACCTCCCGTTCGGGCCGCTCCGGGGCGGCCCCGTAGACGATGGACAGACGATCGTTCGGAACAGTCGAGTCACTATCCCGATATCTCGACGATATATCGGTGACTGTCGACCGTCAACGCTTTCCGATACACCCTCCACCGCTGCCCGGCGCCCGGCCGCTACGGTGCGGGGCATGGCCGGAGAACGAGACCTCACGACACTGCTGCGCGACCTGCGCCCCCTGCTCAACCCGGGGCGGTACGTCTACTGCACGCTGCCCACCAAGGTGCCCGCCGGACTGCGGCCGGTGGCCACGGTCGCCGAACCCGAGGGGGTGACGGTGGTGGTCGCCCAGGAGGAGGCCGACGCGCTCGGCCTGCCCTACGCGTACGTCGCCGCCTGGATCACCCTGCGGGTCGAGTCGGCGCTGGAGGCCGTCGGCCTGACCGCCGCCGTCGCCACCCGGCTGGCCGAGGAGGGGATCAGCTGCAACATGGTGGCCGGGTACCACCACGACCACCTCTTCGTCGGCGCCGACGACGCCGACCGGGCCCTGCGCGCCCTGGAGGAGCTCTCCGCCCGCGCCACCTGACCGGGCCCGCCGGGTGGCCGCCCCACCCGGGGCCCCGGAGACTGGAGGGGCGGGCACACGCCCGGCCCCTCCTCCCCTCCGCCCGGAAGGAAGTGCGCCGCCATGGCCATCTGCGTCACCTGCGGCAACGACTACTGGCTCGCCTTCGAGATCAAGACGATCACCGGCGACGTCTACACCTTCGACAGCTTCGAGTGCGCGATGGAGAAGCTCGCCCCGCGCTGCGAGCAGTGCGACGTCCGGATCGTCGGCCACGGCGTCGAGGTGGCCGGCATGTTCTTCTGCGGCGCCCACTGTGCCCGCGTCAGCGGCGGCCTCGGCGACCAGGTCCGCGACGCCGTCGGCACCCACCCGGGCTGATCCGAGCTCGGAGCCGGAGCCGGTACGACGAAGGCCCCCTGACCTGCTGTTTTGCAGGTCGGGGGGCCTCACTCAAGCCAGGCGACGGAAGAGTCGACCTATACGCCGGGTACAGACCGCACCCCTGGGATTACACCCCCGCCAGCGATTCCCCACCTGCGCAAACGCCGCCGGCCTCCGCCTCCTGCGACCCCGCAGGGAGTGAGGAGGGAGTTTCGTCACCGGAGCGCGCCGCGGGGAGCGTCGGCGCCTCCTCGCGTGCGTCCGGCGCGAGCCACCGGCCAAGGGCCGCGAGGGCCTGGCGGCCAGCTTCGGGAAGGAAGTGGACGTAGGTCCGCAGGGTGAAGGCGGGGTCGCTGTGGCCGAGCCACGCGGCCAGGGTGGTGATGGTCTCCCCGGCCTGGAGGACGACCGAGGCGAACGTGTGCCTGAGCACGTGGAACCCGTCGGAGCGGTCCATCTTCCACAGGGTCCGGGTCCACACCACCTTCGTCCCCTGCACTTCCTCCCGCACCGGCGCGGGGATCACGCCGGCCTTCACGAGCGCTGGCTTCCACGCTTTCTCGTCCCACGTCGTGCGGTTGACCGCACCGCCCGACTTGCCGTTCACGTGGGTGGTGGTCACCAGAAGCCGGACTGTCGCGAGGGGGCGCTCGCTCCACTCCAGATTCGGCCGCTCCGGGTCGACCCACGGCAGAGTGACCTCGATCGTGGGGAACTGTTCGGCGTGCGCGCGCACGCTCTCGGCGAGGCCGGGCGGGCACACGGTGACCCGCGTCTTGTTGCCCTTCGGCGGCCCGAACGCCAACTGGCCGCCGATCTTGAGGATCTGCCGGGTGACGTGGATCTCCTGTCCGACGATGTCGTTAGGGCTAAATCCGAACGCCTCGCCCTGCCGCAGCCCCGCGCCGACCGCAAGGTCCACGAGGACCCGGTACCGGGCGGGCAGGGCATCCCTGACCGCCAGGACTCGCGCGAGCGGCCACGCCTTCGCCTTGCTCGGTGTCGCCTTCGGCGCCTTCAACTCTGGATCCCGGAACGGGTTCTCTGGGATGCGCTTCGCCTTGAACGCGGCCTGCATGATCGCGGAAAAGTGCTTCCAGGTCGTCCGGACGGTACTGACGTCGATCCGCTTCTCGGCCTGAACCACCCACGCGCGGATCTGCTCGTCACCAATGCTCAGCAGCGGCAGGCTTCCCAGGTAGGGCAGGATGTGGTTGAAGACCCGGGAGCGCATGCCCTCCTTCGTACTCGGAGGCTGACGAAGGCTCGGCCACCAGTGCTTCTCGACGTATTCCCGCAACGTGATCTCTCCGTTGCGCGGGTCGTAGAGGTTGCCCCGCGTGCTGTCCGTGGCGGCCTCGCGCTGCCACTTCTTCGCGTCTTCCAGCGCCTTGAACGACCTATCCCGGACGCCAGGGATCCCGGCAACCTTGTAGCGCTTCCCCTTGCCCCACAACGCGGTTCTCTCGCGCTTCCCCGTCGCCGGGTTGGGCCGCTTGTTCAGCCAGCGGTCCTCGATGTAGCCAGCCACGCTGTTCCCCCCTCCAAGTCGGCCCCGCGCGCGCGGAGGATCCAGGTAGTGACGCCGAGCTCCTCGGCGAGCTCAGCCTCGCTGGTTGCCCACTGCCGGGCGGCGAAGTAGTCGCTGAGACCGATCAGCTTGCGCGCGGCCAGGGTGTCGGCGCGCCGCTCGGCCCTCAGCCCGTCTCGCCCGCCGCATCCGGTGTCGCCAGCGAGGATGTGCTCCAGCTCGTGCGCGAGGACGCACCGCACTTCGGCCGGGCTGAGGCCGGCGGCGATGACGACTGCTCGGCGCTTGGGGGACCAGACCCCCCAGGTGTCCCGCAGCCAGAGGCGGACCACGGGTATCCCCATGCGGTCCAGCTCGGCGGCGGGGTCGTACTGCACTTCGGCCTCGGCGGTGCCGACGGATGCGGGCATGCCTCTCCCCCAGTGTCCTGACGTGTGGGAGGCATGTCGGAGAGAGAAGTCTGGCACATCTACACGAGGAACAGTGAGGAAATACGCACGTTAAGTCACGCGTGTCGCAGGGGCCCCAGGGAGCAGGGGGCTACGGTTCCTGCCGACCGTGGCGAGCGTGCTCCTCAAGAGCCTGCTCGATCCGCGCGGCGTCGTCGTCCGGTACGCCGGTGTCGCCCTCGGCCCACGCGTGCGGTCGGTACGCGGCCAGGCCGTACCCGGGCTGCGGCGCCGACTGGGCCGGTCGTTGCGGCACCGACTGGAGTAGGCGATCCGCTGCCTCCTCCAGAAGATCCCGCAGCACGGGATCACCGCCAGCCGCCACCGCAGCCCGAGCGAACCGGCCAACGGCCGGATACAGGTCCAACACGCTCGCGCCGCTGGCCGAAACCTCAACAGCGGTCCCCGTAGCAACCCGGGTCTCGCCCTTCGGGTTCCCGCCGTTCAGTGCACGCTCGACGCCGTCCGCCAGCCAGCCCAGCGCAACACCGACTGCGTAGTACCCCGACGGGATATCGGGCGCCGACGCGGGCGGACGACCGGCCTCGTAGGTTCCGATCGTCCGCTTGGTCAGTCCTGCAGCCTCAGCAAGGTCCGCCTGCAGCCACTGCTTCTGCTTGCGGTCCCGCTTGATGCACTCGCCTAGGTACGTCCAGTCCTGCACGGTCCGGCCCCTGCTTCTCGGTTGCGCCTCCTCTGCCACCAGCGAGGCAACGATAGGCAACAGTCTCCCAGAGGCTTCGCCCCCACTGCCAGGCGGGTTCCCGCCAACTGAGGGTGACCTCACTTCTACTTCCTCTCTATTTCTCATTGCTGCTTGCACTTCCTCTCTACTGCCTCTACGGTTCTTCTTGTGCAAGCCAACGGACCGAACATCCGCAGCAGGCGCGAACAGCTGGGGCACGGCCTGAACGCCTTTGCACGACAGGTCGGCATCTCTCCCTCGCACCTGTCTCGAATCGAACGCGGGCTCCGCGGCGCCCAGCCCGAGGTCATGCGGCGGATTGCCGATGGGCTTCGTCTGAAGGACGTCACGGACATCACCAGAGAAGAAACGGAGAGGAAGTCATGAGCGAGGTGACCTCGCCCCTGCTGCCGCACGACAAAGCGGCCGCCTACATCGGGCGTACGGCGCGGGCTCTGTACTGCCTGAACGACCGGCGTCAGGGCCCCCCGAGCTTCCGCCTCGGTGGCCGGCGGATGTACCGGCTCGCCGCTCTCGACGCCTGGCTCGCCGAGCACGAGGCGCGCGATAGCCGGGCGAACCCCGTGCTGGACCCGACCCGCCAGGCTCCCGAGCCGCGTCAGCCGCGTCGCCGCCAGCCGCTCGCCGCCTGACCCCCGACATGGGTCGGGCTCCCGCCGGGATGCCGCCCGAACGAGAGCCCTCGGCCCACCCGCGCGTCAAACGATCACGAAAGAGAGGTGGACCTGTGTCCATCATCCCCTACACGTTCCCGGAGACCGCAACTGCGGTTCGGGTGGTGACCATCGACGGCGAACCGTGGTTCGTCGCGGCCGACGTGACCACGGTCCTCGGCTACGCGAATGGCCGCGACGCGCTCTCCCGCCTGCCCGAGCGGATGAAGGGTTCCGTCGTGATTTCCGACGGTACCCCGGGCAACCCGAACCGCGCGGTCGTGTCCGAGTCCGGCGTGTACCGACTCGTCATGCGGAGCAACCTGCCGGCCGCCGAGCGGTTCCAGGACTGGATCTCCGAGGAGGTCCTCCCGAGCATCCGCCGGTCGGGCTCGTACTCGGTGGCGCCGGTCGCGCCGATGCTGCCGGACATGGCGACGCCGGAGGGCCGCCGGGCGGTGGCCGCGGCGCTGCTGGCGGCGGCCGACCGGGAGATCGAGCTGAACACCCGGGTCGCGGAGCTGGAGCCGAAGGCGCTCGCCCACGACACCTACCTCGCGGCCCGTGAGGGCGACGTGCTGATCCGGCAGGCCGCGAAGCTTCTCGGCTGGCGGGAGCGGGACTTGCGCCAGTTCCTGGTGGACGAGCACCTGGTGTTCCGCCGGCAGGCGGTGTGTGGGGCTGCGGTCTGGGACTTCTATGCCCAGTTCGACCAGCACTTCACGGCGAAGGAGACGGTGGTCACCCACACGTGGGGGGACTGCGCGCACTACACGCTGCACGTCACGCCGCGGGGCATGGAGCTGGTCCAGAAGCGGATCGCGAAGCGGCAGGCGGAGATGGACTGCGCGATCGCTGGCGGTGCCCGATGAGCGCCGTGGTGTTGTCGCTGCGGGATGCGGCGGCTGTGGGCTTGCTGGGCTGGGACGTGGAGCGGGCGCGGGCGGTGGCCGTGCGGCCGTTGCCGGCCGGTTCGGTGGAGCGGGCCGCGCTGGTGGGTGAGATGCGGGCGGTGATCGCCGGTCTGCTGCACGAGCTGGAGGTCACCGCGATTGAGGTCCGTGGGTACCGGCGGCTGCTGGGGGTGGCGTGATGGCCGAGTACTCGCAGGAGGAGCGGTCGGCCGCGGTGGCGGCGGGCGAGGACTGGCTGGAGGCGGGTGTCGGGCCGCTGTGCTCGTGCGGCTGTGGTTTGCCGCTCGGCAAGCACATGCCGGCCCGGGCCGGCCACATCACCTCGGAGGGGGCCCGATGAGCACGACGCACACCATGTGGTCGGCCGGTGGTTACGCCAGCACGATGGGCTTCACGGACGGGCACCTGTTTCTCTTCCCGGCCGGTCTGTCGGGTGACCAGCTCGCTATCGGCCGCCGGGCGAACGTGTCGGACGCGGAGATGCTGGCGGTCGCGGACGGGGTGCTTACCGCGGTGCAGCGGTGGCGGGACACGGTCGCGGAGTCGGTCGAGCAGAACGCGACGGTCGCTGACGAGTTGGTCGCCGCGAAGGCCCGCATCGCCGAGCTGGAGAGCGCCGCTGAGGACGGTGCCCTGTGAGCGGCCGGGACGGGATGGTGCACGCGCGGATCGACGCGACGTGGATGCACGTGGTCCTGCGGGCGCGCGGCGTCCGGTACGACACGCTGCGGGCGCTGGCGGAGGCCTGGGCTGAGGACCAGTCGCTGGTGGTCGACGCGCTGAACCGGCTGGCGGCGGCGGTCGAGGAGGGCGGTCCGGCGTGGGACGCCGCAGTCGACGACGTCGAGCTCGACCTCGGCATGGACGAGGCGGAGACGGAGCTGACGCACGTCGACGCGGTCCGGCTCGCGGATGAGTTGCTCACGGCGGCGCCGCTGACGATGTCGGCCCGGCGGGAGCTGGCGCACGGTGCCGAGCTGATCGTCTTCCCGCGCCAGCAGGACAGGAGGGCCAGCTGATGAACGGGTTCTTCCTGATCGCGTCCGCTGTGTTGGCGTTGCTGCTGGTGGTCGGCGAGTACCGGAACCGGCGTCGTGTGCGGTCGGTGCGGGCTTCGGAGGTGACGCCGGAGCAGGTCCGGTACGTGGCCGCCCGCCGTCCGGGGGCCGGCCGGTGAGCCGCCTGCGTGCTCTCGCGGCTCTGAGGGTCCGCCGCATCGCCTGGCCCTACCCGGCGCTGGAGCTCGTCCGCCCGGACGGCCGCGGCTGGCTCCTGATGCCCCTTACCTTCGACTTCCACCCGGAGAACTGATGACCATCACCTCGCCGGCCGGGGCCACTGCGGCCCCGGCGGCCGGGCCGATCATCGACCGGACCGGCGTCTACGAGATGACCAACGAGCAGTACCACGCCGACCCGGTGCCGGGCGGCAGCCTCTCCTCGACGGGGGCCCGGCGGCTGCTGGCCCCGTCCTGCCCGGCCCTGTTCCAGCACGAGCGCACCCACGGCCAGGCGCCGCGGCGGACGTTCGACTTCGGGACCGCAGCCCACATGCAGGTGCTGGGCGTCGGGCCGGAGATCGTCAAGGTCAAGGCCGACAACTACCGCACCGCCAAGGCTCAGGCCGAGCGCGACGAGGCCCGCCTGCGGGGCGCCGTGCCGCTCCTGCCCGCCGAGTGGGCGCAGGTGCAGGCGATGGCCGCAGCGATCCGCCAGCACCCCGTCGCCAGCCGCCTGTTCGCGCCCGGCTCGGGTCTGCCGGAGCAGTCGCTGTTCTGGGTGGACCAGGCGACCGGCGTGTGGCGGCGGTGCCGTCCGGACTGGCTGCCCTACCCGACCGGCGGCCGGCTGATCGTCCCCGACTACAAGACCACCGTGTCCGCCGACCCGCGGTCGATCGAGAAGTCGGTCTACGACTACGGCTACTACCAGCAGGACCCGTGGTACGTGGACGGGATCCGGGCGGTCCTCGGAGTCGAGGACGTCGTCATGGTCTTCGTCTGCCAGGAGAAGACCGCCCCGTACCTGATCAACGTGGTGCAGCTCGACCCGCTCGCGATCCGTGTCGGCCGTCGCCGCAACCGCGAGGCGCTGGCGGTCTACCAGCAGTGCACCGCGTCCGGGCAGTGGCCCGGCTACTCCGACCGCGTCGAGGTCGTCTCCCTGCCCGCCTGGGCCGAGAAGCAGGAGAACCAGAAGTGAGCAACCCCATCGAGCAGTACATGCCGCAGGCGCCGGCCCGAATCGGGCAGGGCACCGCGGTCGAGCAGTCCCGCGCGGTCGCGGAGGTGCAGGCGGCGATCGTCGTTGCCCAGCAGTGCCCCCGGAACGTCCAGGCCGCCGTCGCCGAGATGCGCCAGTCCTGCCAGCAGAAGGGCCTCGCCGAGCGGGCGTTCTTCCGCTACTCCCGCGGCGGGTCCACGGTGTCCGGGCCGTCCGTCCACCTCGCCCGCGAGCTGGCCCGCTGCTGGGGCAACATCCAGTACGGCCTCGCCGAGCTCCGGCGCGACGACGAGTACGGCGAGTCCGAGATGCAGGCCTTCGCCTGGGACGTCCAGACCAACGCCCGCTCGTCGCAGGTGTTCATCGTCCCCCACAAGCGGGACGTGAAGGGCGGCCCGAAGAAGCTCGTCGACCTCCGCGACATCTACGAGAACAACGCCAACAACGGAGCCCGGCGCCTGCGCGAGGCCATCTTCTCCGTCCTGCCCGCCTGGTTCGTCGAAGAGGCCAAGGACATCTGCACCCGGACCATCACCAACGGTGGCGGCAAGCCGCTGCCGCAGCGCATCGCCGACGCTGTCCGGATGTTCGAGGGCATGGGGGTGACCGTCGACCGGATCGAGGCCAAGCTCGGCCGCGCGAGCGGGAAGTGGACCGAGTTCGACGTTGCCCAGCTCGGGGTGACGTACAAGTCGGTGCAGCGCGGCGAGGTCACCCTCGACGAGGAGTTCCCGGCCGAGCGAGTCACCGTCGCCGAGATCACCAAGCTCCCCTCCCCGCAGCCCGCCGAGACAGCCGCCACCGCCGAGTCGGCCGCGTGGCCGCAGGTCGCGCAGGCGGGGGGTGCGGAGTGAGCGCCTGGTGGCTGGATGAGTGGGCCGCGCTGGACCTGGAGACGACGGGTCTGGACGTGGAGACGGACCGGATCGTCACGGCCGCTCTGGCGCGGGTTCTCCGTGGCGTGCCGGTTGAGACCAGGACGTGGCTCGCTGACGCCGGTCAGAAGGACATCCCGCTGGAGGCCGTGAAGGTCCACGGGATCACCAGCAAGGTGGCCCACCGGCACGGCCGGCCGGTCGACGAGGTCGTCGGCGCACTGGCCCGGGAACTGGCTGAGCTGCCGTACGAGAACATCCCGCTGGTGGTGGCGAACGCCCCGTTCGACCTGACCCTGCTCACTCGCGAGCACGAGCGTACGGGCCGGTCGTGGCCCCAGGGCCACCACAGCCACCGGATCTTCGTCCTGGATCCCCTGCTGCTCGACTGGAAGCTCGACCAGGGCCGGGACGGCCGCCGCAGGCTGGTGGACCTGTGCGAGCACTACGACGTGGTGCACGCCGGCCCGCACCGGGCGGACGCCGACGCCGCAGCTGCGGCCGCGGTGACCTACCAGATCGTCTCCCAGTACCCGGAGCTGCGGCAGATGTCCCTCGCGGAGGTGCACGAGCGGCAGGTCGGTTGGGCGGTGGAGCGGGCTGCGGCCCGACAGCGGCGCCTCCGCAAGAACGACCCGACGGCGGTCGTGGACGGGCGCTGGCCGCTCATCCCCCGGCAGGAGGTGGCGCGGTGAGCCCGGTCCTGACGCCGGAGGAGCGCGGCGACCTCGCCGAGGCGATGCTGCCCTACGCGAGCCGGCTCGCCTGCCTGACCCACGGCGACGGAGACGCGGAAGACATCCAGCGCACCATCGCCCGCCTCGACGACACCCAGCGCGCCGCGCTGATCGTCGTCCTCGCGTCGATGGTCGACCCGGACGCCGCGCTGCAGGACGTACTCGGCCATGTGACGTGGGACGAGCACGGCAGGGCGGCGGGGATCCCGCTGTTGCCGGGCGCGGTGCGGTCGCTGTCGTACCTGCGGCGGTGGCCGGAGACGCCGGGTGGTGCGCACGCGGTGCTGGAGGCCGAGCAGCGGCACGAGGCGTGGGTGCTCGTAGCCGCGGGCGCGACGCACACCGAGGCTGCGGTCCGGATCGGTGTCGCGACCCGCACGGTCACCAGGTGGCTGAGCGAACGCCGGCGGGAGGTGGCGGCGTGATCTCGCGCTTCCGTGACCCGGCGGATCGGGCGGAGTCGTACAGCGTGACGCTGACCGCGCTGCCCCTGCCGGCCGAGACCGTGGCCGCCGCCCGCCAGTACGTGGCGCGGGAGGCCCGCGACGAGGACGACCTGGCGCTGCTGCTGGACGCGCTCGGCCTGGTCGAGCAGGCGCCGTGACCTGCCGGCAGGTGCTGCCCCGCGAGCCGGGGCAGCCGCCCGGCGTCGACCGCTACTGCGGCCAGCGCGCCCGGTTCTTCCCGAACGGCTGGCGTTGCCCCGACCACACACCGGCCCGGCAGGCCGGCCACCCCGAACCACCCACCACACCGATGGAGACGCGATGAGCAAGACGCCCACAGAGGACACCTGCCAGCTCTGTAGCCAGACCCGCGTCCTCTTCACCTACGAGCACCAGGAGGTCTTCGACTGGGGCTTCGGCGACACCACGATCTACCAGTTCTGCGCGCGCTGCTGGGAGAAGGTCGAAACGGCCGAGGAGAACGACAACTCCCTCGACCTGCCGTACCTGACCGGTCAGGCCAAGCGCTACGTCGCCGCGATGCGCCGGACGACCGAACTGGCGAAGGTCGCCGCCTGATGCGCGCCTTCTACCGCGGCTACCACGACGGGTCCGAGCGCCGCGCCGGACAGGTTCGCCGCCTCCACATCATGCGCGAGGACGGTAAGTACCCGGGCCGACAGGCCTTCTGCGGGACGGGCGGCTACGACGTCACCCACTCCACGACCGTCCTGATCGACCCGCTGCCGGCCACGCCGCCCGACGGCTTGTCCTGGTGCGGCGCCTGCGTCGGCCGGGCGGCCGAACGGACCGGCCAGTTGGACACGTGGGCCGCCCAACTCGCGGCCTGACCCGCCGACCGCCTGGGGCGGGTTGGCATCTCCCTCCGCCCCAGGCCACCAACCACCCTCCCGCACCAACTGACCGGAGACCAGCACATGCCGTGGTTCAAGATCGACGACGGGTTCCACTGCCACACCAAGGTGTTCGCAGCTGGTACCGCCGCGGTCGGGCTCTACGTCCGGTGCGGGTCCTGGGCGGCCCAGCAGACCAGCGAGGGCATCATCCCCCGCGCGGTGGCCCGGCAGTACGGAACCCCCCGGATGATCAAGGCGCTCGTCGAGGCCGGCCTGTGGCACGAGGCGCCGCACGACTGCGACGCCTGCCGCGAGTGGCACCCGACCATCCCCGCGAACACCTTCCTGATTCACGAGTACCTCGCCTACAACCCCTCGAAGGAGGCGGTTGCGGCGGCTCGGGCGGCCAAGACGGAGCGGCAGAAGCGTTGGCGTGACGGCAAGCGGAAGGGCGCGTCCGACACGAATCCGAACGGCAACTCGCACGAAGTTGACGCGAATCCGAATGAAAAACGGAACGGATTTGGCGGCGATTCTGATGCAAGTTGGGATGCCGAGTCGGAACACGCTAGTGCGCCGGACGCAGAGAACGGGCAGGTCAGCGGCGGTTCCCACTCTGATGTAGACGCGTCTACACGAGCGTCGCGCAATCGCAGAGGAGACGCTGCCCCCATCCCAGCCCGCCCCGTCCCATCCCCTCTACCTCCTACGGAGGTAGAGCTAGCTAGCAAGGCGGCTCGATCCGGCGGCCCGCAGGTCCCCGACTTCGCCCGCGACTTGGTCGACCAGATGACCGCCGCCGGCATGGTTGTCGGCTGGCGCCTCGGCGACACCGAGTGGTTCGCCGTCCACGGCCACATCAAGCGCTGCGGCACCGCCGCGCTGGTCGAGTTCGCCCGCCGCCGCTGGAACCCGGACGACCCGCCGCAGACGGCCCGCTACCTCACCCGGATCTGGTCCGACCTGCCCGACATGCCGCAACCCGAGGCCGGCCTTCCCGCCCTCCGTTCCGTCACCGGCGCCCCGGCCGTGTCCCGCCAGCAGCAGCAGACCGACGACATGTTCACCCGGGCCATGGCCCGCGCGCAGGAGCGTATGCAGCAGAAGGAGTCATCGTGAACGAAGCCGAAGCCGTCGCGCTCGCCCGCTACGTCCACGCCGTGTGCCCGCAGCAGAAGTTCGACGAGTACACCCCCGACGCCTGGAGCGAGGTGCTCGCCGGCTACGAGTTCGCGGACTGCAAGCAGGCCGTGATCGAGATCGCCCGCCGTCAGCCGTGGATCGCCCCGGCCGAGATCATCGACGAGGTCAAGCGCCTGCGGGCCGGCCGCCTGGATTACTTTCAGTACGAGCCCGACCCGGACGAGACCAGCGCCCAGTTCACCCGCAACCTCAAGGCCCAGATCGCTCAGGTGATGGACGGCCACCGGCCGCCAGCCCTGGAGTATGCCGGCACCCCCCGCCCGGTGCTGGAGCTGGCCGCGGGCGTCGGCCACAACGCGCCGACCGCGGACCGGCCACAGACCCGCCTGCGGAGCGCGCTGGACGTCCGCTGCCCCAGGTGCTCTGCGGGCCGCCACAAGCCCTGCACGGCCCCTTCCGGGCGCCGTCTCGCAGGCTTCCACGGATCCCGCCAGGACGCCCTCCACAACGCGCAGGGAGCCGCGTGATGGGCGCCCCGATGCCCGACCACCTCCGGGCCCGCCGCACCCACCCCGAATGGGCCATCCCCTGCCCCGTCCAGCACTGCCGCGCCAAACCCGGCCTGCCCTGCCTCGGCCGCACCACCCACCGCCCCGTCGCCGGCGGCAGCCACCCCACCCGCCTCGACACCTGGCTCGTCCAGCAACACACCCAACCCGCCGCCTAGGAGACCCCGATGAACCCCATCGACATCCGCGACCTCGCCCTCAACCTCAACGAGCTGATCGCTGGACTCGACAGCCACCGCACCCGCGGCCCCCTCCTCGTCACCCGCGACGGCGAACCCGAAGCCGTCATCATCCGCCACAAGGCCTACGCGCCCCGGCTGCACCACTTCGACATCACCCCGCAGAACAAGCTCCGCTGCCTCCTCTGCCCGCCCGACACCGGCGAGTTCGGCGCCCCGCTGCAGCACCTCGGCGAGGCCGTCGAGTGGGCCAACGCCCACTGGCGTGAGACGCACCGCTGACCCGCCCCGAGGAGATCACGATGCGTCGCCGTATCCGCTACACCACCCGGCCCCGACCGGCCATTGCCCTTGTCGACCGCCCGCACCCGGACTGCACGACCTGTGCCGGCCATGGCGGATACCAGGTCCCCGACGTCGACGGCGAGTCCGCCTACGACGAGTACTGCGACTGCTGGCACCCCGACTACCAGCGCGTGTTCCTACCGATCCCCACCGCCCTGGCCCGCCGGCTGCCCGGCTACATCGCCCCGAGCGCCGAGTCCCCCTTCTAGGCCCGCCGCCTGACCATCCACCAGGAGCACCCGATGACCCAGCCCGCAGACCGCATCACCCTCGAAGTCTCCCGTGACGGATGGACCAACAAGCTCCAGCTGAGCATTAACCACCTCAACGCCGCCGGCCGCGGCCTCGGCTACAGGCTCGCCGGCCCGAAGTTCAACGGCAGCAGCACCAGCCTGCTGAAGACCACGCTGGACGAGCGCGACGCCACCGAGATCCGCGGCTACCTCGACGCCGTGTTCCCCCTCACCGAGGACAAGACCCGGCGCGCGGCCTTCCAGGAGGGCATCAGCGGCATCGTCCGCCTGATGTCGGGCCAGCCGAAGGACAGCCCGGAGTTGGCTGGCCTGCAGGCCGCGCTCGTACACCTCCACGCCCTCCGCGAGGGCACCCAGCCCGCCGCCCCGTCTGCCTGAGGACCGCCATGACCCAGCCCACCGGCGCCGACCTCGACGAGCGCGAGCGCCGCCTCCGCGCCGACTTCGAGGACGCCCGACAGACCCTCAACCGCGCCCGCGCCAACCTCGACCGCATCTCCAACGAACTCCGCGACCTCCGCATCGAACGCAACGAGCGGGCCCAGCGCAACACCGAGGAGACCACCCGATGAGCGCCTACCCGCACCGCCTCCGCCTCTACCGCAGCCGCACCGTGCACGCCGCCGAGGCCATCCGCCTCGACGACGGCCAAACCGTCCTCGCCACCGCCTGCGGCGAGCCCGAAGGCCCCCGAGACGATCGCAAGCCCGACAACGCCACCGTCACCTGCCGCACCGACGCTTGCCAGCTCGCCGTCCTGCCGCCCCTCCAGACCGATGCCCACCGCCCCACCACCGAGGAGACCACCCGATGAGCACCCAGCCCCAGCCCCTCGACCTCGACGCCATCCAGGCGCGCTACGACCTGTACGCGAACCTCCACGCGGCCAACGACGGCCGGTTCATCAACTGCCCCTCCCAGGACTCCGCCGAAGACGTGCCCGCCCTGATCGCCCGCGTCCGCCAGCTGGAGGCCGCCATCGCCGCCGTCCGCGCCCTCGACCCGGGCGAGGACTACGACCAGCGGTACAAGCGGTACGAGCAGCTCGACCCCGACCAGTACGGCGAGACCGTCGGCTACGACAAGGCCATCGACAAGGCGGTCCGCACCCTCGACAACGCGCTCAACCCGCACACCTGACGGCCCCGGCGCGCGGACCGGTCCGACCCCGCCCGCGCGCCAGAACCGGCCCCACACACGCCCCGCAGCGCACGCCCGGCACCCGACACCACCAACCAGCCCTACACGTCCCCAGGAGGCCGCTGTGCCGTACTACGAGACCGACACCGTCACCCTCCACCACGGGAACAGCCTCACCGTCCTGCCGACCCTGCCCGACGCGAGCGTGGACGCCGTGATCACCGATCCCCCGTACGAGATCGGCTTCATGGGCCGCGCCTGGGACTCCACCGGCATCGCCTACAACGTCGACCTGTGGCGCGAGTGCCTCCGCGTCCTCAAGCCCGGCGGCCACCTCCTCGCGTTCGGCGCACCCCGCACCTACCACCGCCTCACCGTCGCCATCGAAGACGCTGGCTTCGAGATCCGCGACTCCCTCCACTGGATCTATGGCTCCGGCTTCCCCAAGGGCCAGGACATCGGCAAGCTGATAGACCGTCGGCGAGACGACCGACAGCAGGTACTGCAGGTCACCGCGTGGCTGGCGGCGGCCCGCAACGCCGCGGGTTGGACCAACCGCCAGATCGACGCCCTGTTCGGCACCAACGGCATGGCCGGGCTGTGGACCACTCAGGGCAAAGCCGCGACCGTCCCCCGCCCTGAGCAGTGGAACCGCATCCGGGAGGCCCTCGGCTTCGATGACACCGAGATCCGGCCGCTCGTCGCCGAGCTCAACGCCCGCAAGGGCTCACTCGGGGAAGGCTGGGCCGCCCGTGAGGTCGTCGGTGAAGGGCACCGGGTCCGCTATGAGTCCGACGTACAGCTCGCCCCGCTCAGCACCGGCAGCTACCCACTGACTGCCCCCGCCACCGCCACCGCCCAACACTGGGACGGGTGGAACACCCAGCTGAAGCCCGCGCACGAGCCGATCGTCCTGGCCCGCAAGGGCACCGGCTACGACTCGACCGTGGCGAACGTTCTGCTGCACGGCACCGGCGCTCTCAACATCGACGCCTGCCGGACCGAGGCCGGCCAGGACTACCTGGACAAGTGCGCGTCCGTGGTCGGCCTCGCCTCCAACCGCAACGGAGCCACCCTTGGCGAGTGGACCGGAACGCGTGAGGACTCGTCACACCCGGCCGGCCGCTGGCCCACCAACATCCTCCTCGGCCACACCCCGACCTGCGCCGACCCCGGCTGTGACAGAGGCTGCCCCGTGGCCGAGCTCGGCCAGCAGGCTCGGTTCTTCCCCACCTTCCGGTACGAGGCCAAGGCGCCGGCCTCCGAGCGACCCCGCGGCACCGACGGCACCGTCCACACGACCGTCAAGCCGCTCGCGCTGATGCGCTGGCTCGTCCGGCTTGTCACCCCGCCCAGGGCCGTCGTGCTCGACCCGTTCGCCGGATCCGGCACCACCCTCGAAGCGGCCGTCCTCGAAGGAGCCCGCGCGGTCGGCGTCGAGCAGCACGAACCGTACGCCGCGCTCTGCCGGGCCAGGCTCGACCGCCCGCTCGACCTGCCCCTGTTCACCGCCTGAGCCGCCACGCACACCCGCCACGCCCGCACACAACCCCCAGGAGCCCCGCCATGGACGCCGCGCCCCGCGTCACCGCCACCGGCCGCCGCTACCTCGACCGGTTCGCCAATACCACCGTGCACGTCTACCGCGACCCCGGCCGTCCCGGCAGCGGCGTCTCCCGGCCCGCCCTCGACCGGCTCCTCGCCGACGGGCTCGTCAGCCTCGGCGACTACGTGCCGCTGAAGGGCCGCCCCGTGACCGTCACCGACATCGGGCGCACCGTCCTCGACGCGATCGTCCCCGCCGGGGAGGGCCGGTGACCACCCCGCCCCGCATCGTCGACCTCCACGAGCGCATCGCCCAGGAACTGCTCGCCGCCGCGTACTCCTGCGACGGCACCGACTGCCGAGCCTCCGAGGACGAGTGCGAGGCCGCCCACCCGGTCCGCCGGCCCGCGCCGTGGCGGTACGTCGTCCGGATCGAGGGCAGCCCCGAAGGCCTGGCCGCCGCCATGCTGCCGGTCGTCGAGGCCGAGCTGGCCGCCCGGGACGCCGAGATCGCCCGCCTCCGCGCCGAGCTGGCCGCCGCCCGGAACACCACGCTCACCGAGGCCGCCGAGCTGATCCGCGCCGCTTGCCTCGGCGGGGGTTGCGGCGACTGGGGTCGCTGCACCTGCGACGCCAACGCCGACCTTCTCCTCGCCGCCCGCACCCCGACCAGCTGAGGACCCGCCAGTGACCCGCCTCACCCACCGCTACACCGGCCCGGCCGCGCTGGCCGCCTTCCTCGACCAGGTCCTCGCCGACGCTGCCGGCCGCCCGATCCTCGCCGACTTCTACTGCTGCCAGGGCGGCGCCACCCGCGGCTACCAGGACTACTTCTACGTCCTCGGCATCGACCTCGACGACCAGCCCCGCTACTGCGGCCAGGCCTTCATCCAAGGCGACGCCCTCACCGTTCTCGCCGCCACGGCGGACTGGCTCCGCACCCACGCCGCCGCCGTCCACGGCTCCCCGCCCTGCCAGGGCTACAGCGACGCGCAGGTCCTGCAGGGCAACGACCACCCGATGCTCATCGCCCCCACCTGCGACGCCTTCACCGGGCTGGGCCTGCCGTGGGTGATCGAGAACGTTCCCGGCGCCCGCGGCTACATGACCGAGCCAATCGTCCTGTGCGGCGCCATGTTCGGCCACCGCACCTACCGCGACCGCCTCATCGAAGCCGGCGGCGGCCTCACCCTCCCGCAGCCCCACCACCCCCGCCACGAGCTGCCCATCACCAAGATGGGCCGCCCCCGCCGCGAAGGCGAGATGGCCCACTACGTCGGCAACTTCCCCGGCGTGCAGGAGGCCCGCGACGACCTCGGCGTGCCGTGGATGAACCGCGACGGGATCAGGGAGTCCATCCCGCCGTCGTACGCCCGCTGGATCGGCCAGCAGCTCACCCGCCACCTCGCCGCCCTGCCCGCGCCCGCCGGAGCCGCCGCGTGAGCGCCGAGACGTACCTCGCCATCCGCTGCGACCACCGCGGCGACGACGGCGAGCAGTGCACCACCGAGTGGAGCCACCCGGTGCGTGTCGACACGCACCGGGAACTCCGCCGCCACCTGAAGACCCGCGGCTGGCGGTTCGGCCGCCGCCGCGACCTCTGCCCCGAGCACGCCGCCACTGACGTCCACTGACGCCCGTCAACGGCCGCCCGCACCCCGGGCGGCCCCACCCCGAGGAGACCACCATGCCCGACCAGCAGCTCACCGCTGCCGCCCGCCTCATCCGCGCCGGAGACCCCCGCATCGACGAGAGCCTCCGCGAGCTGATCGCCGTGGTCCTCGACGACGCGACGGCCGCGTTCTACATCGGCGGCGAGTACGAGGCCGCCCTCGCCCTGGCCCGCGAGCTGCTCGGCCAGCCCGCCGAGTGACGCTCGCCCTGCTCGGCGCTGCCGGCCTGTGGCTGGCCGGCAGCGCCCTCACCGCCACCGCCATCTGCCACGGCACACGCCGCAAACACCGCCCCGGAGGCATCAGATGACCGATACGCCGTTCGCCCGCCCGTTCAACCTCCGCCTCTTCGACGGCCGCCACTTCCACGGCGCCGAGTACCCGTCCGGCCGTGTCGTCCTTGACTACCCAGATGAGGGCCTGGGCTTTGCCGCCGCCAGCCTGGCCGCGCTTCTCGCGGAGCTGCCCGGCTCCACCATCGAACGCCCCGAGGACCCGCAGTGACCGCCATGGTGGTGCTGGCCATGTGCGGCCCCTCCGCGGCGGCCGGCACCTGGATGCTCCGCAACGCCGCGCGGACAGCGGCCACCCAGGCTGCCACCGACCGAGCCTTCTGGACCATCGCCCGCCACTACCAGACCACCACCGCCGAGGAGCCCCAGCCGTGATCACCGACCCCGTCACCCTCGACCGCATCGCCGAAAACCAGCAGCTCCGCGCCGAGATCCGCCGAGCCGCCGACCTCATCGAGACCGGCCGCACCGACGAAGCCCTCAACCTGCTCCGCCTCCTCGGCCGCCCGGCCATCGCCGAGGAGCCGCAGTGACCCTCAACGCCCGCCCTGGACAGCTCCTCACCGAGGCTGAGATCGAGGCCCTCCACTACGCCGCCGAGGGCCTCACCGCCGCCCAGACCGCCCGCCGACTCGGCGTCAGCCGCAACGCCATCCTCAACCGAACCGCCGCCGCCCGCACCAAGCTCCGCGCCCGCAGCACCGCCCACGCCATCGTCCTCGCCTACCGCACAGGCCAGCTCGACCTCAACGGCCCGCCGTCCACCCTCACCCAAGCTCGGGCCCTCGCCGACCGGCTCACAGCCGTCCTCGCCACCGCCAGGAGCGCCGCATGACCAGCCATTACCAGCAGCAGCTCGTCGAGCAGTTGCGCGCTGCCGAGGACGAGCTCGGCCAGCGCCGCCGCCAGGTCGCCGAACTTACCGAGCAGCGCGACACGGCCCAGGCCACCCTCGCCCTGCTCCACCAGGGTGAGGAGCCGTACGAGAACGAGCAGGTCATGCCCACCCCCGCGCAGTGGATTTGGCGCTGGAACAGGATCACCCCCGACCGTCGGCTGGAACTGGCGACCCGGGTGCTCGCGGCCGGGGAAGAGGCGTCCACGTGCTTTGTGGAAAACCACCTCAGCCGCCTCGCCGCCCACCGCAACTGTGCCGAGCAGGCCGAGGCCCGCATCGCCGCCATCCGGGCCCTGCACCGACCGGCTCCCTGCGGGAACGCCGGCTGCTCCGGCCAGTGGTGCGTCGGCTGCGACCCCGACGGCCTCGACAACTGCGATGACCATCCCTACCCCTGCGCCACCATCCGCGCCCTCGATGACACCGAGCCCGCACCCTTCCCCGAGCAGCCGATCACGGTGCGGACAATCGGCCACTGGCGGCGTGCCTGCCTGGACTGCCGGCAGCTCGCCCATCCTGGCTGGGACTGCGACCAGGCCACCGAGCAGCGGGCCCGGTACGAGGCGGCGATGGCCGCAGTCCTGGAGCGCTTCGACCGGGAGTCGTCTCATCACCTGGGTGCCGCGTTCACGTGTGATCACCAGGACTCGAAGAAGCTCGGCGCCCGGCCCGGCGACTTGGCGATCATCTGCCAGTGCGGCGCCGAGGTGTTTCCCAGCCCGTTTCCCACCCAGGCCCGGCCGTGACCTGCCCCGACGACCAGTGGGAGCCCGACGACGAGTGGTCGGACGCCCTCTTCACCGACGACGCCGAGTACGACCTCGACCACGGCCCCGTCTACCCGCCGTGGTGGCGCCGCCCCTGGCCCGTCTGGCGCGAGAACACCAGCACGCTCCCCGCCCTCCCCGACATCACCGAGTACGAAGGAGTCGCATGACCAGCACCGACCCCCTCGACCGGCACCTCGCTGCCGTCACCGCCGAGATCACCCGCACCGACACCAAAGCCGCCGCGCTCCTTTCCGCTATCGGCCTGCTCGGCACGGCGCTCGGCGTGATCGTGTCCAGCGGGCACGTCCACGCCGCCGCCACCGTCCTCGCCGCCCTCACCCTCGGCGCCGCGTTCGTGCTCGCCGCACTCGTCATCCGCCCCCGCCTCGGCGCCCGCGACCGCGACCGCGCGTCCTTCCTGCACTGGGCCCAGCTCTCGCCGGACCAGCTCGACGAGGCCCTCGCCAACGACCGGCGACGCGAACGGCTGATCACCCTGTCCGTCCTCTGCCACCACAAGATGCGCCACCTCCGCGCCGCGACCGACGTGACCATCGCCGCCGGCGCCGCCGTAGCCCTCGCCGCAGCACTCACCGCCACCAGGTAGGAGACCGCCATGCCCGACCTGACCGCCCCCACGATCACCGACGAGCAGCGCGAGGCCGCCCTGGAGCAGTGCGCCCGCCTCGTCGCCCACATCCAGGAGATCACCAAGGCCGCCATGCCCGCCCTCCTCGCCGCCACCGAGCAGCTCGGCACCGCCCTCGGCCAGGTCGTCCGGCAGCTTCAGGACGCCGGTCTCCTCGACGCCAACGGCAAGCCCACCCGTCCCGCCGACCGCCCGGCCTGGCAGACCCCCTACGGCCCGCCCGGCCGCCGCCACTGACCAAGGAGACACCGTGATCGTGACCGATCTGCTTGCGTTCCTCCACGGCCAACTCCGCGAGGACGAGCGCATCGCCCGAGCCGCCGAGCCCGTCGTCGACGTTATGTACGGCTGGTGCGACCTGGTCACTGACGAGGTCGAGGTGGAACGCACCCACCACCAGCAGCACCTACCCAATCGCGTGCTGGCCGAGATAGCCGCCAAGCGGCGCATCATCGCCGAGTGCTGCCACATGATCCGTCGAGGTCAGCCCGAGAAGGCTGGGGCGGAGTGGATCCTCCAGGTCCTGGCCATGCCGTATGCCGACCGGCCCGACTACCGGCCCGAGTGGGCACCCGGGGCCTGACCCCGAGCACGACGAAGGGGCGCCCCCGAACCCACCACGGCCAGGGCGCCCCACGCGGTCCGATCACCATACCGCCCAGCACCGTCAGGAGACCGGACATGCTCCCCGCCCCGCACCTCGACCGCCTCCGCACCCAGCTCGGCCAACTCCCCGAGCTCATCACCCTCGCCCACCTCGCACTCCTGCCCGGCTCCGGCCGCCGCGGGGCCCGCGTCTCCGGCGCTACCCGCACCGCACCGCTGCCGTGCCGCCTCGACGTGCTGTCCCTCCTCGGGCCCACCGCGACCGCCGTCCACGACCCCCACGGCGACCAGGACCCGGCCCCCGGCCTCGACCTCCTCACCAGCTGGGCCCGGGTCGTGATCGACGACCGGCAGCGCGCCAACGACTGGTCGGGTTGGGTTCGCCCGGTCGGCCACGACGGCGAGCGCACCGTGTCCGTCGCTGTGAAGGTGCTGCTGCTACACCTGCCCTTCGCCGCCTCCCGGCCGTACGCCCGCGACCTCGCCGAGGAGATCGGCCGCCTCCACGCCCACCTCAACCGGATCACCGGCAGCCCGCTCGCCGGACCCGCCCGCCGGCAGCCCTGCCCCCGCTGCCACCTCCTCACCATCACCACCCGGCCCGACGGCATGCGCGAGTGCTCCTCCCCGGACTGCTGGGCCGTCCTGTCCGAGCAGGAGTACGCCGACCGGGCCGAGCAGGTACTCGGCGAACTCGCCGCAGCGTGATGCGTCGGTGATGCGCGGCGGATGCGCCGCAGGTCAGCGACACAACAACGGCCCCACCCGAGACGCCGGGTGGGGCCGTGATGCGTGGGGGATACGTCAGGACTTCGGAGGCTCGGCAAGGTTGATCTTGAAGCTGACGACGGTGGGCTCACGCAAAGGAGGGACGCCACCAGCTTTGGCGATCCGGCCGACGTGCTGCCGCTCGTACGGCACGATGCGCGCCACCTCGGAGGGGCCGAGGGTGCGGGCCATGAGGACGTCGACGATGCCGTCGTTGAGCGCCTTACGGGCTTCGTCGAGCTTGGTCTCGGCGGCGGTGTAGGCAGCACTGAGCTCGGCGAGCCTGCTACGTGCCGCCTGCTGGTCATCAGTGCTGGTCATGCCCCGATGATGCCACGTCGTGTTCCGACGTCGATAGGGGCGGCGCTTGCATCCTCGTGATGCATCTTGACGTTGCAACTTCATGATGCAAGTATGGGTGAAGAGGGCGCCCCGCGCCACCCCACAGCCCCGATTCCCCGGAGCACACCCACCATGACCACCACGCCGCCCAACTGGGCCCACCGCACCGCCGCCACCATCGGCCGGCACGCCGCCATGGCCCTCGTCCGCACCGCAGCCGCCGCCATGGCCGGCTGGTCCCTCTACGTCGTCGCCCGGCACTACTCGGTCCCGCAGGGCCTCGCCCTTGCCGCCGGCCTCGTCTTCGACGGCGTCGCCTACATGACCCTCCGGCTCGCCTCCGACGCCGTCCGCGCCGGACGGTCCGCCGCCGGCCCGATCGCCGCGACCCTCGGCATGGCCGCCATCTCGATCTACCTGAACCTGGTCCATGCCCGGTTCACCGGCGGCGGCCGCCCTGCCGAGGTCCTCTATGCCTCCCCGGCCGTCGGCCTCCTCGTCGTCAGCACCCTCGCCTGGTCCGCCGAACGCGCCGCAGCCCGAGCCGACCGCGGCGAGACGCCGATGCGTATGCCGGCCTACGGCGCGCTCGGCTGGGTCCTCGCCGGCGGCAAAGCGCTCGAAGCGCTCAAGGACAAGGCCGAGAAGCACGTGACCAGCGGCGCATCCATGCCGCATCAGCCCGCTTCCCCCGTCGGGCGGCGCGACCACCGCGCCCTCCTCCGCGAGCGCTTCGCCGCCATGGACCCCGCCGAGGCCGTCGAGATCGCCGCCTCCAGCCACCCCGACATGAGCCACGCCGAACTCGTCGAGATGCTCGCCACCTACGGCATCACCGTCAACCAGCTCGACGTCGCCCTCATCCTCGGCGAGGCCGCCGTGCCCACCATCACCCTCGACCGCGTTCCCCAGCCCGCAGCCACCCCGGCACCCGCCATTGGCGCCCAGATGCGACCGGATGCGACAGCGCATGCGCCCCAGGTCACCGGCCTGTCGAAGGCCGACGCGATCACGGCCATGGCCCGCCACCTTGGAGGCCTCGACACCCCCGCCGACGCCATTGCCACCGCACTCGCACAGCAGGGCCGCCCCACCGACACCGCCTACATCCGGCACCGCCTGTCCAAGGCTCGCCGCGCAGCGAAGGCCGCCCAGCAGCAGGCCGAGAAGAGCGCTGGCACCGGCTTCTACCCGTGACTGCGCCGGCCCCGCGGCGGGCGCTCGCCGCCGCGCTGCTGGCCGCACCATCCACACCACCCAGACCAGCACCTGGAGACAGCCATGGGCCTCTGGTCCAAGCGCACCAGCCAGACCACCAGCAGCACCACCTTGGTCGGGCGGACGCCCGCCGAGCGCCGCCGCCGCGAGCGCGACATCCGCGTCATCGACAAGGGCACCGCCGCCTGGCTCCGCTCCGGCGGACCCGTCCACCGGAGGGACCGCTGATGGGCCTCCTCCTCATCCTGCTCTGCGCCGGCGCAGATGCCGGTCTTGCCCTGTGGGGCATCCGCGAACTCGCCCGGCGGTGGTCCCGATGACCATCCCCCCGCAGCCCACCGAACCCCCCACCGCCGGCATGCCCACCCCGGAGCCCGAGTGGTGGCGTAAGGGCGGCCCGACCCCCGTACACACCCCCGTCCCGGTCGGCCCCGCCGCCGCGCCCTCGATGGAGGAAGCCGCCGCCGCGTTCTGGGCCCCGGCCGGACGGATCCTGTCCGAGCAGATCCCCCAGATCGCCGAGCAGGTCAGCCAACAGGTCGGCCAACTCCTCACCGAGACCGAGGCCCAGCGCCACGCCCGCCAGCAGGTCGAGTACGAGGCCCTGATCAACTCCCAGCGCACCCTGCGTGACGCCCAGTTCGCCGCCGCCGGCGAAACCACCGAGCAGCGCGCCGAACGCCACCGCGTCGAGAAGATCCTCACCCCCGACCGCCCCGGCCACCGCGAGGACCTCGTCGGCCTGGTCGACCTGCTCGCCGACCGGATCGGCGAGACCCCGGAGGAGCGGGCCGCCCGCCGCCAGGCCGAGCACGAGTTGCAGCGGCAGCGGGCCCGCGCCCGGGAGGACGCCGAGCTGGCCGCCCAGGGGGAGACCCCCGAGCAGCGCACCCGCCGCCACCGCCGCCAGCAGCTCGCCGACCGGCGCGAGGCCCAGGCCCGGGCCCGCCGCCAGCGCCGCCGCGCCGCCCGCGTCGCCGGTCCCACCGACCGCACCAGCCGGTTCCGCCGCTGGTGCACCCTCACCGCGATCAGCGCCATCGGCGGCTACACCATCGGCCTGGTCCCGCTCCTCGCCCCCGGCGGCCCCTGGGTCGGCGGCCTGATCGCCTTCTTCGGCTGGGCCCTGGACCTCCTCACCCGCGACCTCGGCCGCCTGCGCGTCAGCGAGGTCCGCGGACCCGCGCCCCTCGCGCTCCTGGTCCTCCTGCGCGTCCCGGTCGCCTCCGGCCTCGCCGTCGCCCTCGGCCTCGGCCCCGCCATCTCCGCCCTCCCCCTCTACCGCTGAAGGAGCACACCCACCATGAGCAGCCTCATCGCGATGGGCGCCGGCGGCGCCGCCACCGTCACCACCCTCATCCTCTACGCCGGGGTGCGCGGCAAGGGCAAGATCGACATCAAGGACGAGCACGTCCCCTACTGGGCGTTCGGCATCGGCCTCCTGAGCGCCAATGCGGGCACCGCGTTTCAGCAGCTCAGCGGCATCGGCGAGCACCTTGGCGCATCCCTGCAGGGCAACGCTGCGATCGGAGACTGGCAGACCGGCGCGACCGCCGCTCTGCTGACCGTCGCGGTCTTCGGATTCAAACCGAAGCCGTGGCGCGACGCCCTGTGCGGCGCCGTCGCCCCCAGCCTCTACGCCGCCGCTGGCGGATTCTGGGCCGTCCCCGCGAGTGTCTTCAGCGGCCTGATCACCTCGTTCATCGGCTGACCGCGATGACCGAGAAGATCTTCCCCACCGAGAAGCTGATCCCGACCCTGCTCTACCCGGTCACCGGCCTGGCCTCGGGCACGCCCGTCCTCGTCCGCAAGCTGATGGCCCCCCACCACAAGCAGCGAGCCGAGGCCGCCGCGCTCAAGGCCAAACGGGAGAGGATCGCCGCCACCGCCGCCGACGCCGCCGAGGTCGCGTTCGCCAAGAAGTTGATCACCGAGACCGACCCGGTCAAGCGCGCCGCGATCCTCCAGGCCCAGGAGGCCTCGCAGGTGGCGGCCCGCGAGGTCGCCCTGGAGCGCGCCAAGGCCGACCGCAAGGCCGCCCGCAGCAAGCTCGGCGACACCGTCGGCGCCGCCGCCCTGATGCTGATCGTCGGCGGCCCGCTCGTCTGGTCGCTCGCCCGCCCCTGGATCGGGACCGGCATCGGCCTGCTCATCGGCGGATGGTGGATCGCCGCACTCATGCACGCCCCCAACCCCGAGAAGAACCCCACCCCCGCCGACGCGCTGACCGAAGCCGCCCCCGATACCCCCACCGCCCAGCCCGAGACCGAGCCAGACGACGCCGACGAGTGGATCCAGGACTCACCCGACGAAGGCGTCCTCTGGGCCCTCATCCGACACACCGCCAGCCTCACCAAACAGGGCACCGCCGCGCACCTCCAAGCCGTCCTCGACGAGGCCCGCAAGAGGGGCGAGATGACCGACTGGACGGTCGCCGATCTGGTCGAGGAACTCGACTCCTACGGGGTGCCGGTCGCGCCCCAGAAGAAGCTCACGATCGGGGGCCGCGCGATCAACCGCCAGGCGGTCCTCCTGGAGTCCCTCCCCGAGGCCGACCCGGCACCCGCCCCGGCCATCGTCCAGCCGGCCGCCACGAGTGCCGCGTGAGCCCGCTCCCCGGCCGGACCCGCGCCCCACCCCCAGGCGGCCGGTAGGCCGGTAGGAACCGCAGGTCAGAGCCTGCCTACCGCCCCGCCTACCGGCCCCCTACCCCGCTCCCTACCGCCCCCGCCTACCGCCCGAGAGGACCCCGCCATGCCCAACATCGAGCAGCAGATCGAGACCGCCGAGGGCCGCGCCACCGAGCTGCAGCTGGCCTTCGTCGACCACGCCGACGACCCGACCGAGCGCCGCCGGATCGCCGGCCAGCTCGCGGCCATCCGGGCCCGGCTCGCCGAGCTCTACCTGCGCCAGGCCACCCAGGCCGCCTGACCCACACCCACCAGAGGAGACCCCATGGAGAAGAAGCTCGCTGCCGCGCTCGACCGGGACGACGCTGCCGAGGACGCCGGCATGCACCCCGACAACCGCGAGACCTGCCACACCCACCAGTGCTGGGCGCACGAGTGCGCTGACCACCCCATGCACACCCGCCCCAGCGCCGCCCGCTGACCACGCCCCGGGGCGGCCGTCTGAGCCTGGCAGCCGCCGGCCGCCCCGGGCCCTCCACCACCCACACAGCAGCAGAGGAGACGCCCATCATGGCCTACAGCGACGGCACCGCGCCGATCGACCCGCAACCCCAGCCCGAGCCCCGCGTCATCGAGCGCGGCAACGGGGCCAGCGTCATCTGGCCCCAGCCCGAGCCCCAGTCGGCCGAGCCCAGCCGCTGACCAACCCGCCCGCCCCAGGACCTACCCGGGGCGGGCGGACCCGCGAGAGGATGAGACATGACAGCCAACCTGGTGGCGTTCCTGAAGGCCCGCCTCGACGAGGACGCGAAGGCGGCACAGGGCGCGTGGCCAGGGCCATGGGCTGTCGACGAGGAGGAATACGGCGTCGTTGACCCCGAGACCGGGACCGAGATCGCCGACGTCATCGTGTGCAGCACCCGCCAGCAACAAGCGACCAGCCGCCACATCATCCGCCACGATCCGGCGCGAGTGCTGGCCGACGTCGACGCCAAGCGGCGCATCATTGCCGCGCACGCCGCCGTGGTTCTGCGCGGCGGCCCCGGCGCCAGGTACTTCGACACCACAACGGTGTGCCGTTCGTGCGAGCCGCCCCAGTTTCCTGAGCACGCGTTCCCATGCGCCACGCTCCGCCTGCTGGCCCTGCCGTACGCTGACCACCCCGACTACCAACCCGAGTGGGCGCGCGAGTAGCGGGACAACACGGGACCCTGCGGGACTTGCAGGGTGATCGCCGCCCGTCGTAACCTCAATCGCAGCAGGTAGCCCCTGCCCAAGTTCACCCGAAGGCCCCGCAGCGACCGCGCTCGGGGCCTTCGTGCTGCCCGGGGAGGTGCCGTGGCCGTCCGCTACCCGAACCCCCCACTGCACCAGATCAACCCGGACGACCTCGCCGACCGGGCTGGCACCGCCGAGGCCTTCAGCATCAGCGAGTCCGCGGTGAAGAAGTGGGTCATGCTCGGCCTGATCGAGGCCCTGCCGATCCCCGGCGGCCCGCAGCTCTACCACCTGCCCACCGTCGCCAGGGCCGAGTACCACGCATGGCAGAACGGCGCCGACCGGCCCGCACGCGGCGGACGAGTACCCGGCTGGCGACCCGGACAAGCCGCCGCGTAGCTACTCCTGGACGAGCCGCTTCAGCTCGCCGTGCTCATCAAGAGCCCACCGCGCACCCTGCGCATCCGTGAACTCCAGCACGGCGCGGTTGTTCCGAATGACCTGCTCGGAGTATTCACTCAGGCGAAACTCGAAGACTCGCCCAGGGCCTATGAGATGGACCGGTGATGAGTAGGACCCAACAACCACCTGGGGATCACGCGCCTGCACCTCGGTGACGCTCGGGGTGTACGGTCCGAACTTCACCTCAACATCCCGGATCGGCAACTGGCTTTCGTTGAACACCCGGGCTCGCGCCCAGTCAGGCTGCCTCGTCACCGGCATTCGGACCTGCCGAGCCTGCGCCGCACTGCGATCCTCGGCCGTAGCGAGCAACTCCTGCCGCTCCAGCCGAAGCGTCTCCGACTGCTCGACCATGAAGGCCCGCTGATCCGCGATGAACGCCTGCTGCTCACCAATGAAGGCACTCTGCTCGTTCACCTGCTGGCGAAGCTTGATGAAGCTCGCGACCGCGAAGGCCGCCGCAACACCGGCAGCTATGAACCCGAACCACGTTGGGGCATCGCCCCAATCGATCTTTCCTGCAAGAAGCATGGCCGAACCCTAGTGCGCCGCAGGCGCCGGGGTGATCGAATCCCAGGAGGATCCCGTGGCGCTGTTCGTCTTCAACGCCGGCCTTGGGCGCGTCGCCGCTCTTGCCGCGCTCCCCGCCGCCAACGACGGCCTCGTCATCGTGCCCCTCCAGGCCAGCGGACTGCCCGCCGACGCCACCCTCAAGGACTGCGCCACCCTGGCCGCAGTCCTCGCCGCCGGCGCCACCGAGCAGACCACTATGGGCCGCAAGCCCCTCGGCAGCGTCACCGTCACCGTGAACAACGCGCTCGACCGGGTCGAGGTCGACGCCGCAGACGTCACCTGGACCGCAACCGGCGGGACCGCCGTCGGCGCCTTCGTCATCGGCTACGACCCCGACACCACCGCCGGCACCGACGCCGACATCATCCCGCTCGTCAAGAGCGACGCCACCGTCACTCCCGACGGCAACGACTTCATGCTGACGATCACGGACTTCTACCGGGCCAGCTGATGCCCGGCATCGCCAGCCTCGTCGACAACTTCGACGACAACACCGTCAACCCGGCGCTCTGGCCCAACAGCTACGGCACCTACCAGGAAGCCAGCGGGCGAGCCCGCGTCGCCTGCGACACCAGCTTCAACGCCTACAAGAGCGCCACCTCGTGGACGCTCACCGGCTCCAGCTTCTACCTGCGCATCTACCCGCCCGCCCCCAGCGGAGCGGCCACCGCCACCTGCACCGCATTCATCACCAGCGTTACGGCCGGCACCGACGCGGGCTTCTTGATCGATGCCGCAGGGAACGCGCTCGGCCTGTACCTCCGGACCGGGTTCGCCGACGCCGGCGCCGTCTTCCTCACCTACAGCGCGACCGCGCACGCCTGGCTCCGCCTCCGCGAGACCGGCGGCACCCTCTACTGGGACACCAGCCCCGACGGCACCACCTGGACCAACCGGCGCACCGCCACCACCCCCGCCTGGGCCGCCGACACCACCCTCGCCCTCTACATGGACTCCCACCGCGACACGGGCACGTCCAACTGGGCCGAGTACGACAACCTCAACACCCCGCCGGTCACGGTGCGGCCGTTCGGCACCGCCACGGAGACGAACACCGCCGTCGCGGCCAGCCATCGAAAGACGCGCACGTCCGGCACCGCCACCGAGACCAACACCGGCATCACCGGGACGGCAGCGAAGCACCGGACGCTCGGCACCGCCTCCGAGACCAGCACCACACCGGCCCAGGGCGGACGGAAGACCAGGACCCTCCCCAGCGCAGGCGAGACCTCAACCGCCCTCCCCCCGCTGACCGCGAAGACCCGCACCCTCGGCCACGCCGTCGAGACGTCGGCCGCCCCGGCGCCCGCCGGGACCAAGCAGCGCGCCATCGGCACCGCCACCGAGACCGGCCTCCCGCTCGCCCCGGCCGGGGCCAAGCGGGCCGCTCACGGTGTCGCCTCCGAAACCGACACCGACCGGCCCCTCGCCACCGCCAAGCGCGCGGTCCACGGAACCGCGGCCGAGACCGACACCGCCACCGGACCCGCCCGGCCGCACCTCGGTCACATCCGGGCAGGCGCCCCGCGTACCGGCCGGTGGGCGGCCGCCGCACCACGCCACCGCTGGGGCGCACGCTGACCGACAGGGGGCAACCGTGGACCGGGCCAGCACCGAGTACCTGCAGATCCCGGTCACCGCCGCCGTCGACCCCACCGGCTACCCGGTCCAGATCGCCCTCATCGCCAGCACCGCCCGGCCCGCCGAGCCGGACTGGCACCCCGCGACCTGGACCACCATCGACGGCATCCCGCACGCCCAACTCCTCGTCGGCCCCGACGGCGGCGCCCTCACCCTCACCGCCGGACGATGGCGCCCCTGGCTCGACATCGACGCCGGAACCGAACACCCGATCATCGCCGCGCCCGCCTTCGACATCACCTAGGAGGCGCCCGTGCCGACCTCGGACGCCGAAGGCAAGGACTGGTCGCTCGACCTGTTCCTCGCCACCCGCCCAGACACCGTGACCGACATCGGCCCCGGCCTCGGCACCTACGCCCAACTCCTCCGGCCGCACCACCCCGGACACTGGACCGCCATCGAGATCCACCGGCCCTACATCGGCCGCTACGGCCTCCGCCTCCAGTACGACCAGGTCCACCACCTCGACGCCCGTGACGCACCCGACCACCTCTACGACCGGGACCTCGTCATCGCCGGCGACGTCCTCGAACACATGCCGCCCGAGCAGGCAATCGCACTGCTCTACCGCATCACCCAGGCCGGCGCCCGCCACCTCCTCGTCAGCCTCCCGATCATCCCGGCCCCGCAGGGCGAAGTCGACGGCAACCCCTGGGAGGCGCACATGCACGACTGGACCGCCACCGACATGGACCACGTACTCGCCGAACTCGGCGGCACCGTCCACGCCCGCCACGGCCACACCCTCGGATGCTGGTGGTGGAGCCGATGAGCACGTTGCACGAGACCCTGAGTGCGCGCGTTACGGCGATCAGGAAGCGCGCCGACGAGCTGTTGCCGAACGCTCTGTCCGGCGAGGCGCGACTGCTCGCCATTGCCAGCATCCGCCGCTGCGAAGCCGATGAGCGAATCCTCAACCGGCACAGCCTGTGGAACGAGACCGAGTGCAGCGGATGTGGCTACGACGCTGGCACGTACGGCGACCCGGTCACCGAGAACCTCAACGACTGCCCGGAGCTGCTCGACATGGCTCACGCGCTCGGTCTCACCGAGGACGACATCGCCGCGCTCGAAAGGCCGCAGCGCAAGCCACGCAAGCCTCACCCTTCCTGGGGACTGCTGGGACTCGCTGACATCCGCCGAGTGCCTGCCACGTTCCTATCCAGTCCCCGCGAGGACACCTGATGACGGCCTTCCGCCACGAGTTTTGGTGGTGGGCCGAGCAGCAAGCCGGGAAGCTGTGGGACCGGGCCTGCCGAGACGGCGTCTCCTGCTGGCTCGACTGGCTCCCCGCCTACTGCATGCGTCGCCGGTACGCCGCCCAGAACGCCCTCGCGCGGAAGGGATGACCGTGGCCGATCAAGCGCCCGACCCCTACGGCATGGCCGACGCTCTGCCCGAGGGCTGCATCCCCCTCGGCATCACCGGCATCATCAAGGCCCTCGACGCCGACGGCGACACCGTCATCGTCACCTACCGCCAACCCGGCATCACCGCCTGGGAAGCACTCGGCATGCTCATCGCCGCCGCCGACGACATGCGAGCCAGCCTCCAACGCGTCGAGGAGGGCTGATGCCCGTCCGCCTCACCGCCGACGAACTGCGCGCCATCGCCGACGCCCTCGACACGCTGGCCGAGGTCACGGCCCGCACCATGGTCGAGATCTACGGCTACGACAACCAGCAGATGACGATCAACGGCAACGTCCTCACCCTCGCCTTCGACAGGCTGGAGAGCGGCCACCCCCAATACGCGCTTGAGCTGCCCGACTGACCGCGAGGAGGACCGACCGTGGCCCGCATCCAGGTACTCGAACTACCCATGCGTCACAGCGGCGACGACACCGAGACGCCGTTCGTGATCATCCTTGACCAACTCGACGGCACCGACCTCGCCGAGCTGCACCGGCATGCCGCCCTTGGCGAGGAGCTCACCCAACGCTCCGGCGCCCGGGCAGTCATCGCCTGGGCCGGCACGCTGGACGTGGCCTGATGGCCTGGTCCACCAGCGGCCGCCGGGCCCGCCTGCCCAAGGACTGGCCGGCCATCAGGCTGCGCGTCCTCGCCCGGGACCGGCACACCTGCTACCTGTGCGGCCGTCGGGCGACCGAGGTCGACCACGTCCGACGCGGCGACGACCACGCTGATAGCAACCTGCGAGCCATCTGTCAAGGGTGTCACCGTCTCAAGTCCAGCCGCGAGGGCGGCACAGCCACCCGGCGTGGGTACCGACCCACCCGGAGGCGACCCCCCGAGACCCACCCGGGTCTCCTATAGCACGCCACGCACCGCAACGCAAGCCCTTCGAGGGAAGTTTGTAGACGTACATGGTGGGGGGCACCCCCTCCCCCCGGCCCCTTCCCCGCTACGCGTATAGGTGCTCGCCGTGTGTACGGGTCTGGGGATTCTGCCCCTGACCTGCAAGGAGGTGGGTGCCGATGGCCGGCGTCGGCCCTGCCCCGAAGGATCCGTCCCGCCGGGCCCGCCGCAACAAGGACCCGCAGGCGCAGACCATCCTGCGGTTCGAGCGGGCCGAGGCGCCCGAACTGCCGGACTTTCGGATCAACGCCGGCGAGGACGGCCTGGTCGAGTTCGTGTGGCCGGAGCGGACCCGGGAGTGGTGGGAGACCTGGCGTCGGTCTCCGCAAGCTGACCACTTCAGCGCCACCGACTGGGAAGAACTCCTGACCACAGCCCTGGTCCACGCCAAGGTCTGGTCCGGCGATCTGTCCGCGGCCCCGGAACTGCGGCTTCGGGTCGCGAAGTTCGGCGCCACGATGGAGGACCGGGCCAGGTTGCGGATGCAGTTCGCGGCCGCCGACGAGGCCGACGCCAAGCGGCCCGAGGCCGGCGCCGGAGCACGGGCCCGCTACGGGCAGCTGAGAGCGCTCCCGGGCGGCAACGACGGGCCCAAGGAGGCGGCTGGCGGGGAGGTCTGATGCCCTGGCGGGGACCTCAGTACGAGGGCGAGCGGCCCACACTGGGCTGGCTGGTCCTGGACTGGATGATCGAGCACCTCGCGGCCCCGGACCGGCCGGAGTACGAGCCGTTCGTCCCGACCCGCGAGCAGGCCGAGTTCATCCTCGGCTTCTACGAGCTCCACCCGGGCACCGGGAAGCGGGCTATCCGCCGGGGCGTGCTGTCTCGGCCCCGCGGGTGGGGCAAGTCGCCGCTGCTGGCCGCGATCGCGTGCGTCGAGGCGCTCGGCCCGGTGGTCCCGGACGGCTGGGACGCGGCGGGCGAGCCGGTCGGCATGGGTTGGGAGCGCATCCGCACTCCGCTCGTGCAGGTCGCGGCCGTCAGCGAGGACCAGACGAAGAACACCTGGGTGCCGCTGCTGGAGATGCTCCGCGAGGGGCCGGCGTGCGACGCCTACCCGGGCCTGGAGGTCCTGGACAGCTTCGTGAACCTGCCGCGGGGCCGCGTCGAGCAGGTGACCAGCTCCGCGACGTCCCGCAAGGGCAACAAGGGCGTGTTCACGGTCCTCGACCAGACGGAGGAGTGGACCGCCAGCAACGGCGGCAAGCGCCTTGCCCAGGTCCTGCGCTCGAACGCGGCGAAGATCGGCGGCACCACGCTGGAGTCGCCGAACGCCTACATCCCCGGCATGGGGTCGGTGGCGGAGGAGACGTTCGCGTTCGCGAAGGCCATCGCCGAGGGCCGCACCCGCGGTGACGGCCTGCTCCTGGACCACCGGGAGGCCCCGCCGGAGACCGATCCGACCGACCGCGAGTCCCTCGTGGCCGGCCTGCGGGTCGCCTATGGAGACTCCTCGGACCACGAGGACGGCTGTGTTCTGCACGACCCGCCGTGCGCCCCGGGCTGGTCACCGATCGAGCGCCTCGTCGGGGACTTCTGGGACACCAGCAACGACCCGCAGGTGATGCGCTCGGACTTCCTCAACCAGATCACCCACGCCACCGACTCCTGGCTGTCCCAGCCGGAGTGGGCCGCCTGCGCGGCCCCGGACACCACGGTCGCGCCGAACGACATCATCACGCTCGGGTTCGATGGCTCCCGGCGCCGCAACCGCGGCGTCACCGACGCGACCGCCCTCATCGGCTGCCGCGTCAGCGACGGGCACCTTTTCGAGATCCGGGTGTGGGAACAGCCGAAGGGCTTGGCGGACTGGGAGGTCCCGGTCGGCGAGGTTCTGGCCGAGGTCGACGCCGCGTTCGCCCGCTATCGGGTCGTCGGCTTCTATGCCGACCCGGCGAAGTGGGAGTCGCATGTCCGCGGGTGGGAGGCCAAGTGGGGCCGCCAGCTCAAGGTCAAGTCGTCCAGCTCGCACGCGATCGAGTGGTGGATGACCGGCGGCCGGGCCACCTTGATCGTCCGCGCGCTGCGGGCCTTCCACGACGCCGTCACCGACCGGGAGATGACGCACGCGGGCCCGACCCTGACCCGGCACGTCCTCAACGCCCGCCGCTCCGAGTCCCGCTCCGGCCTGCAGATCCGCAAGGAACACCCGGACTCCATGCGCAAGATCGACGCCGCCGTCGCCGGCGTCCTCGCCTGGCAGTGCCGCCTGGACGCGCTCGCCAAGAACGTGACCGCCCGTCGCACCGTGACCGTGCTCCGCTGAGAGGAGGTGCTGCCCCGTGGCGACGCCCCTCCTCCTGCCGGACCAGCTGACCCGCGACGAGCAACTGCTGCTGGAGCGCCTGTGGCAGCGGCTCCAGCAGGTCCGCTCCGCACCGGCGAGCCAGGGCGGCCTGGACGTGCTGCAGCGGTACTACGACGCCGACCGCTACATGCGGAGCATCGGCCTCAACGTGCCGCCGGGCTGGGAGGTCCTGCAGACCGTCATCGCGTGGCCGGCGCAGGCCGTCGACACGGTTGAGGAGCGCCTGGACGTCGAGGGCTTCCGCGCTTCGGCGTCCGACGCCCCGTCCGAGGACCTGTGGAACCTGTGGCAGGCGTGCGGCATGGACGAGGAGTCCCAGATGGGGCACCTCGATGCGCTGTCCCTGGCCCGCGCCTACGCGGTCGTCGGCGTGGACGCCTTCGGCGACCCGGTCATCTCGGTTGAGTCGCCGCAGTGGATGATCCACGAACGCGACCCCGGCACCCGCCAGGTCCGCACCGCGGCCCGGTTCGTTCAGGACGTCCGGCAGGTCGACCGCCCCGAGTACCAGCAGTTCGGGCAGGCGACCGCCGCGACGCTGTGGCCGCGGCCTGGCATGACCGTCCAGCTGGTACGCGGCGAGGGCGGATGGGTGGTGGTTGACCGGCAGACGTCGGACATGCCGTACCTGCCGGTGGTGCCGCTGGTCAACCGGCCGCGCACTGCCTACCGGGCCGGCCGCTCCGAGATGCTGCGGGTTATCCCCGTCGCGGACGCCTGCTGCCGGGCCCTGACGAACCTGCAGATCGCCGCCGAGTTCCAGGCCGTTCCGCAGCGCTACGTCCTCGGCGCCTCCGCGGAGGACTTCCAGGACGCCGACGGCAACCAGGTCCCCGCCTGGGAGGCCTACATGGGCCGGGTCTGGGCGCTCGCCAACGAGGGCGCGAAGGCCGGCCAGTTCCAGCCCGCCGAGTTGAGGAACTTCGAGACCGCGATCCTCACCTACGGCAAGCTCGCCGCCAGCCTCCAGGGCGTCCCGCTCTCCTACTTCGCGGCCGGCGCCGACAACCCCACCAGCGCGGACGCGATCCGCGCGGAGGAGGCGAGGCTGGTGAAGAACTGCGAGCGCCGCCAGCGCAACTTCTCCGGCAGTTGGGAGGACGTGATGCGCGTCGCCCTGTGGATCAGCCACAAGGGCAACCTGCCGGCCGGCCTGGAGCGCCTGGCCACGGTGTGGCGCGACCCGTCCACGCCGACGATGGCCGCGAAAGCCGACTACGTCTCCAAGATGGTCGCCGCCAAGGTCTTCCCGGCCGCGTACGGGCCGGAGGCCCTGGGCCTGCCAGTCGCCGAGCAGGAACGTATCGCCGAGCTGTGGAACGAGCAGGACCCCTCCGCACGCCTGGCGTCCGCTCTCGACCGGGCCACCCGGCCGCCGGCCCCTGAGCCGGTGCTCGATGGCCCGGCGTGACCGCGGGCTGTTGCTGACCCAGCACCACCGCATCGCCCAGGCCCGCATCGGAGCCCGCACCGCGGCCCGGGTCCTGAGCCTGTGGCGGCGCCGGGTCCGACCCCTCGCACCGGCAGCGTCAGCCGATCCGTGGCTGGCCGCGTCCCTGTCGGTTGTGCGCGAGCACCGGGCCGAGTCCGAGCGCCTCGGGGCGGCCTACCTGCGGTACTACCGGGCTCTGGAGACCGGCAGCACACTGCCCGCCTTCGAGCCGGGCCCGATCACGCGGACCGTGACACTCGGCGACCTGCGCGAGGAGTACGCCGAGGTCGCCGACGACATCCTGCCGCCGGCACCCGACGACGCGGACGAGGCCGACGTCGAGGAGGCATACGTCTGGCCCGAGCTCGACGAGGACGCGATGGACGATGCCGCCCGCACCAGCCTATGGGTGACCGGACCGGTCCATGCCGAGAAGCGACTCGCCGACGCCGAGGCCCTGCAGCAGTCCGGGCGGCTCGACGACGCCGGCTTCCTCGCCGAACTCGACGACCTGATGCGCGACTCGGGCGTCACGGCGTCAGGCGCCGCAGACCGGGAGGCCCTGCGGGGCGGCCGGACGATGGTCTCGACGGCGTCCCGTGCGGACCGGCGGGTACTCGGGTGGGCTCGCGTCACCGACGAGAACCCGTGTGCGTTCTGCGCGATGCTCGCATCCCGCGGCATCGTCTACCGGACCCGCGACGCCGCGATCCTCAAGGGATTCGCCGACAGCGGGCGCCGCAGCTCCGACGTCCTCGACCCCGAGGTGGAGCTGGAGAAGTACCACGACATGTGCCACTGCACGCCCATGGCGGTCTACTCGACGTCCGCCGAGCTGCCGGACAGCTCCCAGGAGATGGCGCGCTTGTGGCGGTCCTCGACCCGCGGCTACTCCGGCAAGACGGCCCGAGCCGCGTTCGAGCGTGCTCTGCGTGCCCAGCGCCGGGCTGACCGCTCCTGACCGTTCTGTTGATCTGCCCGGCTGGCCCGGGCCCGCACTCATGCCCAGGAGGCACCCATGTCCACACCTGCCCCGCCTGCCGCCCCGACGCCGGAGCCCGCGAGTGCGCCCCCGGCCCCGGCAGCCCCGGCTGCCCCCGTTCCGGCGCCGACCGCGCCCCCCGCACCCACGAACGGGGGCGCCCCGACGGCCGAGCAGCTCGCCGAGCTGCCGGAGTGGGCACGCAACCGCCTGTCCGTGCAGGAGTCGGAGCTGACCCGGGCCCGGGGCGAGGCCGCGGCTCGGCGGGTCGAGCTGCGGGAGACTGCGGCCCAACTCGCCGCCGCCCCCGACGCGCAGGCCGCCCTGCAGGCCGCCGCCGAACGCCTCGCGGCGGCCGAGCGGCAGCTCACCCGCGAACGCCTCGGCCGCCAGCACGGGCTGCCCGATGCCCTGGTCGCCCGGATCGCCGGCGACACCGACGAGGCGATGGAGACCGATGCGAAGGCCCTCGCCGCCCTGCTGCCCCAGCCCGGGCCGCGCATGCCCGTCCCGGACCCGCTCCAGGGCGGCGGAGCCCCCGCACCCCTGACCCCCGGCGAGGAATTCGCCGGTTTCCTGTCCCGAGCCCTCAGGGGCGAGTAAGGAGGACCCCATGGCGGCCACCCCGCCGGTCAAGCTCAGCAACATCAGCTCCACGCTGCTGCCGCCGACCATCACCGGCCCGATCTTCGAGAAGTCGGTCGAGCTGTCCGCGGTCATGGCGCTGTCGCGCCGTGTCCCGCTGGCACTCACCGCCAACACTGCGATCCCGATCCCCGGCGACGTGCCGACCGCCGACTGGGTCGACCAGGCTGGCCGCAAGCCGCTCGGCACCGGCGGCATGCAGGTCAAGCAGATGGCCGGCAAGAAGCTGGCGGTCCTGGTGCCGGTCTCGATGGAGGTCGCCGAGACCAACGCCGCCGGCCTGTTCACGCAGCTGTCCAACGACTTGCCGACCGCGTTCGCGCGCGCCTTCGACGCGGCGGCGATCCACGGCAAGACCATGAAGGGCGCCGGCGGCCCGTTCGCGGACTACCTCGCCTCGACCTCGAAGGTCGTCACGATCGGCACCACCACCAAGGCCAACGGCGGCATCTGGGGCGACCTCGTCCAGATGCAGAAGGAGGTCATCGACGACGACTGGGACTACACCGGCACCGTCGCCGACCCCCGGCTGCGGCCGTCGCTCCTGACCTCCACCGACCTGCAGGGGCGCCCGATCTTCGTCGACACCACTGTCGCGGGGACTGGCGCGGCGCTGGCCGGCACCCTGGTCGGCGAGCCGGTCGCCTACTCCCGCTCCGTGTCCGGCAAGCAGCGCCGCCAGTCCGGCAGCGTCGACACCGGGCTGCGGGCGATCGGCGGCGACTGGACGCAGTGCGCCTACGGCGTCGGCATGGACATCACCGTCAAGGTGTCCCGCGAGGCGACCTACGTCGACGAGGACGGCGGCGTCCACTCCGCCTTCCAGGAGAACCTGGTGCTCCTGCTGTGCGAGGCGTACTACGGCTTCGTCGCCTCCGACGTCGAGGCGTTCGTGCGGCTTAACGCTGCCGCGGGCGGGTCGTGACCGGGCGCCGGCTGCGGATCGTCGCGAGGGTCCACGGCTACCCGCCGGACCACAACGCCGGCGCTGAGTGGATGCTGCACACGATGCTGCGGGAGCTGGCCTCCCGCGGTCACGACGTCAGCGTCCACCTGTTCCGGTACACGGCGGCGATGCCCGGCCGGTACGACGTGGACGGCGTCGCCGTCTACCCGATCCAGTCGAGCTACTTCCCGGAGGCCGGCCGACAGGCCGACGTGCTCGTCTCCCACCTGGAGGGAGCCCCGGCGCTGGCCGCCTACGGGCGCTCCTGGCAGGTGCCGACCGTCGCCGTCGTCCACAACACCCACGCCCCCAGCTTCGAGTCCGCCGCAGCCTGTGACCTGGCGGTCTACAACGCCCGCTGGACGCGCGCGGAGGCCGAGGACTACTACGGCCGCACCCGGCTGACGGCGCCCGCCGAACTCGTCGTCCGGCCACCGGTCGTCGCGGCCGACTACGCCACCACGCCGGGCGACCGGGTCACCCTGGTCAACCTCTACGCCGACAAGGGCGGGCCGCTGTTCTGGGAGCTGGTCTCCCGGATGCCCGACGTCGCCTTCCTCGGCGTGCGCGGCGCCTACGGCGACCAGGAGATCCCCGCCGTCGTCCCGCCGAACGCGGAGGTGCTGCCGCAGACGCCCGGAGCCCTGATGCGCGAGCGGGTCTACGCCCGCTCCCGGATCGTCCTCATGCCGTCCTCCTACGAGTCGTGGGGCCGCGTCGGGGTCGAGGCCATGGCCTCCGGCATCCCCGTCATCGCCCACCCCACCCCTGGCCTCGCTGAATCCCTCGGTCCCGCCGGGGTGTTCGCGGACCGCGACGACCCGGCCTCCTGGGAGGCCGAGATCCGCCGACTGCTCGACCCCAAGGCGTGGAAGGCCGCGTCGAAGAAGGCGCTCGCACGCTCGGCCGAGCTGGACCCGGCCGACGACCTGACCGCCTGGTGCGAGGCGGTGGAAGCGCTCGCAGAGCAGGGGGTGACGCGGTGACCGCGACCGTCGCCCAGGTCCGCGCCCTGATCCCGCAGGGCAGTGACCTGACCGACCAGCAGATCCAGGACCTGGTCACCGCCGCCGAGACCTACCTCTTCGGCCTCTACCCGGACCTGCCCGCCCGGCTCGCCGCCGGCCGGCCACCCTCGCAGGCGACCGTCGACTACGTCGAGGCGTCCATGGTCGCCCGGGTCGCCCGCAACCCGGAGGGGCTGCGGATGGAGATGGACGGCGACTACCAGTACCAGATCGCCGCCCAGGCCGCCGCCGGCTACCTCACCCTGCTGGAGGAGGAGCGGCGCATGCTCACCGCCGGCCGCGGGGCCTTCACCATCACCCCGTACACCGCCCGGGTGCCGGTGCCCTACGACGGGTGGTGGTGAACCGTGTCCCTGCTGGACGGGGGCCCGGACACCATCGTCGTCCACCCGGCCGGCCCGGTCCGCCCGGACGGCACCCGCGGCCCCGAAGGATCCCCGGTGACCGTCCGCTGCCGGGTGCAGCCGTCCTCCAGCAGCGAGGACGCCTCCACCGGATACCTCGACCAGACCCTCTACCGGGTCCTGGCCCGCGAACTGCCTGCCGGCCCGTGGGCGCGGGTGTCCTGGCGAGGCCGGGACTGGACCGTCGTCGGCGAACCCAAGCGCCACGGCGGATCACCCCGGACCCGGCACGACACCGCACTGATCCGGCGGAGGTGAGCACGTGGCCCGTCGGGACCCCCGCAAGATCAACGCCATGGTCGCCCACCTGCCGGGCGTGCGGGCCGCGGTGCGGGCCGAGTTGGAGACCAGGGCCGCACGGGTCGAGGCCGTCGTCGCCGCCCACACCCAGACGGGGCAGCTCGCCCGGAGCCTGAAGGTCACCACGGACCGCACTGACTCCACGGTGTCCATCTCCGACCCGGCGATCCTCGCCATCAACTACGGCCACACCGCGTCCGACGGCACGGTCATCCCTGGAATCCACGCCATCGAGGCCGCGCTGTGACCCCGACCGCGCCGCTTCCCGACATCGACATCCTGGTCCGTGAAGCCCTCACCTCGGTATTCGGTGCGGACGCCACCGTGATGACGCTGATACCGGACGACTGGGCGGCCCGGCTCGACCTCGTCGTCGCCCGGCGGGTGCCAGGCGCCGGCGCGATCGACCCCCGGGGCCTGGACGCGGCGATCGTCGACATCCAGAGCCTCTCCGCAGACCGAGCCACGGCATCAACGCTCTGCCGACGCGCCGTAGCCGGCCTGTACGACGCCTGCACCCGGCAGTTCGCGTCCCCTGCGGCGGGTGGCTACCTGTCGCACTTCAGCAGCGTCGGAGGCGGCCCCGCCGAGCTCCGCATCGGCCTGCCCGCCCCTGATGCCAGCACCTTCCGTTTCCAGGCGACCGTGCGCCTGACCGCCCGGCCCACGCCGGTACCAACCCCCTGACCCCTGGAGGTCTTTCATGTCGCTCGACGACGCGACCACGATCATCCCCGGCACGGGGTACCTGTACCTGGCGCCGCCGGACACGGAGAAGCCGGTGACCATCACCGACCCACTCGCGCCGGGCTCGCCCTGGGTCAACCTCGGCCACACGAGCCCCGACAACATGCCGTCCTTCACCCGCGACGGCGACGCCCCGACCACGCTCGGCTCCTGGCAGAACCGCAAGATCCGACAGACCAGCCCCGACATCACCTACGGCCTCACCTACCAGTCCATCCAGGCCGACCCCACCAACCTGCAGCTGTACTTCGGCTGCGGGGCGGAGAAGATGCAGGCCGACGGGTCGATCCGGATCCCCGCGAGCCCGGTCCCGCAGATCAAGGCCCTGCTGATGATCATCGTGGACGGCTCGCACTTCGTGCCGCTGTGGCACCCGCGGGTCTCGCTCCTCGGCTCGGACGCCGTCAGTCTCGACCGCGAGAACTGGTTCGCGCTGCCGATGGCCGGCACCTTCCTCGCCTCCGAGCTCATCGGCGGCGACATCGGCGAGTGGGCGACCGTCCTCGGCGCAGGGTCCTGACCCTCGCCCCTCCAACTCCTGTGCCGCCGGCCACGGTCCCGCCGGCGGCACAGGACCCTCCTGCCCGGGACCGACACCGAAGGGACCGACCATGTCTACGCTCGACCGCATCATGGCCAAGGTCGCCAAGACCTACCTGTCCATCCCCCTCGACCTGCGCGACGGCACGGCCGCCAACCTCCGCAACCTTCTCCTCCTCGACGAGGCCGACCGCAGGTCGGCGACCGCCGTCCTCGCCGGCCTCAACACCGACACCGGCGGGCTCGACGGCGACGCGATCGAGGACCAGCTGCGGCTGAGCCGCGAGTTCCTCGCCGCCGTCTCCGACCGGCCCGGTGCGGTCACCGCCGAGCTGGCCGACTGGCTGCCCGCCGCCATCATCACCCTCGTCGAGGAGTACATGGAGGCGACCCAGGCGGGGGAAGCCTGATCCTCGGCGAGCTGGTCGAGGCCCATCACCGGCCGATCCGGGCCGACTTTCAGGAGGTCTACGGCCTGGACCTCGACGACGTGTGGCGTGGCACTCTCACCCCGGGCCGCGTGCTCGACCTGCTCGCCGAGTTGCCGCCCGGCTCGCGCTTCGCCGCCGCTCGCCTCGGAGACCCGTCCGCCGTCGGCTGGGACGCCAAGACCCACCTGTTGGCCGACATCGTCGAGGCCATCCACACCCTCACCTGGGTGACCATGCAGGTCCGGACCCGCAAGCGGCTCGAAGTACCCGCGCACCTGCCGCGGCCCGGCACCGCAAGGTCCCGGCCGTCGGCCGAGCGCCGGCCGCTGGACCTGTCCAAGCACCCGAACGCCCGGCCTCTCCCGGAGAAGTACCGCACCCACAACTGAACAACCCGGGCAGAAACGATTCTGCCGATCGCGGAGGGGGTGATCCGCGATGGCAGGAGGCCCCGGCGGCCGCGAGGTGGAGCGGCTCTCCGTCCGCGTCCTGCCCAACACCAGCAACTTCGCGACCAGCCTGCAGCGCTACCTCGACCGGATCGAGCAGCGCGCCCGGCTGAGCGTCACCGTCGTCGCCGACACCTCGGCGTTCGCCGAGCGTCTGCGGATGGTGCTGGCCGGCTCCGCCCGGCAGCTGGACGTCAACGTCCGGCCCTATGTCGACCGGACCGCGGCCCGCCAGGTCCGCGCCTACCTCCTCGCCCTCGCCGAGCGGGTCGACGCGCAGATCCGGCCGGTCCTCGACCGGGGCGCGGCCCGGCGCGTCACCTCCCAACTGGAGCGGACGTACCGCGAGATCAGGGCACAGATCCGCCCGAACCTCGATGGCCGGGCCCGCACCCGGGTCGCGGCCCAGCTTGCCGAGCTGGCCCGCGCCCGTACCGCGCGGCTCAACGTCCGCGCCGACGCCGGCCCGCTGCGGCAGGTCTCCACCGCGCTACAGCGCATCAACCCGGCCTCCGCGCTGGGCGGCCTGTCCTCCCTGCGCGGAGCCCTGATCGGGATCGGCGCGGTCAGCCTGCCGAGCATCATCTCCCTGGGTGTGCAGCTGGCCCAGATCGGGCCGGCCGCTCTGGTCGCCGTGCCCGGCGTCTTGTCGCTGGTGAGCGCTTTCGCGGCGCTCAAGATCGGCATGTCGGGCGTCGGGGACGCCATGAAGGCCGCTTTCGCTCCGGCGGCGAAGGGCGGGGGTGGCGGTGGGGGCGGGGCGGCCTCCACCGCCAAGGCGGTTGCCGCGGCCCAGCGCCAGCTGGGTGACGCCAAGGAGAACCTCGCCAGGGTCTCCGAGGACGCGGCGGCCCGAACCGTCCGGGCTGACCGGGATGTTGCCGACGCCGAGCAGGACCTCGTCCTGGCCCGGCAGCAGGCGGCCGACCGGGTCGCCCGCGCTCAGCGGGATGTCGCCGACGCCGAACAGGCGCTCGCCGATGCCCGCCAGGAGTCCGCCGACCGCAGCGCCGAGGCGCTCTCCCAGGTCACGGAGGCTGAGCGGCGGCTGACCGACGCGCAGACCCGTGCCGTCCGGGCCCAGCAGGATCTCGACGAGGCCCGCCGCCAGGCCAGCCAGGACCTGGAGGACCTGGCCGACCGGGTCATCTCCAGCAGGCTCGACGAGCGGGCCGCAGTCCAGCGGCTCGCTGACGCCGAGGCCGACCTCGACGCGGCCCGCAAGTCCGGCAGCACCGACAAGACCGACCGGGCCCAGCTTGCCTACGAGCAGGCTACCCAGGCCCTGCGCGAACAGCGCAAGGAAGTCCGGCGGCTGGGGGCCGAGCAGGCCAAGGCTGATGCCGCCGGTGTCGACGGCGCCGAGCGAGTCGTCGCCGCCCAGCAGGACGTCGCAGACGCGGCCCGCGAGAGCGCGGACGCCGCGCAGCAGGTCGCCGACGCTCAGGCATCGGCCTCCCGCCAGCAGGTCGACTCCGCACGGGCGGTCGCTGACGCCCAGCGGGACCTTGCCGACGCGCAGGCCGCCTCCGCGCAGGAGCAGGCCGACGCGGCCCGGACGGTCGCCCGCGCCGAACGGGACGTCTCTGACGCCCGGCAGGCTGCGGCGGAGACAGCCCGCGACAGCGCCCGCCAGATCGCGGACGCCCAGCGGTCAGTCGCCGACGCCCAGCAGGCCATCGCCGATGCCGCGCAGGCCGCCGGAGGGGCCGGCGGCGGCGCGGCGGGAGTCGACGCGTTCGCCGAGGCGATGGCCCGGCTCACGCCGAACGCCCGCGCGTTCGTCCTGGCGGTCAAGGAGATCGCCCCCGCCTGGCGGGAGGTCCGCTCCGCTGTCCAGGAGCGCCTGTTCGCAGGCCTCGACGGCGAGCTGAGGGCGACCAGCGCGGCGACGCTGCCGGTGCTGCGGCAGGAGCTCGTCGCCACAGCCGGCGCGCTGAACGGGATGGCGGCCGGCTTCGGGGCCGCGGCCCGGGATATGGCCGAGAACGGCATCCTCGGCAAGGCCCTCGGGGGCCTGGCGGCGGGCCTCCAGAACCTCGCGTCGTTCCCCGGCGACTTCACGGCGTCGCTGCTGACGCTCAGCGCCATCGCGTCGCCCGCGTTCGACCGGGTCACCAAGGCCCTGGCCTCGGCTACGGCCGACTGGAAGAAGCGCCTCGCGGAGTCGCTGTCCGGCGGCGGCCTCGCCCAGACCATCGACCAGGCCATCAACCTGGCGAAGCAGCTCGGCGGCGTCCTCGCCAACACCGGCCGCGTCCTGGGCAACGTCTTCGGGCCAGCGGCGGCAGCCGGTGGCGGGTTCCTCGGGATCCTGGAGCAGGTCACTTCCCAGCTCTCCAAGGTCACGGCGACGCCCGAGGTCCAGCAGGGCCTGAAGGACTTCTTCGAGTCGTTGGCCGCGGTCGGCAAGGTCGCGGTTCCGCTGCTCGGCCAGGCCCTGAAGGTCCTTGGACCGGCCGTCTCCGCGCTGGCGCCCGGCTTCCAGACGCTGGTCGCCGCGCTGGGCCAGGGCGGTCTTCAGCCGGTGATCGCCGCGCTCGCCCCGGTCCTGGTGGAGGGCGGGCGGGCGCTGGGTCAACTGGGCCTCAACCTGGTCCCGGTGATCAATCTGGCGGGTCGCCTCGCGTCCCAGCTGGGCCCCGTCCTGGTCCCGGTCCTGAAGACCGTCGCTGACCTCTGGGCGGCGGGGGCGCCCCTGGTCGAGGCGCTGGCCCGGGCTGCTGGTGACCTGCTCAGCCCCATGCTTGCCGCCCTGCCGGGTCTGATGGCTCCGCTGCTGGCCGCCTTCTCGACCTTGATCAAGTCGCTGCTGCCGGTCGCGATCAAGCTGATCGAGGAACTGCCGCTCGCCGAGCTCGGCTCCAGCTTCGCCGCCGTCGCGACAGCGCTCGCCCCGGTCCTCGCGCAGCTCGCGGTGCTGCTGGCCGACCAGCTACGGGTGATGGCGCCGATCCTGGCGCCGATCATCTCAGCGGTCGCCCAACTCGCCCAGGTCCTGGCGGGGGTGCTGGCCAGCTACATCCAGAACATCGTCGTCCCCGCGCTCAGCCTGGTGTCGTCGCTGCTTCGAGGCGACTTCGCCGGGGCCTGGCGCTCGGCGAAGGACCTCGTGAAGGGCTTCATCGACTTCACGATCGACCTGTTCATCAACCTGCCCTGGCGACTGGCCCAACTCATCGGCGAGTTGGGGTCCAAGCTGTGGGAGGCCAGCGGTCAGGCGTGGTCGAAGTTCAAGGACGCCGCGGTCAACAAGGTCCGCGACGAGTTCCTGCCGTGGGTCGCCGGGCTCAAGGTCGACGCGCTCAACGCGCTCGGCGACCTGAACACCTACCTCCGCGACTCCGGCCGGGCCCTGATCAACGGGTTCATCCTCGGCATGAAGTCGAAGAGCGACGATCTGAGGAACTCCGTATTCGGGTTGTTGCACGATGTCCGGGAGTACTTTCCGTTCTCGCCCGCCAAGGTCGGCCCCTTCTCCGGCCGCGGATGGACGCTCTACAGCGGCCAGGCGATCAGTGCCGACCTGGCGCGGGGCGTCCTTGACGGACAGCAGCAGGTGTACGACGCCACGTACGCCATCGCGGCGACCGCCCAGGGCAACCTCGCCGGCATCACTGCCAGCGCGGCGGCCGGAGCCACCGGCCGACCGGTCATGGCCACCGCGCCGGCGGCTGCTGGGGCGGGCGCGGTGACGCTCAACATCGCCGAGTTCAACGCCTACGCCGACCAGGACGTGGACGGCATCGGCCGGGCCCTGTACCGGGAGACGACGGCGAGGGGGTGGTCACCTCGTGGCCGGTGAGCTGATCACCACCGACGGCCAGATCGAGTGGCGCGGCCTCCTCCTCGGAGAACGGTCTCCATACGCGGGCCGAGTCCTCGCCGGATGGGACTCACTGCCGCCTCTGGACGACGCGTCCGCTCTGCGGGCCCAGCAGCACGGCGCATGGCCGGGCCGGCTGCTGGCCCGCCAGCGCGTCCTCACCTGGGATGCCGAACTGATCCCCGAGGACCCCGCGCAGGACGCCCAGTGGCCGGCCTCCCTCGCCCAACTGCGAGCCGCAACGAGCGTCCGCCAGGACGAACAGCCCCTTGTGGTGCGGCTCGCCGGGCAGACCCTCCAGGTCGGCGCCCGCATTACCGCCCGCACCATCCCCTCCGATCAGCAGTACACCGCCGGCTACACCAGCATCAGCCTGGAGTGGACCTGCTCCGACCCGCTGCGGTACTCGCCGGCCGAGCTCAGCACCAGTACCGACCTCCCCCAGCCCGGGCAGGGCCTGGAATGGGGCGACGGGGCGTCCCCGCCAGGTCTCGACTGGTACGACGGCACAACCCCGGAAGGTCTCGACTGGGGATCCCCCGGATCGACCGGGGACCTGACCGTCACCAACGCCGGTGACGCCGAGACGCCGGTACGGATCGAGTTCCGCGGCCCCGTGACCAAGCCCTCGGTCCGCCTCCAGGAGACCGGCCAAGTCCTGGAGTACGACCTGGTCCTGGCCGCCACCGACGTGCTCACCGTCGACACCGCCGAGGGCACCGTGACGCTCGCCTCCGGCGCGTCCCGCCTCTACACCGTCACCCCCCGCAGCGTGCCAGAGCAGACGTTCGTCCTGCCGCCCGGGTCCAGCACCTTGTCCTTCCGCGACGGCCCTGGTGCGACCGGCACGACCGCGTCCATGACCGTCCGATACCGCTCCGCGTACTGGTAGGAGGCCAGATGACCACCCGTACCGCCTGGCTCCTGCCGCGCTCCGGCGCCGGCGGGCAGACCCGCGAGGACACCCGCCTCGCCCCCATCGGCACCATGACCCCGGCCGGCATCCTCACCACCCGGGGTGGCGTGCTCGCGGGTGCGGGCTACGCCGTCACCGGCTCGGGGATGACCGCCACTGTCGGCATCGGCCGCGGCGTTGTCCAGGGAACCACCACGCAGGGCCCGATCCCAGTCGTCACCACCTCCGCCGAGACCGTGCCCATCCCGGACGGCACGGGCCAGCCTCGCATCGACCTCATCATCGTCCGCGTCTACGAGAACATCTACGACGCGCAGGGCCTCACTTTGGCGAAGACGGAGCGGGTCGCCGGCACCCCCAACGCCTCGCCCGTCGCGCCGACCCCGCCCGCCGCCAGCATCGTCCTCGCCCAAGTCCGCGTCGAGGCCACCTCCAGCGCCGGCAACCCCATCAACTGGGGCACCAACCTGACCGACCGCCGCAGCTGGACCGTCGCCGCAGGCGGCATCATGCCGGACAGCAGCAGCACGCCCGGCGTCTACGTCGGCCAGTACCGTGACGGCCCGACCGGACTGGAGCGCTGGAACGGCACGGCATGGGTGAGCCAGTTCCCGCCGCTGACCAGCACGTTCGCCGAGAGCACCACATCCATCACGATCACCTCGCCCGTCTACGTCGCCGGCTCGCCGGCCCTCTCGGCGACGTGCGTCGTCCCGCCGTCCGGAAAGGTGATGGTCATCGGCCAGACCAGGCTCTACGTCAACGCCGCCGGAGCAAGCGTCTTCGCCGGCCTGCACATCACGGGGTCGGACACGATTGTGATCAGGACGGTCGCCGACAGCACTGCCCTCCAGTCCGTGCACTACGCGACCGACGCGATCATCCCCGGCACGTACTCGGCCCGCGTCACCGCGGTGCCCGGCGAAGTGTTGACCGCCCAGTGGCAGTTCAGGGTCACGGCCGGTGCGGGCGCGGCCATCGACCACCGCAACATCACCCTCTTCCCGCTGGCCGGCTGATGGGCTACCAGCTGCGGGTCTGCGACCTGCGCACCGACGCCGACATCGACGTCCTACCCATCGACGGCGTCCAGCACGACGACTACATCGGCCGCACCGGCATGCTCCGCGGGTCGGTACCGATCCCCACCGAATCCCTAGCCCAGCGGGCGCTGGCCGCGCTCCTGCCCGGCCGCACCATGCTCTACCTGGAGAACTCCAGCACGTTCGGGACGAGCATCGCCTGGGCTGGCATCCTGTGGAGCCGCGAGCCGGCCATGAGCGACCGCCGGCTGACCATGCAGATCCAGGCCGCCTGCCTGGAGTCGTACCTGCGCGAGCACCGCAGGCTGTTCACCTCGCTGATCGCGACCGGCGTGGATCAGTTCAGTATCGTGCGGAGCCTGCTCAGCTACGTGCAGGACACCCCTGGCGGAGACCTCGGCATCGCCGCCCCCGCCAGCATGTCCGGCGTGCTGCGGGACCGGGAGTACTCCCGCTACGACCAGGCGTACGTCGGCGAGCTGATCGACCAGCTCGCCGCCTGCGAGAACGGGTTCGAGTGGCGCATCGCGGTCTTCCGCGACGACGCCGGGGTCCGCCACAGGGAACTGCGCCTCGGACAGCCGAAGATCATCACAACGGCCACGGACGTCATCCTCGACAGCCCCGGACCAGTCCTCTCCTACAGCCTGCCCGAGGACGCCGCCGGCGTGGCCAACCGATGGCAGAGCAGAGGCGCGAGCATCAACAACAACCTGGCCGAGGACAGCGTCCCGCTGCTGACCGACCTGCTGACCACGCCAGAAGACATCGCAGCAGGATGGCCCGCCCTGGACGGGACCAGCGACTACACCACCGTCGAGCTGCAGCAGACACTCGACGAGCACGCCGTGGCGGACCTGGCACGAGCACGCCGCCCGATCATCATCCCGACGGTCACCTACACGACCACCGACGCCCCACAGCCACAGCTCGGCGGCTACGTACGACTGCGGATGACGGACGATCTCCACCCCGGCACTCTGTCCGCCCGCTACCGGGTTGTCGGCCTGCAGGTCTCCCCCGAACAGCGCGGCACACCGGAGACGACCCAGCTCTTCCTGGAGGTGGCCTGATGCCTGACCTGCCCGGTGATTGGTCCGAAGTCCTGCGGTCCCTCGACGCCCGGCTGCGTGCCGTCGAGGGCCGCTCCCAGATCCGGCCGGCCATGACCCGCATCGAGGCGGGCGATGTCACCGTCGGCACCGGCGGCACGTTCAAGGTCAACAACGCCCTTGGCGCGCCCCAGTTCTACGTCGGCGGCATCGGCCCGTTGAACCCGGACGGTTCCCCGCAACGTGGCCTGCTCGTCTACCGGCAGGACGGTTCGAAAGCGATCACGATCAACAACATGACCACCAACCCCGCGGACCCGCAGGGGCTCGTCCTTCGCGATGCTGACGCCAACACCCTGCTGGCTGAGGATGTCGTGGGTGGAGGGCTGTCTGCGCCAATCTTCGGCGCGGATGCCTGGTACGGCTACACCGAGGTCCCGCAGTGGACGACGTCCTCGGCCAGCTTCGCCACCTGCATGAGCTTGAAGTGGCACAAGCACCACCCGCGCGTGGAGAGCCACTTCCTGGCCCGCTGCTCAGATGGCACGACGGCGGGTGAGATCAGGCTCGTTGACGGGTCCGGGGGCGTGATCGGGCAGGTCACGCTGGCCCCCGGGGACTACTTCGTCAGCTACCTTGTTGGCCCGATCACTGGGGCTCACCTGGGGTTTCAGACCCTGGAGTGGCAGGCGCGACGGACGGCAGGAGCGGGCACCGTCGGGGTGAAGGGTCTGTCGACGTTCGGTGTCGGGTCCTAGTTAGGGCTTCTCCGGGTAGGGGTCGCCCGCTGGACCGCCGGTGCCGGGCCGGGTGCTCGGCGGGGCGCCGTTGTCGACGGTCCCGATCCCGCCGGGGTTCTGGCCGACCGGGGTCTGCGTCGGAGTGTCGGGCGTGGTGGTCGGTGCCGGCGGCGTGGTCGGCTCGTCGGCGGTGGCCGCCTTGGGTGCGGCGGGCTGCTGCGGGGCCTGCGGCTGGGTCACGGGGGTCTCCTTCGCGGGGGTCTCCTTCGCGGGGGCCTGCGTGGTCGGGCGGGCCAATGCCGCGTTGGTCTTGGGCTTCGGCGCGGCAGCGGATGCGGCGGCCGACGGGGCGCCTGCGGCCGACGGCGCGACAGCGGTGGCCGGGTCCGGCTGGACCAGGACCGCGGTGGCCGTCGCGGTCGGCACCGTGCTGGCGACGGGGACGGTGGCGGCCGTCTCGGTGGCGCTCGGCGTGACCGTCGGCGTTGCGGTCTGCTCGACGACGGCGGCGGCCGGCGGCGTCTTCGGGCTGCCGCTGGTGAGCGCCGCCGCGGTGACGCTGCCCGCTGCGACGGCGAGCACGGCGCCTGCGATGGCCCAGGTCTGTCTCGTCAACATGCTGACCCCCCAGCTCGGTTGTGTGTGCCCCCGACGGTACCGGCCACGGCCGACAGCGGCCATCGCAACGCCCGCATAAGCAACAGGAAACACCGCCCCGCCGCCGCCCGGCGTGGGGCTTCGCAGACATGGAGGCCTGATGGCCTGGTATCCCGGAGCCCAGAAGATGGAGCTCCAACCCGAGTCGGACGAGCAGCCGGCGATCACTCCGACGCAGGTGATCTTCCACAGCGTGGCCGCGCCGTGGACGCCACGACGGATGTACGAGTACTGGCGCGACTCCACCAACCTGGAGTCCCACTTCGGCGTCGGCTACAACGGCAGCGTCGGCCAGTTCATCGGCACCCAGACCCGCGCCGACGCCAACTTCCGCGCCAACCGCCGGGCCGACGGCACCGGCGCGGTGAGCGTGGAGACTGCCAGCAACGACCAGCACACCGACGCCTGGACGGACGCCCAGCTCCAGGCGCTCATCGCGCTCGGGCTGTGGCTCCACCAGCGGCACGGCATCCCGATCCGGGCCTGCCGCACCCCGACTGACCCCGGGTTCGGCGTGCACCGGATGTTCCCCGAGTGGTCCGCCAGCGGCACGGCCTGCCCGGGCGACGCGCGAGCCCGCCAGTTCCGCGACGTCGTGCTGCCCGGCATCGCGCGCGCCGCGGCCGGCCAGCCCACCACCATCCCCGCGCCGGCACCGGCGCCCGACGTCCCGGAGGACGACATGCCCACCGCTCAGGAGATCGCCGAGGCGGTCTGGAACCACCAGTTCACCAACGCCGCCACGGGCAAGCCGCTGTACGCGGGCGCCGTCCTGGAGTGGATGGACAAGGTCCACAGCGACCAGGTCGCCACGCTGCAGGCTGCGATCGCGGCTCTGCCGGCCCAGGTATGGGAGGCCCAGGTGCCGCAGCTGCGGGCCGACTGGACCCCGGAGGAGGGGGCGCCGAGCATCGAGGCGAAGTGGTTGCTCGCCGGCGGCAGGATCTCGCTGATCGAGCAGGCGGCTCAGGGAGTGGTGCTGCAGCAGATCCTCGCCGCCAGCGGGATCGACACCGCCGCGGTGCAGGACGCCGTTCGCCAGGCCGTCGCCGCGGTCACGCAGGCGATGGCCGACGGCATCGACGTGCGCGTCACCGTCCCCGGCGCGACCACCCAGGAGGGCTGAGCGATGAAGGACAGTACCCGCCGCACGATTCGGACCACCCTGCAGACCACGCTCGGTATCGCGGCCGCCCTGCCGCTGATCGTGGACGCCTCCGGCATCCCTGAGGCCACGCCGGGTGTCGGCGTCGGGCTGGCGGTCGCGGCCGGCCTCACCCGGGTGATGGCCCTCCCGGCGGTGGACCGGCTGCTGCCCCGCTGGCTGCGGACCGCTCCGGACCCGGACGACGCCGCCCTGCGCCGGGCGGTGCGCGAGTGACCAGCCCGGCCCCGGACTCCGGGGTGTACATCAGCCCGGCCCAGACGCACGCGGAGGTACGAAGGATCGCCGACGGCCAGATCCGCATGGAGGAGAAACTCGACCGGTTGCTCGACGACCAGCGGGAGCACCGGGAGACGATCGCCGACCACGAGACCCGGATCCGCGCGCAGGAGCGCACCGCGCTGACCGAGGCGGACGTCGCCGGCATGCGGGTCGACGTCGAGGCGCTCAAGCGGGGCCGGTGGCCGCTGCCGACGATCGCGGTGCTGGCCAGCCTCGCCGGGGTTGGGATCGCCCTGATCCCTCTGCTCTCTCGCTGAACACCGCGCCCCTGTCCGGCCCTTGCAGCCGGGCGGGGGCGGTTCGTTGCGTCAGAGGGCTTCCCAAGGGAGGTCCCGGTCCCATACCCACTGCCCGGCCGGGTCCGGCGCGTAGAGGCTGCGACCGCCCGGGTATTGGCATCTGGGGCCGGAGATGATCGCGATCCAGGGGTCTGGGTCCGTCGGGTCGACCTGCACTTCCATGCCGTCCAGGGGGCCTCCGCACAGCGTGACCCGCACCCGCTCGACGTCGTCCATGCCCAGGACGGTACAGCCCGTTGCGGCCAGCACTGGGCGATTGCGCTGAAGTCGCGAGCCCGTGCCCAGAGTTACGAGTGGTGCGAAGCCCGGGGATAGTGCCTCCGGAGGCTAGAGTGAGATGCATCACCCAAACGGCCCATCGAGCCGGGGCACAAAGCTGCCCCGGCGGGACTCCACATCTCACCGGGGCCGAGAGCACTCTGCAGAAAGGCGCTCATGTCTGACACCTACACTACCTTGCCCGCCGTCGGCGGCGAAGAGGGGGCGAGCCCGTTCGACCGGATCCGGCGGGTCGACGACTACGGGCAGGAGTACTGGTCCGCCCGCGACCTGCAGCCGGTCATGGGCTACGACAAGTGGGAGAACTTCCTGCACGTCGTCGAGCGGGCGATCAGGTCCGCCGAGAACGTAGGCATGTACTCTGAGCAGTCATTTTCCCGAGTCCAGGAAAGTTCGGGTACGGGCGGTCCGGCTCGAATCAACTACCGGCTGAGCCGCAACGCGGCCTACCTCGTGGCGATGAACGGCGAGCCGAACAAGCCCGCCGTTGCTGCGGCGCAGGCGTACTTTGCCGCCCAGACCCGGCAGGCTGAGATCGCGACCAGCCGACCGATGTCCGAGATCGAGATGGCGCGCCAGTACCTCGCCGTTCTGGAGCGCGAGGAAAAGCAGGCCAAGGAACTGGCGATCGCGGCACCGAAGGCTGGCAAGTGGGACAAGTTCCTCGACACCGAGGGACTGATCAGCATGCGGTCCCTGGCGGACATGCTGGGCGAAGACGTCAAGGTCGTCACCAACTGGCTGGTGGAGATCGGCATCTTCCGTAAGGAGGTCTCGCGGTACGGCGGGGCTCGGAACCTGCCTCGTCTGCCGTATCAGCGGTCGGGCCAGTTCAAGGTCAAGATCGAGACTGCGAACGGCGTCAGCTTCTCGGTGGCCTACGCCACAGCACGGGGGCTGGATCTGCTTGACGACCTGTGGCGGCAGAAGAACATCCGCCTGCCGTAGCCGGTAGCGCCCCGCTCTCCAGGAGAGCGGGGCGCTTCGCTATGTCCGGGGTCAGGCGGCGGCAGTCTCGCTGCCGAGTGCGGCCTTCGCGGCCTTGAGCGAGTCCTGCCGGGTCTGGTGGTAGGCGCCGGCCTGCCGGGCCTGCTCCCAGATCGGGTGCGCGTCGAGGGCGCTGGCGGCCTCCAGGTAGGTGGCGATCGCCGCGTCCACGTCCCCGCCGTCGAGCCGGGCCTGCGTCATCGCCCGGTCCGCCTGGCGCTCGGCGGCGTGCAGAGGCAGCAGGTCAGCGGGGAGAGGCAGTGCGTCGGGCATGCCGCCATCGTATGTGAGGACACCGACAGTGCAGCTCAGCGGCTCGTGCGCGCCAGCCGGTGCGGGCCGAGGTAGTAGGAGAGGGCGGCGTGCGACGGCCCGTCGGAGATCCCGCCGCCGACCAGGAGCCTGACCACCTCGGCCTCGGACAGCCACTCCACCCGGGCCGCCTCGGAGATGTCCTGCGGCTCGCCGATCCGTGTACACCCGGTGACGTGGTACGCCCGGAAGTGCGCGTCGCTGATGCCGGCCATGGCGTCGTACTCCGTCATCAGCTCGACGCGGCCGGGTCGCCAGCCGGTCTCTTCCTCGACCTCGCGGGCGATGGCAGCGGCCGGCTCCTCGCCAGGGTCGGCCCACCCGGCCGGGGCCTCCCAGCCCCAGCGGCCGGTGATGAACCGGTGCCGGTAGATGAGGAGGAACCGGCCCCGTTCGTCGGTGACGACGGCGGTGGTGGAGGCGCGGGGCATGCGGACGACGTGGTGCTCAATCCGGCCAGTGCCGGGGATGTCGACATCGTCCAGCCACAGCTCCACCCATGGCGACCCGTAGACCTGCCGCCGTCCGTACACCTGCCACTCCGCTCCCGTCACCGAGTCCTCCTCACGCGCGTGCGAGCTGGTGCCCCGACTCTCTCACGCGCGCCGCCAGCTCCCGCACCGCCTGCTCGGCGGCCCACGGGGCGAGGGCCTGCTGGAGGCCGCGCGCCCGGAGGAGAAGGGGCTGCACGACGGTGCCGCCGGCGATGTCGAGGGCGGTGTGCGCGGTTGCGCAGGCCTCGTCAAGGGCGCCCTGGCCGAGCCGCACCTCGGCGATATCCAGTGTCAGTACCGCACGCCCCTTGACGTCGTCGGGGGCCCGATGGCCGACGGCTGTCTCCAGGAGCCGGATGGCGGCGTCGTGCTCGCCAAGGTGGGCGTAGGTCTCGCCGGCGAGCCCGTCGAGGCGTCCGGCAGTGAAGAAGTCGAGGCCACCGATCGGCTGCTCGTCGGCGAGGTCAAGGTGGTGGGCGGCCTGGTCGAGGGCGGCCAGTGCGGTGGTGCGGTCGCCGCGTGCGGCGACCGCACGGGCGAGGTTGGCGGCAACCCAGGCGCGGCGGCGGGGTGCTGCCGCCGCGGCGATGGTGTCGGCCTGGCCCAGGAGGGCGGCGGCCGTGTCGCGTCGGCCTGCGGTGTACTCGACGATGCTCTGCATGGTGAGGAGCCACGCGGTCAGGTCGTCGGCCTCACCCTCGGCGGCGGCCACGGCCCCGAGACGGAAGTGGGCCTCGCTGCGGCCGCGGTCGCCGAGGTCATGGTGGGCGAGGCCGAGCAGGCCTGCGACGACGGCCAGTATCCGCACACCACGGCGGCGGGCAGCGAGCGCCTGGGGCCGGCCGAGCATCTCGTGCACACCGACCAGCTGCCGCTGGAGGGTGGGCACGGAGACGGTGGGCGGGGTGATCGGGTAGCGGTAGGCCACGTCGGCTACCGCCGCCTCCAGGTGGGTCAGCGCGGCGTCGGACGCTGTGGATCGGCTGAGCATGTCGAGGACTTCCCAGGTCTCGGGGACAGCGGCAGGCCGGTAAGCGGTCGGCCCGGGGGCGGACTCCCACGGACGGTCGGCGAGGCCGAGCATGTGCCCGGGGATGCGCAATCCGTCAGCGATCCGCTCGATGACGTCCATGCTGACGACGGCCCGCCCGCCGGTCATGATCTCGGTGACCCGGCTGGTGGTCAGGCCTGTGCGCCGGGCAAGCTGCGCGGGGCCGAGGCCGGCTCGTCGGGCGAGCTGGAAGACCGCGCCGATCTCCCTCTGCGCGCACGCGCTGGCGAAGGCGGGGTCGGTGAGCACGTGCGCGGGCAGCGGTTCCGGCGCGGGCATGGTGCCTCCCGGTTCGATGGTGGCACGAGCGTAGCGGCGGCCGACCCTTCACGGTGGGTACTCACCGTGGCCCTGACGGCAGCCTGGGACGACGCCCATGCTGGGGTCGTGAGTCACCGCCGAGCGCCGCAGCCGTTCACCCGCGCTCAGCGCGACTGCCGAGCGTGCATCGGCTGCGGTGGCGAGAACGGCGACCTAGTCCCGGACGGGTACGTCCAGTTGCCCGATCTACCTGGACACGGTTGGGCCGTCGTCGTGCACCCCACCTGCCGCCCCACCGCCCCCATGGAGGAGCAATGAGCTACGACCCCGACGACGACGGGCCGAGCGGGTTCTTCGATCTGCGCAATAACCCCGAGTGGCGGGCCGCCGTGAGGGGAGTGTCCGAGCTGTACGGCATCCCCGCGACGACGCCGGCCGACGACTCGCCAGGCTCGCCTATGCCGCGCTCGCCGCGGCTGGCCGAGTGAGCGTCGCCGGTGGCACCCCGGTGCCGCAGGCCGCCGACGAGGACCGCAACGAGCTGGGCCGCTGCGGGGCCTGCGGCGCCTGGACGCGGGGCCGCTACATCCGGGACCTCACCGCGCACACCGCGCTGGTCGAGCACTGCCTGCCCGCCGGCGAAGAGCCGCTCGCGCTGAGGATCGCCTTCGCCGTCTCGATCGGCCTGCTGTTGGCCGTGATCGCTTTCTTGATCATCTCCGGCATCCGCCACTGACCCCGAGGACCAGAGCCACATGGGCATTTTCCGCAAGTCCACCCCGCCCGCCCCGCCCGCCCCGCCCGCCGCGGCCGTCGACCGCGCGGACGCCGCCGCCGCCCAGGCCGAGCTGGCCCGTTTCTCCGTCGAGGACGGTGACGAGGGCGCCGCCAGTCACCGTCACCACAAGGCCGTGCGGGCCGCCCGGGGGAAGCGGATCCCGCCGCGCGACGAGATCGAGGATCTCGGCCGGGACTGACCGATCCGGCCCCGCCGCCGACCCTCCACCGACAGGATGGACGCCCGGCCGTCCGGGCCGGCACCACCCAGGAGGCACCCGCCATGAGCGACCGCATCCCCCCCGACCGGCAGAGCCGGTGGCGAGACCAGCGCGGCAGCAGCCGCGGCCCCGGCCGCACCGGCCGTACCACCCTGCTCCCGCCGGGCGTCATCCCGGCGGAGATCGCCGAGGCCCTGGAGGAGCTGGGGCCGACCGACGAAGAGGAGGACACCGAGGTGGCAGCTCAGAAGAAACCGTCCGGACGACCCGGTCCGGCGGGCGACCCCAAGGCTCCGCCGGCCGGTCCGCACACGCCCCCGCCGCCGTCGCCGCCGCAGGACCCGCCGGAGAAGTAGCGCACCGTCCCCGGGTCGGCGTCTGGCGGGGCGCCGACCCGGTTCACCCGTAGAAGAGGCGCCAGGTCGGTACGCCCAGCGCCCGGGCGATGGCGACGAGGTCATCCAGGGACGCGGGCGTCATCCCGTGCTCATAGTGCCGGATGGTCTGCCGGTCGCGGCCTACCAGCTCGCCGAGCTTCTCCTGACTCAGCTGGGCGGCGCGCCGCAGGTGCCGAATCCGGACGCCGACTGCGCGCCGCTCGGCGAGCTGGAGGGCGTCGGGCGGACGGCGGGGCGGGGTCGGCACCCCTTGACGCTGGCCGCTCCATGATCAAAAGTCTGCATACCAAGGTCACCATTTGTTCGCTCAAGTGTTCGATACCCTGTACATGCCGACCCGGGGGGACCGGAACGGAGTGCACATGGCCGCCCACCCCCCACGGAGCCCCGGCTGGAGCCTCGACAGACCCTTCGACCTCGCCGTCGCCGTCGCCGACCTCCAGGTTGCCGCAGCCATAGTGGCTGACCTCACCCGCGCCGGCGACGATGCCGTGGCCCTGGCGGACGCCCGCCTTGCCGTAGCGCAGATCTCCGCGCGCATCACCCGGCACGTCCAGCCCGAGGTCGAGTCCTAGGCCGACTCCTCCGTCGCCGACTGCCGGCCGAGCTCATACGCCATCTGCACAGTGGACTCGTACCCGAGCGCGCGCCGCATCTCGGCGAGCTGTCCCGAGATACTGCGCTCGCTCATCCCGAGCGACTCGGCCACGGCCTTCTGCCCGGCCCCGGTGGCGAGGTGTCGCATGATCGCCCGCTGTACCTCGGTGAGATGCCGCCCGGGCGGCACCTCTTCGCCGCGCCAGGTCGTACCGCGGTCCCAGTCTCGCTCGTATGCCCGCAGCACGTACTGGACGAGGCCGTCGTCGTGCACGATGAGGGCGCGCCGCGGCTCCGGGCCCGGGCCCGTCCACGGGGTGTGGTCCTCCAAGACCGCTTTCCGCCGGTCCAGGAGGATGCACCGCAGGAAGGCGTCGTCGAGCGTGCGCACCCGGGCCCCCTCCGTGGTCATCCGGGCCGCCCACTGCGAGGTCGGGCCGTCGGAGCGCACCGAGGTGCGGTAGAGCACGCGCATCGTGATGCCGCGGTGCAGCGCGTCGAGGTCCCGGGGGAGCGCCAGGGCGAGCGTCTCGGCGGGCCGGGGGCCGTCCGGGTGCGCGGTGAGGATCTCGGTGGTCGTCGTCGCGACCAGTTCGCTGATCCTCGCGTTGATCGCCTCAACGCCGGCGACGTACTCGACGGCGCCGCGAACCGGCGCGCCGCCCGGGGCGACGTGCTGGTACGCGATGGCCAGGTCCTGGACATGCTCGGGGAGAGCGGTCGCGTGCTGCATCTGCTCAGCAATCCGGACGAGCGCCTGGTCCCGGCGCTGCGTTGCGACAGTGCGCGGGTCGAGAGGGAGGTAGCGCCCGGCCGCCTGCGGGTGCGCCACAACCAGGCCCCAGGCGAGCAGCTCCTGGAGCATCTCGCTGGCGGCCGGTGCGACGGGCACGCCGTAGAGGATCGTAAGGTAGAGCTGCCGGGCAGATTCGGAAAGTGACATTCCGTCAGATGGGTTGCCTTGAGCGCTTCTGTCCATCTTTGACCCCCGAGAGAATCCGCAGTGCGGGAACCCGCAGCGTAGATCGCTGGACCGGGTGCTGTCGATCCGGAAGACTGTTCGCCATTGAACGACCGCTCGCGCGCGGCCGGCACCCACCCTCACCCCACCCCGGAGCCTTCATGACGCGCATCCGCACCGCGCTGACGGCCGCCGCCCTGGCTGCCGCGGCGGCCCTGCTGGCGGCCGTCTCCGTCTCGTCGGCCTCCGCCTCGGACACCGGCTGGAACCGCCAGCCCGAGCCGTCCGGTACCCCGACTCCGTCGCAGACCTGGATCGCCGAGTCGGATACCGGCTGGAACTGAACCGGCCTGCCGCAAGCACCCGCCCCTCAGTGCCCGCTTACACCGGGCGCTGAGGGGCGGGAATCCGGGACCGGTAGGAACCCTCATCGCTGGGAGGCATGCCGGATCCTACCGGGCCCTCGATGCCGCCCTGTACCCCCCAAGTGGGGGTGCGGGGCGGCTCTCGCATGGCGCCCCAGGGAGTTTTCAGGGAGCCAGGGAGTCTCCAGGGAGGTCCTTAGTGAGGAATTCTGAGGATCACCGAGGAAGTGTGAGGAGTCTGAACCCGCAGATCAGACCACCTTTCGGAGGTCCGACCTGCGGGGCGACGGAAGAGTCGGCCTGTACGCCGGGTTCTGTCACCCGGGCTGCTTGCGCGGCCCGGGGAGACGGCCATCCATCTAGGGCTGCCGTTGCCGACAGCCTCGTGCGGTCCACCCGCGGACTCGGGCGAGCAGCCCTCGGACATCCGCGCACGGCGCCCGGAGGCGCCGATCTTGACCTTGCTCCAGGTGGGGTTTACCGAGCCGGCCGGGTCACCCCGGTCGCTGGTGGTCTCTTACACCACCGTTTCACCCTTACCCGTCGCCGAAGCGGCGGGCGGTCTGTTTTCTGTGGCACTGTCCCGCGGGTCACCCCGGGTGGGCGTTACCCACCACCCTGCTCTGTGGAGCCCGGACGTTCCTCGGCGGGCCCCTGAGGACCCGTCGCGACCGCCCGGCCGGCTCTTCCGCCGTAGTGGTCATGGTAGCCGCTCGGGCGGGGCCTCCCGAACTCCGGGGCGGGTCAGGGGCGGGTCGCCGCCGAGCCGGGCGGCCACCCGGGCGGCGGTGGCGGTGCCCCACTCGGAGGTGGTGACCAGGCCCAGCAGCCCGATCGTGGCCCCCAGGCCGGCGACGACGTACCAGCCCGCGTGGCTCGCCGGGGCGAAGCCGGAGGCGACCGTGCCGACCACCGCCGAGGTGACCACGGTGCCGATCACGGCGACGCCGAGCGACTGGCCGACCTGCCGGCTGGTGGAGGCGACGGCCGCCGCCACCCCGGCCTGGGCGCGCGGCATGCCGGAGACGGCGGCGTTGGTGATCGGCGCGTTCACGAAGCCGAAGCCGAAGCCGAACAGCCCGTAGGCGGCCAGCAGCAGACCCGGCGGGGAGTCGGCCGCCAGCCGGGTGAGCAGCAGGCCGCTGGCGACCAGGCCGAGGCCCGCCAGCACCAGCGGCACCCGCGGGCCCCGGGCGCCGACGATCCGGCCCGAGACCGGCGCGCAGACCAGCATCATCCCGGCCATCGGCAGCGTCCACAGGCCGGCCTCCACCGGGCTGTAGCCGCGGACGTCCTGGAGGTAGATGGTGTTCAGGAAGAGGAAGCCGCCGAGCGAGGCGAAGGCGCAGACCGCCGTCACGGTGGCGCCGGTGAACGGCGCGCTGCGGAAGAACCTCGGGTCGACCAGCGGCTCGGCGACCCGGCGCTCCCACAGCGGGAAGGCCACCAGCGCGGCGAGCGCCGCCGCGGCCAGGCCGAGGATCAGCGGGGACGTCCAGCCGTGCGCCGGGCCCTCGATGATCGCCCCGGTGCCGCAGCCGAGCAGCACCATCATCAGCAGCTGTCCCACCGGGTCGAGCCGGCGGGCCCGGGGCGCGCGCGACTCGGGGACGTAGCGGGCGGTCAGCAGGCAGGCCAGCAGCCCGACCGGAACGTTGATCAGGAAGATCGCCGGCCAGCCGGCGGCGTGCACCAGGAAGCCGCCGAGCAGCGGTCCGAGGGCCATCGAGATGCCGACCACCCCGCCCCAGATGCCGATCGCCCGGGCCCGTTCGCGCGGCTCGGTGAAGGTGTTGGTGATGATCGACATCGCCACCGGGTTGAGCATCGAACCGCCCACCGCCTGCACCGCCCGGAAGGCCACCAGCCACCCCAGGCCGGGCGCCAGGCTGCAGAGCAGCGAGCCGAGCACGAAGACCAATAGGCCGGTCTGGAACACCCGGCGGCGGCCGAAGCGGTCGGCCAGCGAGCCGAACAGCATCAGCAGCGAGGCCAGCACCAGGGTGTACGCGTCGATGATCCACTGCAGGCCGGAGGCCGGGGCGTCCAGGTCCCGCTGGATCTGCGGCAGGGCGATGTTCACCACGGTGTTGTCGAGCCCGACGATGAACAGGCTCAGACAGCAGATCGCCAGGATCAGCATCCGGCGCCGCCGCCCGGGATCGGCGGGCGGCGCGCTCACGAGGGTCGCTTCGGGCACGCGTCGATCCTCCCACCCGGGCGCCGCCCGGACGGTCACGAAGCGGCCCGTCCGGGTGGCGCACCCCACCCCCGCGCGCCCGCCACCGGCCCGCGCGCCGAGGGCGGCGGGGCGGCGGGGCGGCGGGGCGGCGGGGAACGGCCTGGACTCCGCCGGCTCTCCCCGTCGGCCCACCTCGTCGGCGGTGGTTCCCGCCGCGGCGGGGGTCACCAGTGGTTTTCCGGGGTGGGGGTGGGTTGCGTAGGGTGGCGTGGTCGGTGCCGTGGAGTGTGGAGGAGTCCGTCGTGCTGGTGCTGTTGCCGCCCTCGGAGGGGAAGGCCGCGTCCGGGGACGGGGTGCCGGTGGCGCTCGGCGGCCTGTCGCTGCCCGGGCTGACGGCGGCGCGGGCGGAGGTGCTGGAGGCGCTGGTCGCGCTGTGCCGCGGGGACGGGGACGAGGCCGCCGGGGTGCTGGGGCTGAGCCCGGGGCTGCGCGGCGAGGTGGCGCGCAACGCGGGGCTGCCGACGGCGGGGGCGCTCCCGGCCGGGCAGGTGTACACCGGCGTGCTGTTCGACAACCTCGGGCTGGCGACGCTGGACGAGGCCGCGTACGACCGGGCCGGGCGGAGCCTGCTGGTGTTCTCCGGGCTCTGGGGCGCCGTGCGGATCGGTGACCGGATCCCGCCGTACCGCTGCTCGATGGGCGTGAAACTCCCCGGCCCGGGGGCGCTCGGCGCGTACTGGCGGCGCGCGATGGCGGACGTGCTGCCGGAGGTCGCCGACGGCCTGGTGCTGGACCTGCGCTCCTCCGCCTACGCGGCGGCGTGGAAGCCGGCCGGCGAGGTGGTCCCGCGGACGGCGACCGTGCGGGTGCTCCAGGAGCGGGACGGCCGGCGCACGGTCGTCAGCCACTTCAACAAGGCCACCAAGGGGCGGCTGGTCCGCGACCTGCTGGTGGCGGGCGCCGAGCCGAAGACGCCGGGCGAGCTGCTGGAGGCGCTGCTCGGGCTGGGCCACCGGGTGGAGGTGGCCGCCGAGGGCACCGCGCGCAAGCCGTGGCAGCTGGACGTGGTGGTCACCGAGGTGCACTGAGCGCGGAAGAGCACAGCAGGGCGCCGGAGAGCGCCGGCAGCCGGGGCCGGTCGGATCGTCCGACCGGCCCCGGCGCCGTCAGCGCAGGTGCCCGGTGTCGTTGAGCAGCCGCAGCGAGGCGTTGCCGTCCGCGTAGTACTGGACGGCGCAGAGCGAGGCGGCGGACAGCTCCATCCGGTACAGCGAGTCCGGCGGGGCGCCGAGCGCCAGCCGGACCAGCGTCTTGATCGGGCTGACGTGCGAGACCACCAGCACGGTCTTCCCCGGGTAGCGGGCCAGGACCTTGTCCCGGGCCACCCCGACCCGGTGGGTGAGCGAGGCGAAGCTCTCGCCGCCGCCGGTCGGCCGCACCTTGGTGGAGCCCAGCCACGCGGTGAGGTCCTCCGGGTACCGCTCCCGCGCCTCGGCGAAGGTCAGCCCCTCCCAGGCGCCGAAGTCGACCTCGCGCAGCCCCTCCTCGAACCGGACGTCGAGACCCAGCCGGGTGGCGACGGCCTCGGCGGTCTGCCGGGTGCGCCGCATCGGCGAGGCGACCACGGCCTGGATCGAGCCGCGCGCGGCGAGCGCCTCGGCGGCCCGTTCGGCCTGCCAGCGGCCCTTCTCGGAGAGCTCCGGGTCGGTGCCGCCGCTGCCGGAGAACCGCTTCTCCGGGGTGAGGTGGGTCTCGCCGTGCCGGAGCAGGACGAGGGTGGTCGGGGTGCCGAGGTCCGCGGGGGCCGCCCAGCCCGCCCTGGGCACGGCGGTCTCCAGCGGTTCCTCGGCGCTTCCCGGCTCGGAAGCGGTGGCGGCGACGGCGGTCCGGGGCTCCCACTGGCGGCCGGCCTTGCCCGCGTCCATCGCCTCGTTGGCGAGCCGGTCGGCGTCCTTGTTCTTCTCGCGCGGGATCCAGCTGTACTGGACCCGTCCGCGCGGGAAGACCTCGCGGGCCTCGGCGGCGAGCGGCTGCATGTCCGGGTGCTTGATCTTCCACCGGCCGGACATCTGCTCGACGACCAGCTTGGAGTCCATCCGGACGTCCACCGAGGCGCCCGGGTCGATCTCCCGGGCCGCGCGCAGCCCGGCGATCAGCCCCTTGTACTCGGCCACGTTGTTGGTCGCGTGGCCGATGAACTCGGCCGCCTCGGCGAGGATCTGCCCGGTGTCGCCGTCGCGGACCACCGCGCCGTAGCCGGCCGGCCCCGGGTTGCCCCGGGAGCCGCCGTCCGCCTCGACGACGAACCTGCGCGCCGTCACCGGATCAGACGCCGGAGTCGGCGGTGCGGACCAGGATCCGCGAGCAGTTCTCGCAGCGGACCACCTTGTCGGCCGGCTCGGCCTTGATGGAGTTCAGCTCGGTGATCGAGAACTCGGTGCGGCAGCCCTCGCAGCGGCGCTGGAACAGCCGGGCCGCGCCGACGCCGCCCTGCGTCTCGCGCAGCTTGCCGTAGAGCTTCATCAGGTCGGCCGGGATGACGGCGGCGACGGCCTCGCGGTCGCGCTTGACCTTCTCCGCCTCGGCGTCGATCTCGGCGTAGGCGGCGTCCCGGCGGCCCTCGGCCTCGGTCAGCACGACGGTGGAGTGCTCCAGGCGCGCGGTCAGCTCGGTGACCCGGGTCTGGGCGGACTCCAGCCGCTCCATGATCTCCAGGACGACGTCCTCGAGGTCGCCCTGGCGCTTGGCCAGCGAGCCGATCTCGTGCTGGAGGTTCTCCAGGTCCCTGGGCGAGGTGATGGCGCCGGAGTCCAGGCGCTGCTGGTTGCGGGCGGCCCGGGTGCGGACCTGCTCCACGTCCTGCTCGGCCTTGGTGAGCTCGCGGGTGGTGTCGCCGTGCTGGGCCTGGGCGGCGACCACCAGGTCCTTGAGCGCGGTGTGGTCGGCGTTGACCTTGTCGATCTCGGCGTGCTCGGGCAGGCTGCGCCGCCGGTGGGCCAGCTGGTCGAGCTTGGAGTCGATGGCCTGGAGGTCGAGCAGGCGGATCTGGTCGGCGGGCGCGGCGTTCAAGCGGAGAGCTCCTGTGAATCGGGTCAGGCGGGGAAGGACATGGGGGCGTGCGCGGTCCACGGGTCGGTCACCGTGCGGGAGACCCGGGTCTCCACGGTCCAGCCGTGCTGCTCGGCGGCGCCGTGCAGCGCCCGCTCGGCCAGCGGCAGCCAGGGCCACTCGGTGGCCCAGTGCGCGGCGTCGACCAGCGCGACCGGCGCCGCCTCGGCGGCCTCGGAGGCCGGGTGGTGGCGCAGGTCGGCGGTCAGGTAGGCGTCCACGCCCGCCGCGCGCACCTCGGCGAACAGGCTGTCGCCGGAGCCGCCGCACACCGCGACCCGGCTGATCAGGCGGTTCGGATCACCGGAGACCCGCACGCCGGCGGCGGTGGCCGGCAGCCCCCTGGCGACGTTCGCGGCGAACACGGCGAGGGTCAGCGGGGGCTCCAGCAGGCCGACCCGCCCGGTGCCGCGCCGGCCCAGCGGGTCGGTCGGGTCCGGGACGAGCGGGCCGGTGACGGTCACGCCGACCGCCTCGGCGAGCGCGTCCGAGACGCCCGGGTCGGCGTGGTCGGCGTTGGTGTGCGCCACGTGCAGGGCGATCCCGTTGCGGATCAGGGTGTGCACGACGCGGCCCTTGAAGGTGGTCGCGGCGACGGTGGTGGTGCCGCGCAGGTACAGCGGGTGGTGGGTGACCACCAGGTCGGCCCCCCACTCGACGGCCTCGTCGACGACCGCCTGCACGGGGTCGACGGCGAACAGCACGCGGCGGACCTCGGCCTGAGGGTCTCCGCAGACCAGGCCGACGGCGTCCCAGGACTCCGCCCACTGCGGCGGGTACAGCTCTTCGAGGGCGGTGATGACGTCGGACAGTTTCGGCACCTGTCGAGACTACCGTGCGCGCGGGCGACGGCGGTCCGCCCGGTTCCCCCGTCGCGGCGGGTCCGCGCGGCGGACGGGGACGGACGGGGGCGGGGTGGGCGGCGGACGGGGACGGACGGGGGCGGGGCGGGCGGCGGGCGGACCTGGCCGTACGGCTGCGCGTCAACCTGCGGCATCCCGCGGTCCGGCCGCCCCGGGCGCGCGGCGCGGCCCCGTTCGACCGGCGCGCGGGCACGGTTCACGCGGGACGGCGGGCCGGGCGCCGCGCACACCGAACCGTTCGCACGAATTCGAAACGGCGCCCGGATCACCCTTACGAGTGAAGTGACCGGCTTCGGATTGAGCATCCCTCGCTACCGAAAGTAACTTCGCTTCTGCCAGCGGGAGTTGCCCGACCAGGGGGTCGGGAAGGCGCTCCGCCGGAGGTACGGGCCCGGGTCGGGCAGGACGGACCGGGGCCCCCGGCGGACGCGGCCGGGGCGGTGTCGACGGGTGTCGACGGCCGCCGGGGCAGCGCACCCGGGCATTTCCGAGGAACCGATTCAGGCCGTGGCCGCGCGCCCGGTGCCGGAGCAGTGGGCACCGGAGGGGCGCGCCGGCACCAGACGAAGGGATGTGGTGGCGAATGGGAGCGGGCACATCGCTGCGTCCGGCCGGAGGCGCGGACTCGGCCGGTCACGGGCCGGATGCGGCCGGTCCGTGGCCGGAGATGACGCGGACGGCGCTGGCCGCCGCCGGAGGCCGGGGAGGCGGCGGGGACGCGCGGACCGACGGGCAGGTCGGTTGGCGGGTCGCCGTCGAGGGCTTCTGGTGCACGGCCAGGCCGTCCGCGGGCGAGCTGCCCGACGAGGGCTGGAAGCTCCACGTCAGCGCCGCCTCGACGGTCGGCGGCGCGGTGCTCGCGGCCGTCACCGAAGTGCTCGCCGAGGACCCGTGCGCGTTCAAGTTCGCGGCCGGGCCGGCGCAGCTGCACCAGCTCAACTCGCGCAACAGCGACCGGGGTTCGGCGGGCAAGTTCATCACCGTCTACCCGGGCGGCGAGGCGCAGTTCCGGCGGCTGGCGGCCGCGCTGCACCGGGCCACCGACGGCCTGCCCGGCCCGGTGGTGCTCTCCGACCGCCCGTACCGGCCGGGCAGCCTCGTCCACTACCGGTACGGCGCCATCGCGGCCCGCGCCGAACTGGGCAACGACGGCGGGTACCGGTCGATGCTGCGCGGGCCGGGCGGCGAGCGGGTGGAGGACGTGCGGGGGGCGGCGTACCGGTGCCCGCCGTGGGCGCGGGATCCGCTGGCCGTCGACGGGCCGGAGGGGTCCGGCGGAGGGGATGAGGGGTCCGGCGGCGGTGCGGGCGCTGCGGGTGCGCGCGCCGGGGCCGTGGCCGGGTACGGCGCCGCGTCCGGGTACCGGCCGGGCGCGGGCCGGCCGGCACCGAAGCGGCGGCGCGGCAGCGGAGGGGTGCTGCTCGCCGGGCGCTACGTGGTCACCGGGGCGATCCGGCACGGCGCCAAGGGCGGCGTCTTCCTCGGCCGGGACACCGACGGCGGCGCCGAGGTCGTGGTCAAGCAGGCCCGGGCGCACATCGAGGTGGACCGCGCCGGCACGGACGCCCGCGCCGCGCTGCGGCACGAGGCCGCCCTGCTCGCCCGCCTGGAGGGCCAGGGGCTGGCACCGCGCCCGGTCGAACTCGTCGAGCAGGACGACTCGCTCTTCCTCGTGCAGGAACGAATCGCCGGGCAACCGCTGGGCAGCTGGGTCGCGGCCCGGCTGCGCCGCGACGGCAGTCCGGACGTCGACTGGGCCGAGGCCGGTCCGATGGCCCACGCCCTGCTCGACCTCGTCGAGCGGGTCCACGAGCAGGGCCTGGTGCTGCGCGACCTCTCCCCCGGCAACGTCCTCGTCCAGCCGGACGGCTCGCTGCGGCTGGTCGACCTGGAACTGGCCGCCGAGGCCGGCAGCCGTGCCGGTTCAGCCGGCACGCCCGGCTACCGGGCCCCCGAGCAGGGGCCGGGGCGGCTCGCCCTGGTCGGCGGGGACGGCGCCGCCGCGCCGGACCGCCGGGCCGGCGGGCCCTTCGCGGGACTCGCGGCGGGCCGCAGCGGCGACGGCGTCCGCACGGCCGAACCGGAGGCCGACCTGTACGCGCTCGGCGGGCTGTACTTCCTCCTCGCCACCGGGCACGACCCGCTGCTGCCCGAGGACCTCCCGCACGCCCGCCCGGTCGCCGACCGGCTGGGCCGCTGGCTCGCCCTGGCCGCCCGCTGCGGCACCACCGCCCAACGCCTCGCCCCGGCCGTCCTCGGCCTGCGCGCCGAGGAGCCGCGGGACCGCTGGATCCCGGCCCGGGTACGGGAGTCCCTGACGACCGCGCCCGCCCCGTGGCCGCAGGCCCCGGGGGCGGCGGGTGGGATCGGAGACGGCTGCCCCGCCGTGCGGCGGGCGCCCGTCCCGGAGGCCTCGGCCCCGGGCCCGCTCGCCGACGGCTCCCCCGCTGACCGGCACGCCACGAGCCCGGGACCACTCGCCAGCAGCTCCTTCACCGCGCCGCAGGCACCCGTCCCGGAGGCCGGGCGCCACTGCGCCGCGGACCCCGGCACGCTCGCGGCCGCCCACGGCTCGCCCGCCGTACGGCAAACGCCGGCCCCGGAGGCCGCGCACCCGCACCCGCCCGTGGCGGGCGCGCTCGGCGACGGCGACCCCACCTACCGGAGCACGTCGGCCCCGGACACCTCACACCACCCTGTCCCCAACGACGGCGACGCGTGGAGCACCGGGGCAGGGGCCGAGGGCGGTGCCGCCGCTTTCTGGGACACGCAGACCGTGGCCGGCACCACCGGTGCGGCGCCGACCACCCGCTCGCCGCACGTCAGCGCCGCTCCGGCCACCGGCCCCGCCACCGAGGCGGCCGTCCTCGACCGGGTGCTGCACGACGGGTTGCGGCATCTCGCCGCCACCGCCACGCCGTCCCGCCGGGACCGGCTCTGGCCCGTGGTGCCGGCGGGCGAGCGCTCCGACCCGTGCAACGTGCAGCACGGCGCGGCCGGAGTGCTCGCCGTACTCGCCCGGGCCGCCGCGACCACCGGGCTGCCGCAGGACGTCCGGGAGACCGCCCGGACCACCGCCCGCACTGCCGCCGAGTGGATCGAGCGCCGGTGCGCCGCCGAACCCGTGGTGCTCCCCGGCCTGCACTTCGGTCGCGCGGGCGCCGCCTGGGCGCTGCTGGACGCCGCCCGCGCGCTGGGCGACCATGCCCTGGCCGGGCGAGCGGCCGAGCTGGCGTCGCGGATAGCCGTCGAGTGGCCCAACCCGGACGTCTGCCACGGCGCAGCCGGTGCGGGATTCCTCCAACTCCGATTCGCAGCGGAAGGATTGAAGGAGTCGACAGCGCAACCGGCCTGGTTCCTCGGCCGGGCGCTCCGTTGCGGCCGAGGCCTGCTGGCGGCCGCGCAGCAGGCACCGTACGGCACGGTGTGGCCGGTGCCGCGGGACTTCGACTCGGCGCTCGCCGGGATCACCCACCTCGGCTTCGCCCACGGCGTCGCGGGAGTCGGCGCGTTCCTGCTGGCCGCCGCCGAGGCCACCGCCGACCGCGCGCTGCTCGACGGCGCCCTCGCGGCGGGCCGCACGCTCGCCGCCACCGCGCGCCTCGACCCGCCGGGCGCCGCCGCGGGCCCGGCCGCCTGGTGGCCGCAGAGTGCAGACGACCCCGCACACGTCCGCCTGGCGCACTGGTGCAGCGGATCCTCCGGCGCGGGCGCCTTCCTCCTCCGGCTCTGGCGCGCCACCGGCGACCCCGACGCGCACCGGCTGGCCCTGGCCGCCGGCCGGGCGGTGACCGCCGGACGCTGGCACAGCGGCACCACCGCCTGCCACGGCCTGGCCGGCGACGGCGAGTTCCTGCTCGACCTGGCCGAGGCCACCGGCGATCCCGAACTTTGCTATGCCGCCGCCGAGTTGGGAGCCCTCGTCGCCTCACGGACGGCCCTGCGGGACGGCCTGCTGGTCCTGCCGGACGAGACCGGGACCGGCTCCGCCGCCGCGTACGGCACCGGGACGGCAGGCGCTCTGGCCTTCCTGCTGCGCCTGCGGCACGGCGGCCCGCGACTCTGGGTGGACCCCACGCCGTACGTGGATCCCGCCCCGTACGCGGACCCCGCCCCGTACAGCGGGGGTCCGACGGCCGCACCCGCCGCCCCCGGCCCGACCGGGACGGTGAGGTCATGAACGTGGCCACCCGCGCCACCACCCAGGCGCTGCGCCGGCTCAGCTTCACCTTCGCCGCCGACGGCGGCCACGCCGCCTGCCTCGCCTCCGCCGCCGACGGCGGCTGGTACGTGGAGAGTTGGCACCTCCCGGTGGACGGCCCCGCCGTCCCGACCGGGCTGCACCTGCCGGGCAGCCGCTTCGAGAGCCTCCGCTCCCAGCTGGTCGCCCTGCCGGACGGCTCGGTGCTGGTCTGCCGGCACGACGGCGAGCGACACGATCTGGTCAGCCTCCGTACCGCCACCGGCCCCGACGGCCAACCGGCCACCACCGAAAGGCCGTTGGCCACGCTGCGGATGCCCGGCCTGCGTCTGCTGCCGCTCCCGGCGGCCGCGCCGTCCGGCCCCCGCGCGCCCGTCGCGCTGGCCCTGGGCAGCGACACCCGGCCGGCCACCACCGTCTGGCTGGTGCGGGCCGACGGCTCCGTGCCGCAGCAGGTCGCCGAGATCCCGGGCCTGCACGGCGGCGGCGTCTGGCTGGACCACGCCGGCGCGCTGCTGGCACTCGACCGGGTGAGCGACGGCCTGGTGCGCACCGTGGTGCTCGACCTGCGCAGCGGCACGGTCACCCCGCTGCTGGAGATCGGCGAGCGCAGCAACGACCGGCTGGTGCTGTTCGACCCGGACAGCCGGTTCGCGATGGTGCGCAGCGACGCGCCCGGCACCGACCGGATCGGCTGGGGCGTGCTGGGCGGCGGCGAACCCCTGCGGTTCCCCGAAGCCCTGCACGTGGCGGGCATGTTCCTGCGGCCGGTGGCGCTGCGGCCCGGCGCGGACGGGGCCCATGTCGCCATCCAGGCCGACCACGGCGCGGGCTGCTCGCTCGCCCTGTGGCGGCCGGCGATCGGACGGCTGGACCCGCTGCCCGTCCCGTCGGGGCGGCTCGGCGCGGTGGGGCACTGGTCGGCGGGCGGGCTGCGGATGCCGTTCTCGGCGCCCGACCACCCGGCCGCGCTCGCCACCCTGGACGTGGACGCGCTGCTGGCGCACGGCCCGGCCGCCGCCACCGCGTCCGGCCCGGTGCCGGTTCCGCTGCCCCTGCAACTGGCGCCGCTCGGCTCCGGCCTGCCCGGTCCGTGGCGGGACACCGTCCTGCCCTGGCGGCCCGGTACCGTCAATTCCGGTGTTCCGCCGCGCGGTTGGCAACTCGACGGGTCGACCGATCCCGGCGACGGCGGCCGCTGGCATCCCGCGCAGAGCCTCGAACTCGCCGGACCGGCAGGGCCGCTGGAGGCGGTGGTGTACGGCGGGGACGCCTGGCTGAGCAGCCCGCACCTGGTGCTGGCGCTGCACGGCGGCCCGGCGGACGCCTGGCGGCTGGAGTTCGACCCGGCCCTGCAACGGATGGCGGCCGAGGGCCTGGCCGTGCTCGCGCCGAACCAGCGCGGCTCCACCGGATACGGGTTGGCGCACGCGATGGCCATCCGGAGCGCCTGGGGCGGGCCGGACCTCGACGACGTGCTCCACCTGCTGGAGAACGTCGCCGGCCAGCGCGCCGCGCTCGGCCTGGAGCCGCCGGCCCTGTTCGGGGTCAGCTACGGCGCGTTCCTCGCCCTGCTGGCGGCGGCGCACGCGCCGGCCGAGCACATGACGCGCTGCGCGGTCGTCGCGCCGTTCCTGTCGGGCGCCCGGCTGCTGGCCGAAGCCGCTTCCCCCGTCCGGGCGTTGACCACCCGACTGGGCGGCGGCGAGGCGATCGCGGACGCCCGGGGGCCGCGCGACGTGCTCCAGCTCGCGCACCGGATCGGCGTACCGCTGCTGATCGTGCACGGCGACCGGGACGAGGTCGTCCCGGTGAGCCAATCGCGTTCGCTGAGACACGAGTTGCTGCGGATCGGACGCACCGAGGGGGCCGACTTCCGCTACGTCGAGGCGGCGGGCGCCGGACACGAGGTGCTGGCCGAGGAGGGCGGCGCGGTGCTGCACGAACTGCTCGCCGCCTTCCTGCGCACCGGGCGGCCGGGTTAGCCCCGGCCACCGCTTCGCCGAACCCATGGACTCCCGGGCCCTTCGCGGCCCGGGCCGCCCGGCCCTGTGCGGCCGGGGAACACCCCGCGGTGGCGCAACGAGCCGCCCGGGCAGCACCAACCGGCGCCCGCACCGCAGTTCGCGGTGGGCGCGACCATCAAGGGGAGGAACCCGATCATGGAGAACATGGTGGACTTCGAGACCGACCTCGCGGCGCTGCAGGAGCTGCCGGAGACCGAGTCCGTCGAGCTGACCGGCCACGGGGGCGGCTGCCAGTACACCTGTCTCATCCTGACCTGTCTGATCTTCACCATCAGCTAGTGGTGGCGATCGGCCGGTAGCGCACGCCGAGGTGCCGTCTTCGCCTGTCCGGACAGGCGAAGACGGCACCTTGCTGCGCCGGGCCCCTCCCCTCTTCCCCTCCGTCCCGTCGACGAAAGCCCACCGCCCATGCCCCGCCGCCGTCCCTCCGGCCGGACCGCCGTCCTGGCCGTCGCGCTGCCCGTCGGGTCCGCCGCCGCGCTCGCTCTGCCGGCCGCCCTCGCCGGGGCCGTCGACACCGCACTCGACCACGGCTCCGGCTCGGCGTCCGCCGGCGCCTGGTCCGGCGCCCTGCTCCGGCTCGCCCTCGCCCTGGGCGCGGCCGCCGGCGCCGACGCACTCGCCGCCGCGGCCGGTCCGGCGTGCGCCGCCGAGGCCACCGCCGACCTGCGCGGCCGGCTCGTCCGCCATCTGCTCGCGCTCGGCCCGGGCGGCCGGCTCGGCCGCGGCGGACCGCCACCCGGGGACCTCGCCGCCCGCCTCACCGGCTCCGCCGGGGACGCCGGTGGCCGGGTGCCGGCCGTCCTCGGGGCCGCCACCGCGCTGCTCGGCTCGCTCGGGGCGATCGTCGCGCTCGGGGTGCTGTCCCCCTGGCTGGCGCTCGCCTTCGTCGGCGGGGTGCTGCCCGGGGCCGTACTGATCCGGCTCTTCCTGCGGGACGCCGGGCCCGTCTTCCTCCGCTACCAGGAGGCCCAGGCCGCCCTGGCCGCCCGCCTCACCGCCGCCCTCGCCGGTCTGCGCAGCATCCACGCCGCCGGGGCCGGGCACCGCGAGGCGGACCGCCTGCTCGGGCGCGGCGCATTGGCGGACCTCTCCGCGGCCGGGCACGCGCTCTGGGCGGCGCAGCGGCGGACGGCGTGGCAGGCGATGGTGCTGGTCGCCGTGGTCGAGGTGGCGGTACTGGCCACCGCCGGCGCCCTGGTGGCCGGCGGGCGGCTGGCTCCCGGCGGGCTGGCCGCGGCGGCCGGGTGGGCGGCGCTCGGGGCCGGATTGTTCGAGCAGGTGGAGGCACTGGTCGGGGTGGCGCACGCCCGGGCCGGACGGGCCCGGGTGGACGAGGTGCTGGCCCTCGAACCGGCCCCCGCCGGCACCGCCGCACCGCCCGCCGACGGGCCCGGCACCCTCGTCTTCCAGGGCGTCGTGGTGCGGGACGACGACGGTCGGACGCTGCTCGGCCCCCTCGACCTCACCCTCCCCGGCGGGGCGACGGTCGCGCTCGTGGGCCGGTCGGGCTCCGGGAAGTCGCTGCTGGCCGCCCTGCCGGGCCGGCTGCGCGACCCCGACGAGGGCACCGTCCTCCTCGACGGCGTCCCGGTGACGGCGCTCGCCCCCGGGGCGCTGCGCGACGCCGTCGGCTACGCGTTCGCCCGCCCGTCCCTGGTCGGCCGGACGGTGCGCGAGGCACTGAACGGCGCGGGCCCCGCGGAGGCGGCGGCCGCACGCGCGGACGGCTTCCTGCGGCGGCTGCCGCTCGGCTGGGACACCCCGCTGGACGAGCTCCGGCTCTCCGGCGGTGAACTCCAACGCCTCGGCCTCGCCCGCCTGTTGGCCCACCCCACCCGGGTGGTGGTGCTGGACGACGCCACCTCGGGGCTCGACCTCGCCACCGAGTACCAGGTCGGCGAGGCCCTGGACCGGGCCACCCGGGGCCGCACCCGTCTGGTGGTCGCCCACCGCGAAACCGCCGCCGCCCGCGCCGACCTGGTCGCCTGGCTCGACAACGGCCACCTGCGCGCCCTGGCCCCCCACCACCACCTGCTCCCCGACCCCGACTACCGCACCACCCTCGCCGGGACCACCCTCACCATGGCAGCCGCCTGATGCCCCGCCATCTCCCCCCTCCACGGACACTGCCCACCTGGCAGCGCACACCCGAGCCCGCAGCCAACCGCCGCCACACGGAAAGTCGGCCTCGCCGACTTCCCACTCCGCAGACGCCGCCCACGTGGCAGCTCGCACCCGAGGTCCCGGCCAACCCTCGCCACGCGAGAAGTCGGACCCGCCGACTTCCCACTCCACCAATGCCGCCCACGTGGCAGCTCGCACGTGAGGGGGCAGTCGGCGCCCGCAGCGCGGGAAGTCGGGCCCGCCGACATTCCGCTCCGCACCTCCCCATCCACATGGCGCCGCCCCGGCTGCGGGCCGTCCGGGACGAGGTGGGCAGGTAGTGGGGCGGCACGGTGGTGGACCGGGGGACGGGCGGCGGGTCCTCGGGTCGTGGCGCTCGCCGGGGTGGATGTTGCTCGGGCGGCAGCTCGCGGGTTCCCGGGGAGCGCTGGTGCGGCTGGCCGGATGGTCGGTCGTGGAGGCGGTCCCGGTGGTGCTGTCGGGGCTGATGGTGTCGGCCGCCGTGGACCGGGGGTTCCTGGCCGGGCGGACGGCGGTCGGGGTGGGATGGCTCGCGGGGTTCGGGGTGGCGACCGGGGTGCGGGCGTATGCGGCACGGGCCGGGTTCCCGCATCTCGCGGCGGTGGTCGAGCCGCTGCGGGACGCGCTGGTGGCCCGGGTCGTCCGGGCCGCGCTCGCCCGCCCGTACGCCGATCCGGCCGATCTCGCGCGACTGACCGAACAGGTCGAGTCGGTACGGCAGTTGACCGCGACGCTGCTCCGCACACTGCGTGGGGTGGGGGTCACCCTGGTCGCCGCGCTGGTCGGGCTGGCGGTGCTCGCCCCGGCCGCACTGCCGCTGGTCCTGCTGCCGTTGCTCGCGGCGGCGGCCCTGTTCGCCCGGCTGCTACGACCGCTGGTGCAGCGGCGGAGGGCGGTCGTGCTGGCCGAGGAGCGGTTGGCGGCCGAGGCCGGCCGCACGCTGAACGGGCTGCGCGACGTACAGGCGACCGGGGCACAGCGGCGGACGGCCGAGGCACTGGCCGAGGCGGCAGCCGAGAGCGCCGCAGCCTCGCGGGCGCTCGGGCGGGCGGCGGCGCTGCGGTCGCTGGTGGTCACGCTCGGCGGGCGGCTGCCCGTCCTGGCGGTGGTCGCCGCAGCGCCCTGGCTGGTGGACGGGGGCGGTCTCACCGCCGGGGAACTGCTGGGCACCGCCACCTACCTGCTGCAACAACTCGACCCGGCCGTACGGACCCTGGCCGGAACGGTGGGCGGCTGGCTGCTGAACCTCTCGGTCGTCCTGGACCGGCTCACCACCGCGACCGCGCCCCCGCCCGCACCGACGCCCCCATCCCCGACGGCGACGGCCGCACCCGCCGGCCGGCCACCCGTGCTGCGCGTCACCGCCCTCGGTTACGCCCACGGCCCGCACGCCGAGCCCCTGTTCACCGAACTGGAGCTGGCGCCGGAGCCGGGCGAGCACCTGGCCGTGGTCGGCCCGAGCGGCACCGGGAAGTCCACACTGGCCGCGCTGCTCGCGGGCGCGCTCACCCCGTCGTCCGGCGCGGTGACGGTGGGAGGCGTCCACCCGCACACCCTGCCCGGGCCCGAACGCGCCCGCCTGGTGGCCCTGTTGCCGCAGGAGGCGTACGTCTTCCCGGGGACCGTCCGCGAGAACCTCGCCTGGCTCGCCGAGGCACCGCCCACGGACCGCCAACTCACCTCCATCGCAGACCTCTTGGGCGCCGGCGAGCTGCTCACCCGGCTCGGCGGCCCGGATGCCCGGATCGGCGACCCGGCCGCACTGTCCGCCGGTGAGCGTCAACTGATCGCCCTGGTACGGACCTACCTCTCCCCCGCACCGGTCGTCGTCCTCGACGAGGCCACCTGCCGGCTGGACGCGGCGGCGGAGGAACGGGTCGAGCGGGCGTTCGCCGAGCGGCCCGGCACACTCGTCGTCGTGGCGCACCGGATCAGTTCGGCGCTGCGGGCCGACCGCGTCCTGCTGCTGGACGGCGGTCGCGGGGTGCTCGCCCGGCACGGCGACCTCCAGGTGCTCGCACCGCTCTACCGCGAGCTGGTCGGCCACTGGCTGGGGGCGGCGTCACCGGCACGCCCGGGACCGTCCGGGGCCGCGCCGGTCCCCGGACGGCCGTCATGATCTCGATAGGATCTCGCCCGCTCCGGCGGTTAAGGTGGCGGCCGGGGTGCGGGCCGCGACCGCCGGCCACGCCCCGACCGCGCCCTCGATGTGCCGGCCGGGCGCCGAAACACCTGCACCCTCGCAAGGAAAAGACGATTCTGATGTCCGACACCCTCACCGACACCACCGGACCCGTCCACGGGACCGACGCCGACGGGACCACGGCCGAGGACACCGCGTCGCACGGTCGCCACCGCGGCCGGTCCGCCGCCGACGACAGCCCCGAGGTCGACCCGCACGGCCGCCACCGCGCCGCGGCCGAACAGGGCTGAGCGACCCGCCGTGGGGCCCCGCCGGAACATCCGGCGGGGCCCGGCGCTCAGCCCCGCAGCACACTCAGCCCAGCGTCACCACGGTCCGCAGCGCCTCGCCGCTGCGCATCTGCGCGAGCGCGTCGTTGACGTCCGCCAGCCCGACCCGGTGCGTGATCATCCCCGCAAGGTCGATCCGCCCGGCCCGCCACAGCTCCACCACCAGCGCGACGGTGCGCGCCAGCGGCGCCCCGCCGTAGAGCGAGGGCAGCAGCCGCTTCTCGTTGAAGAACAGCTCGCCCATGCTGAAGCTCGCGAGGTCGTCCTGCGCCCCGGCACCGATCACCACGAGCGCGCCGCCGCGCCGCGTCGCGCCGTACCCGGCCCGGACGGTGGCGGAGCGGCCGACCGCCTCGAAGACGTAGTCGAACCCGCCGCCCTCCAGCCCCTTCGCCACCGCCTTGAGCTCCTCGGGGGCGAGCGCCTCGGTCGCGCCGAAGGCCAGCGCCCGCTCGCGGCGGGAGACCACCGGGTCGACCACCGCGATCCGGCCCGCGCCGCAGACCCGCGCGCCCTGCACGGCCGCGACGCCCACACCGCCGGCGCCGATCACCGCGACCGACGCGCCGGGCTCGACCCGGGCGGTGTGGACGGCCGCGCCGACGCCGGTGGTCACGCCGCAGCCGATCAGCGCGGCCAGCTCGTACGGCAGGTCGGCGGGCACCGGGACCACCGCCTCGCGCTCCACCACGACCTCCTCGGCGAAGGTGCCGGTGCCGTAGAAGCCGGACGCCTCCGTCCCGTCGAAGCGGAAGCCGGGCGCGCCGAGCCGCCGCAGGCTGGCCACGCAGAGGTGCGAGCGGCCGCGTTCGCAGTGCGCGCACCGGCCGCAGGGCGCCATCCAGCAGAGCACGACGCGGTCGCCGACGGCGACGTCCGTCACGCCCTCGCCGACCTCGACGACGTCCCCGGCGCCCTCGTGCCCGGGGACGAACGGCGCGGGCTGGGGCAGGACGCCGCTCATCGCCGAGAGGTCGGAGTGGCAGAGGCTGGCGGCGCGCAGCCGGACCCGCACCTTGCCGGGGCCGAAGCCCACGGCCTCGACGTCGTCGCGGACGTCGAGCGTCTCCTGACCTGTCCTGTGCAGGATGGCTGCGCGCATGGGGGCTGCTCCCGGGTCCGTCGCGGATCGCTGGTCGGGCCGATTCTGGCACGGCGCGCCGGGGCCGAGTAGAACGTGTTCCACCCGGCCGGTCAGGCCCGGTGGAAAACGGAGCGCCCCCGTCCGCCGCACCTGGCATGATCCTCCGTCATGCCGAACCCCGCCGCTTCCCTGTCGTCAGCGCCCGCGCCCGCGCCGTCGCCGACGTCGCCGCCACCGTCCGCCTCCTCCGACCGTCCGCGCCCCTGCCCGGCGTGCTCCGCGGCGATCGACCCCGATCCCCGGTTCACCGCCTGGTGCCCGGCGTGCGAGTGGAACCTCGTTCCCGCGGAGGAGGCCGCCGAGGAGTGCGCCAAGAACGCCAAGGTCGTGGCGCGGGAACGGGCGGCGTCCGAGCGGACCGAGCGACTGTTCGAGGAGGTCGTGGCCGGCCGCACCGGCACCACCCGGCGGGACTGGCTCGCCGCCTCGGCCCTCGCCGCCCCGGTCCACGCCGTCACCGTCGTCGTGGCGGGGGCCGCCCTCTGGCTGCTCGTCACCGGCAACACGCCGCTGCGCTGCCTGGGCGCCCTCCTCCTCGCGGTCGCCTTCCTGCTCCGGCCTCGGCTCGGCCGGGTGCCGAGCGGCGCGGGCGTGCTGAGCCGGGCCGATGCCCCCGCACTGTACGGGCTGGCCGACCGGGTCGCCGCCGAACTCGGGGCGCCGCCGGTCGGGGTGATCCGGGTCGACGAGGACTTCAACGCGAGCATGGCGGTGGTGGGGCTGCGCCGGACGTCGGTGCTCACGCTGGGGCTGCCGTTGTGGGAGGCGCTGGACGACCGGCAGCGGATCGCGCTGCTCGGCCACGAGATCGCGCACCGGGTCAACGGCGACAACCGGCGCGGCCTGTGGCTCGGCTCGGCGATGCGGGCGCTGGCGCACTGGTACGACCTCGCCCGGCCGCGCGAGCGGACCAGGGGCGGGTACGGCGTGGTCGCGCTGCTGTCGCTGATCGGGGACTACCTGGGCAACGCCTTCCTGCACCTCGTCAGCCGGCTGCCGTACCGGGCGTACCTGTTGCTCGACCGGCTCACGGCGCGGGCCGGGCAGGAGGCCGAGTACCGGGCCGACGGGCTCGGCGCGCGGGTCGCGTCCTCCGAGGCGGCGGGCGGACTTCTGCGGACGCTGCTGCTCGGCCCGGCGGCCGGGACGGTGACCATGCGGCTGCGCGCCGAGATCCAGTCGCGGCCGCGGTCCGGCCGGCGGGACGCCGCCGCGGGGCCGGACGCCGACGCGCTCTGGCCGCAACTGCGCGAGCACCTGGCCGCGATTCCGCCGCTGGAGCGTGAGCGGCTGCTCCGCCGCTCGCGGCAGGACGGGCACGCCGTGGACGCCTCGCACCCGCCGACCCACCTGCGGCTCGCGCTCATCGCCCAGCGCCCGCCGCTGCCGGCCACCGTCACCTGCCCACGGAGCGAGGCCACCACCATCGCCGCCGAACTCGCCCCGCACCGCACCCGCATCGCCCGCACCCTCCTCGCCGGCTGAGCGAGGTGGCCGTCGGCCCGGAGCAGGAAGTCGGACCGGCCGACTTCCTACTCCGGGAGGCTTCTCCGGGTGGGGGCCGTATCAGCAGGAATATGTCGGTCGGTCTACTTATTTAGTGGAGTAACTGGTCGGCGTATCTAGACCGGCCTACATATTTCGTGCGAGATAGGTAGACCGGTCTGCATATTCCTGCCGCCCAGCGCCGGTGGCGGCAGCAAGCGCTACGGCTGCGCCCGAGGACGGCACGCAGGCTCTGGAAGCGGCCGGGAGGGCGGGAGGGCTGGCAGCGGCGAGGGTGAGGACGGCGTCGGGGCGGGCACGGGGCAGCGGCGAGCGCCGGGGCACGGCGCGGGGCCGGGCACGGCGAGGGGGCGCGAGGCCGGAGCACCCGCGAGCGCCGGGCACGGGGCAGCGGCGAGCGCCGGGCACGGCGAGGGGGCGGGCACGGGGCAGCGGCGAGGGCGGAGCGTACCGTCGAGTAGGGTCCGACGGCGAGCAGGAACACTGGACCACCCCCGCCGAGGAGCAGCACCATGTCCGACCTCCTGGAGACCACGCGCCCCCAGCCCGAGGTGCTGGCCGCGTTCGAGGACGCGACCGGGTTCATGCCCGTCGACGAGGGCCTCGCGCTGTACGCCGCCGCCGTGACCGCCGCGCGCCGGACCGGTGGGCTGCCCGTGCTGGAGATCGGCACCTACTGCGGCCGCTCCGCGATCCTGCTGGCCGCCGCCGCCCGGGAGACCGGCACGGTGGCGCTGACCGTCGACCACCACCGCGGCTCCGAGGAGCAGCAGCCCGGCTGGGAGTACCACGACCCGACGCTGGTCGACCCGGAGGTCGGCCGGATGGACACCCTCCCCCGGTTCCGCCGCACCCTGCACGCGGCCGGCCTGGAGGAGCACGTGGTCGCCCTGGTCGGCCGCTCGCCGCAGATCGCGGCCCTGTGGGGCGGCCGGCTCGCTCTGGTCTTCATCGACGGCGGCCACACCGACGAGCACGCCACCGCCGACTACGAGGGCTGGGCGCCGCATCTGGCGCCCGAGGGCCTGCTGGTGGTCCACGACGTCTTTCCCGACCCGGCCGACGGCGGCCAGGCCCCCTACCGGGTCTACCTGCGGGCGCTCGCCGAGGGCTTCGAGGAGGTCTCGGTGACCGGTTCGCTGCGCGTCCTGCGCCGCCGCGCCGCCGCCTGAGCCGTCCGGCACCGCCCCCGCACCCCCGCACCCCCCAGACCCCCAGGCCCCCGCACAGCGTCCGGAATCGGCCGACCCGCCCCACGGCGATCACGGATGCTCTAACGTCGTGCCGGGGCTGTCGGGCGGGGGCGCGAACGGTACGGTGTCCGCGCGGTCGCGGACGCCCGCGATCGCGGCACGGCCGCATGACACCAGCAGAACATCCGGGCGGAGCGCACCCGGGCCGACCGTGGGGGCCAGCACAGATGACGGACCAGCAGAACACCGCTCCGGCGGTCTGGGACCCGACCGCCCGGGGCGGTGCGGGCGGCTGGGTGCGCGGTCCCCAGCAGCCCTCCGCGCCGGCCGCCCCCGCCCCGCCGCCCACCGCCCCGACCGCGCCCGCCGCGCCGTCCTACCCCCTGCGGTCGCCGGCCGGACCGCCCGCCGACGACGCCCCGACGGCCGTCATCCCGCAACCGGTGCCGCCGCAGCCCGCTCCGCCACACCCGGTGCCGCCACGGCCCGGCCCGGCGTTCCCGCAGGCCGCCCCGGCCGGCGGCCCGCCGTACGGCGCACCCCACCAGCCGCCGCAGCAGGCCGCCTACCCGCCCCCGCCCCAGCAGGGCTACGGCGCCCAGGCCCCGTACAACCACCCCGGCCACCCCGGCCACCCCCAACCGGGCTACGACCAGCCCGGCTACGACCAGTACGACCAAGCGGCGCCTTACCACCCCGACTACCCGACCGCCTACGCCGAGCCCGACGACGAGGGCGGCACCGCCAGCAAGCGCGCACCGCTGCTGATCGCCTTCGCCCTGCTCTTCGTGCTGGCCCTGGGCGGCGGCATCCTCTGGGCCGTCCGGGACAAGGGCTCCGGCACCGACCAGGCCGGCCCCGCGACCCCGTCCGCCGCCGCCACCGGCAGCGCCGACGCGTCCGGGAACCCGCCGCCCGCCCCGGCCCCCGACGGTTCGGCCGGCGCGCCGACCCCGGGGGCGTCCGACGCCGCCACGGCGAGCGCGACCCCCAGCCCGACCGAGACCGCCGGCGGTCCCAACGCGCAGTCCCAGGCCAAGGCGCTGGACGAGCTGCTCACCCAGGGCGAGGGCGCCAAGGCCCCGATCGGCAGCGCGGTCGCCAAGGTGAACAGCTGCCCGGCCAAGCCCGACATCGAGTCCGCCGCCCAGACCTTCGACAACGGCGCCAAGCAGCGCGACCAGTTGCTCACCAAGCTGGCCACCCTGAGTGTCACCGACCTGCCGGGCGGCGCGGACGCCGTACAGTCGCTGAAGTCCGCCTGGCAACTGTCCGCCGACATCGACCGGGCGTACGCGAGCTGGGCCCGGACGGTCGCCACCCAGGGCTGCTCGGGTTCCGCCCCGAACACCGCCGACAAGAAGCGCGCCGACGAGCTCAACCCGCAGGCCACCCAGGCGAAGAAGGACTTCGTGACGAAGTGGCGGACGATCGCCGACCAGTTCGGACTCACCGCCCGTACCCAGGACCGGATCTGACCCACCCGTGACACGCACCACCCGCCGCCCCACCGAGCCGGTCGACCCGGTCGACACCACGGCCCCCGCGCCCCCCGACGGCCCCGACGCCCCCACCGCCGCCACCGCCGGCCCCCGGCGCCGCTCCGCCCTCCGGCGCACCGCGACCGTGGTCGGCGTCCTGGCCCCGCTCGGCCTGGTCGGCTGGCTGGGCTGGCAGGCCGTCGGCGGCCCCGGCCCCGACACGCCCGACGCCGCCCCGCCGGCCACCGGCCCCACCGCCCAGGGCGCGCCCACCACCCAGGCCACCCCGGCCACCCCGGGCGCGACCGCGGCCGGCACCCCGGCCGACCCCGCCGCCCCCGTCCCGGCGCCCGCCGCCCCCACCGCCACCACCCTGGCCGGCCGCACCGTCCTGCTCGACCCGGGCCACAACACCGGGAACTCCGCCCACACCACCGAGATCAACCGCAAGGTCGACATCGGCAACGCCCGCAAGGAGTGCGACACCACCGGCACCGCCACCAACGCCGGCTACACCGAGGCCGAGTACTCCCTCGACGTGGTCCACCGGGCCCGCGCGATCCTCGCCGCCCGGGGCGCCACCGTGGTGCTGGTCCACGACGGCGACCGCCCCTGGGGGCCGTGCATCGACGAGCGCGCCCGGATCGGCAACACCGCCCACGCCGACGCGGCGGTCTCGGTGCACGGCGACGGCGGCCCGGCGAGCGGCAGCGGCTTCCACGTGATCATGCCCGCCAAGGTGGTCGCGGGCCGGGCGAACACCTCCGCGATCGTCGACCCCTCGCACCGGCTCGGCCTGCTGCTGCGTGAGAACTTCCACACGGCGACCGGCGAGCCGTACGCCGACTACACCGCGAGCCAGGGCCTGGACACCCGCTCCGACCTCGGCGGACTCAACCTCTCGACCGTCCCCAAGGTGTTCATCGAGTGCGGTAACATGCGCAACCCGGCGGACGCCCGCCGGATGACGGATCCTCAGTGGCGCCAGCAGGCCGCCCAGGGGATCGCCGACGCGCTGACGGCGTTCCTGACCACCCGGTAGGAACCCCGCCGGAGCCCGGCGGCCGGGACCGGAACCGGCGTGGTCGCAACCGCGTGATTTGCAACGACTTCGCCCCGTACCCGTGCCCTGCCGTGCACCCGTGCGGCCGTTGGCCCTAGGCTTCTGGTCCGTTCGGGGTTTTCCGGCCGGTCAGTCGACCGGGCGGGCGGGCGCCGACAGCACACCGGCCGAGCGCCGAAACGAAAACCGCCGACCACGACACACCAACGAGGGGAACGTTAGTGAATCTGCGCGCTCTCACCAAGGGAGACGCCGCCGTCGCAGGTGCGGCCGTCCTGCTCTTCATCGCCTCCTTCCTGCCGTACTGGACCGTCGACTGCAAGAGCAAGTACTGCGGCGACACCTCGACGAACGCCTGGGACAGCGTCCTGTTCCCCGTCCTTCCCTCGGTCTTCCTGCTCGGCATCCTCGCCGCGGCCCTGATCCTGGTCCAGCGCTTCCAGGGCCAGGCGGCCGCGAACCGCCAGATCCTCGGCCTGCGCCTGGACCAGTGGGGCATCGCCTTCTCGGTGGCCGCGCTCTGGGCCGCGCTGTGGTCGCTCGGCGGCGGCCTGGAGGGCATCGACCACGGCATCGGCGCCTGGCTCGCCGTCGTCGCGCTGATCGTGCTGGCCGGCGCCGCCGCCGGCGGTCAGCTGATCCCGGTGCTCAAGACCCCGCTGGTCACCGACCGCCCGGCCGCCCCCGCCGCCTTCCCGGCCGGTGGCTACCCGGCCCCCGGCCAGGTCGGCCAGCCCGGCCAGCAGGGCCACTACGGCTACCCGGCCCCGGGCCAGGACCCGAACCAGGCGTCCCCGGCGTTCGGCGGCCAGCCCGCCGGCTACGGCTACCCGGCCCCGCAGGCCGGCCAGCACCAGCCCGTCCCGGGCCAGCCGCAGGACGTCGCCGCCCAGCAGGCCGCTGCCGCGCAGGCCGCCGAGGCCGAGGCCGCCCGTCAGGCCTCCGTCCAGCAGGCCGCGCAGCCGCAGCCGGCCCAGACGGCCCCGGCGGCCGACTTCGCCCCGTTCTGGTTCGCTGTCCCGGCGCCGCGTCAGCTGGCCCCGAAGGACAACCCGGCCGGCGCCCCGGTCGGCGAGCTCGTCCCGGGCACCTGGTACCTGGCGGTCGAGCAGCGCGGCACCGCGCTGGTCGCCCAGCTGCAGGACGGCACCCAGGGCGTGCTCGCGGACACCTCGGGCATCCAGCGCGGCTGATCCCGCGGGTACCCCGTACGTACGCCGAAGGGGCGGGAACCGGAGAGATCCGGTCCCGCCCCTTCGGCGTACGTACGGCAAGCGCGGTTCAGCAGCAGTCCTGGACCACCAGCCCGGCCGGCAGCTCCTCCCCGCCGAACACCGCCACCGTCGCCGGGTCGCCGCCGAGCGCCGCGACGGCGAGCAGCAGCGCCCCCGCCGTCCAGGTGGTGCGCTCCTCGGGCCAGATCGCGTCGTCCTCGAACACGTACCCGGTCCAGTACGAGCCGTCGCTGTGCCGCAGGTGGCGCTGGATCCAGCGCAGGATGTCCACCGCGCGGTCGGACTCGCCGACCGCCCAGAGCGCCATGGCCAGCTCGGCGCTCTCGCCGCCGGTGACCCAGGGCCGGTCGCTGACGCAGCGCACGCCGAGGCCGGGGACGACGAAGCGGTCCCAGTCCCGGGCGATCCGCTCCAGCGCGGCCGGGCCGCGCAGCGCGGTGCCGAGCACCGGGTAGTACCAGTCCATCGAGTAGCGGTCCTTGTCGAGGAACCGCTCGGGGTGGTGGGTGACGGCGTGCCGCAGCCGGCCGGCCGCGAGCTCCCAGTCGGGCTGCGGCTCCTCCAGGTAGTCGGCGACGGCCAGTCCGCAGCGCAGCGCGTGCAGGATGCTGGACGAGCCGGTGAGCAGCGCCTCGTCGGTGGCCGCGCCGTGCTCGTCGACCCGCCAGGCGATCGGACCGCCGGGCAGCCGCTGGGCGACGATGAAGTCCAGCGCCCGCCGGACGGTGGGCCACATCCACTCCAGGAAGGCGTCGTCGCCGGTGGAGAGGTGGTGGTGCCAGACGCCGACGGCCACGTAGGCGCAGAAGTTGGTCTCCTTGGCCGGGTTGCAGACCGCGCCGTCGGCGTGGTCGGGCAGGCCGTAGGCGTAGGCGGCGTACCAGGAGCCGTCCGGGTTCTGGCGCCCGGCCAGCCACCGGTAGGCGGCCTCGGCGGCGGCGTGCTCCCCGGCGGTGTCCAGCGCCATCGCCGCCTCGGTGTGGTCCCAGGGGTCGAGGTGGTGGCCGCGGAACCACGGTATGGCGCCGTCGGGCTGCTGCTCGGCGAGGATGCTGCGGACGGTGCCGGCGGCCTGTTCGGCGTCGAGCACCCCGTCGAGCAGCAGGACCTCCGGGACGGCGGCGGTCACTCGGTCCCGCCCGCTGCCCGCTCCGCCGTGCCCGCCGTGCCCGCCGTGTCCGAAGCCCCCGCCGCGCCGCGGTCGGCCCCGGGCCGGTGGGGCTTGGAGGCGTAGGCGACGAAGCTCTTGCCGATGACCGGGTTGAGCGCCCGCTCGGCGGCCTTGGTGAGGGTGCTGATGACGGGGGTGCCGACGATGTCCCAGACCAGCAGCTGGTGGTAGGCCTTGACCGGCAGCGCCTTGTCGTTGTTCACGCCGACCGCGCACTTGATCCACCAGAACGGCGAGTGCAGCGCGTGCGCGTGGTGGGTGCCGTAGGGCTCCAGGCCGGCGTCCTTGAGCTTGTCGAGCAGTTCGTCGCCCCGGTAGATCCGGATGTGGCCGCCCTCGACCTCGTGGTACTCGTCGGAGAGCGCCCAGCAGATCTTCTCGGGCAGCCAGCGCGGCACGGTGACGGCGAGCAGTCCGCCGGGCTTGAGGACCCGGAACATCTCGGTGAGCACGCCCTTGTCGTCCGGGATGTGCTCCATCACCTCGGAGATGATGATCTTGTCGAAGTGGTCGTCCTCGAACGGCAGGGCCAGCGCGTTGCCCTCCATCGCGACCGCGGACGCGCCCTGCGGCGCCTCACCGGCCTGCTCCATGGCGGCGAACCACTTCCTGACCTCGGCGATCTCCTCGGCGTTCTGGTCGAGGGCGACCACGTTGGCCCCGCGCCGGTAGCACTCGAACGCGTGCCGCCCCCCGCCGCAGCCCAGGTCGAGCACCCGGTCGCCGGGGGCGAGCGGGAAGCGCGAGAAATCAACGGTCAGCACTGCGGACTCCCATTCCTTCGGTACCCAAGGTTCCTGACGCCGAGTCAGAGAAATCGCGGGGGCGTACGGGGCATACGGGGCGTGCGGGGCGGACCGGGCGGTGCGCGCGCCGCCCGGCGGAGCGGGTGCGGCCGGTCGCCGCCGGGCCGCTCGCCGCGGACACCGTCAGGCCACGTAGCGCCAGCCCGGGCCGGAGCGGGCCGCGCCCCCGGTCCCGGTGGCGATCGCGGCCCGGTAGCTCTCGACGGTCAGCTCGGCGGCGCGCTCCCAGGTGAACCGGGCGAGCACCCGCTCCCGGCCCGCCGCGCCGAGCGCGGCGCGCAGCCCCGGGTCGTCCAGCAGCCGGCCGAGCGCCGACGCCAGTGCGTCCGCGTCGCCCGGGGGCACCGCCAGGCAGCTCTCGCCGTCCGGCCCCGCGACCTCGGGGATCGCCCCGCCGGTGGTGGCGACCAGCGGCGTGCCGGTGGCCATCGCCTCGGCGGCCGGCAGGGAGAAGCCCTCGTAGAGCGACGGCACGCAGGCCACCTCGGCCGAGCGGTAGAGGTCCACCAGCTCCTGGTCGGTCAGGCCGTGCCGGAACTCGATGTGCCGCTCCAGCCCGAAGGAGCGCACCGCGCGGGCGATCGGGCCGTCCTCCTTCTGCGGCTTGCCGACCACGACCAGGTGCGCGTCCCGTTCGGTGCGGACCTTGGCGAGCGCGCCGACCAGGTGCACCAGGCCCTTCAGCGGGACGTCCGCGCTGGAGGTGGTGACGATCCGGCCGGGCACCCGCGCCACCGTGTCCGAGGGCGACCAGAGCCGGGTGTCGGCGCCGACCGGGACCACCGAGACGGCGTGCGGCGCGGCGCCCAGGTGCTCGGCGATCTCGCGCTGGGAGGTGCCGGAGACGGTGATGATGTGGTCCAGCCGGGCGGCGACCCGGCGCTGCATCCGGGTGAAGGCGTACCAGCGGCGCAGCGACAGCCGCTTCAGCCGGCTGGTGGCCGCGTCCAGTTCGACCCGCCGGTCCACCGTGATCGGGTGGTGGATCGTGGTGACCAGCGGGAAGCCGTGCCGGGCCAGGCCGAGCAGGCCGTAGCCGAGCGTCTGGTTGTCGTGCACGACGTCGTAGCGGCCGCGGTGGCGGGCCAGGTACTGGCGGGCCCGCAGCGAGAAGGTCAGCGGCTCGGGGAAGCCGCCGGTGCGCATGGTCAGGTACTCCAGGACGTCGACCGGCCCCCGGTACTCCTCGCGCGCCGGGGTGCGGAAGGGGTCGTCGGCCCGGTAGAGGTCGAGGCTGGGCAGTTCGACCAGCCGGACCGAGCCCGGGCCCTCGACCTCGTCCAGGACGGGGTAGGGCTGGGCGCCGATCACGTCCACGTGGTGGCCGAGGCGGGCCAGCTCACGGGAGAGGTGCCGTACGTACACGCCCTGGCCGCCGCAGAACGGGTCGCCGCGGTACGAGAGCAGGGCAATCCGCAGCGGCTGCGCGGTCATCGTCGGCCCTCATCTCTGCTGCTGTCTGTGCTGCCGGTCGATAAAGTAGATCAGGTTTCAGTGGGCGTGGAGTCCACCGGTGACCATGTGAACAATGAGAGACCTCGAAGATACCGGCCCGTAGCTTGCGCTCAGGATCCAGGGCTGGTGATTCGCGCCACGCCCGGGAGCGTCCTTGCCGTCGTCATCGTCACCGCCCTCACCCCCGTCACCCCCGTCACCGCCGTCGCCGCAGGCACCGTCGCCCCCGCCGCCGCTGCCGACACCTCAGGAACCGCAGCTCACCGCCCGGCAGGCGGAGCGGCGCCGGCGGATCCTGCGGACCGCGACCGCGCTGGCCGCGCGCGGCGGGTACGACGCCGTCCAGATGCGGGAGGTCGCGGAGGGCGCGCAGGTGGCCCTGGGCACGCTCTACCGGTACTTCCCGTCCAAGGTGCACCTGCTGGTGGCGGTGATGCTGGAGCAGTTGCGCGGCCTGCAGGAGCAGGTCCGGCGGCACCCACCGGCCGAGGCCGAGCCGGCGCCGCGGGTCGCCGAGACGCTCACCCGGGCGTTCCACGCGCTGCAGCGCGAGCCGCTGCTGGCCGAGGCGATGGTCCGCGCGCTGTCGTTCGCCGACCGCTCGGTGAGCGCCGAGGTGGACCAGGTCTCCGCCGCCACCGGACAGCTCATCCTGGACGCCATCGGGCAGTCCGGACCGCCCACCGAGGCGCAGCGCGCCGCCGTCCGGGTGATCGAGCACACCTGGCACGCGGCGCTGGTCGCCTGGCTCTCCGGCCGCGCCTCGATCGCCGAGGTGCGGGCCGACCTCCACACCGCGGCCCGGCTGCTCACGCTGCCCTGAGGCGGCGGGCGAACTGGAACCTGTTCTCACCCGGACGGCTCCGCGGCGACCGGCCCGGCGGCTAAAGTCGACGGGCAGGACAACTCCATCCGCCCCTCCTCCGGGGAAAGCCGGTGCGAATCCGGCGCTGACCCCGCAACCGTGAGCCCGGCGCCCGTCCGCCGGGCGAGTCGGAGTGCCCGGGGAGGGGCGAGCGGCCCCGCGCCCGGTGGACCACCGCCGGGCACCGTCGAGGACTACGGAACGGCCCGCCCGGGCCGGCACCGCTCATCGAAAGGCATACCTCCGATCATGCTGACCGCCGCCCGTCTGGGCGCCGCCGCCCTGGCCGCCGCGCTGCTCACCGGCGCCGCCGCCGTCCCGGCCCTGGCCGACACCCCCGGTACCGGGACGGCCCCCGGCACCGGGACGGCCCCCTCCGCCGCGGTCCCCGAGGGGCTGTACGGCAAGGGCGACCCGACCTACGACGGCGTCTGGCGGCAGTCGCTCGCCCTGACCGCGCTGACCGCCGCCCAGGTGACCCCGGCCGACTCCGCGGTCGCCTGGCTCACCGGCCAGCAGTGCGCGGACGGCGGCTGGCCCTCCTACCGGGCCGACGCCTCGGCCGCCTGCGACGCCGCGACGGAGGACAGCAACGCGACCGCCGTCGCGGTCCAGGCGCTGGTCGCCCTCGGCGGGCACCAGGAGGCCGTGGACAAGGGCCTCCAGTGGCTCAAGGCCAACCAGAACGCGGACGGCAGCTGGGCCTACAACCCCGGCAACCCGGGTGACGCCAACTCGACCGGCCTCGCCGTCAACGCCCTGCTCGCCGCCAAGACCGACCCGGCGGGCGTCGCCAAGGCCGGGAGGAGCGCCTTCGACGGGCTCGCCGCCTTCCAGCTCGGCTGCGCGGCCCCCGCCGAGCAGCGCGGCGGCTTCGTCTACCAGCCGTCGCCGGACGGCACCCCCGCCCAGGCCAACGGCCTGGCCAGCGGCCAGGCCTCGCTCGCCGCGGCCGGCGGCAGGCTGCCGGTCACCAGCACCAACCGCACCGACGCCGCGCCCAAGGCCCTGGTCTGCCCGGACGGCGCCGCCGGGACGGCCGTCCCGCGCGCCGACTCCGGGGAGGCGGCGGCCGCGTACCTCACCGCGCAGCTCGCGGCGGGCGGGCGGCACCTGACGCTGACCCTGCCCGGCGCCGCGCCCGCCCCCGACTACGCGGCCACCGCCTGGGGCGCGCTGGGCCTGGTCCAGGGCGGCCACCCCCAGCAGGCCGCGGGCGCCGTCGACTGGCTGGCCGAGGAGGGCGGCGGCTGGACGAAGGGCGGCACCGACGCCGCCGCCACCGCCACACTGCTGCTGGTCGCCCAGGCCGCGCAGCGCGATCCGGCCGCGTTCGGCGGGACGGACCTGGTCAAGCAGCTGACCGCGCTCGGCCCGGCGCCCAAGGCCTCCGGCGGTGCGTCCGCGTCCGCGTCGGCCGGTGCGTCCGCGACGGCGAAGAAGGACGAGGGCGGCAGCCTCAACAAGTACTGGCCGCTCGGCATCGGCCTGCTGATCGGCATCGGCGGCGGTCTCGTGCTGAGCCTCCAGCGCAAGCGCGGCGCGAAGCTGTGACCACCCCCGGCCGGGCCGGCCGCGGGGCCCGGCCGGCGGACGCCACCCGCACCGCCGCCGCGTCGGAGACCCGGCGGCGGGTGGTGCGGGCGGCCCTGCGGTTCACTGCCGGGATGATCACCGGGGTGCTGATCCTGCTGATGCTCGGCGCCGCGCCGGCGCAGGCCGCCGGGTACCGGTACTGGTCGTTCTGGCGCTGGTCCGACGGCGGCTGGGCGTACCAGCAGCAGGGGCCGGCCGTGCACGTTCCGGCGGACGGCGACGTGGAGGGCTGGCGGTTCGCCGTCAGCCCCGACGGCGGGCGGGACGCCGCCCGGCCGGGCGCGGGCGGGGACTTCGAGACCGTCTGCGCCGGGACTCCGGCGGAGGGCGGGCGCAAGCGGGTGGCCGTGGTCCTGGACTTCGGCGGCGCCGCCGACGCGGCGGGCGGCGAGGCTCCGCCGGCGCCGCGCACCGTGTGCGCCTCCGTCGCGCCGCGGGCCGGCTCGGCGGAGGTACTGGCCACCGTCGCGCCGCCGCTGCGGTACGACGGGAACGGCCTGCTCTGCGCCATCGCCGGCTACCCGCACGCCGGGTGCGCCGACCAGCTCGGCGCGGCCGCCAAGCCGGGTGGTGGCGGGCCGGGCGGTGGGCCGACCGCCGGAGCGGACGGTGGCGGGCGCACGACGGAGAGCGCGAGCGCCGACCGTACCTCCTCCGGCGGGCCCGTCCTCGGGGTGGGCGCCGGCCTCGCGCTCGTCGTCGCGCTCGGCGCGGGCGCCGCCTGGCAGGTGCGCCGCCGCCGATGAGGATCACGCAGCCCGGTCGCGCCGTCCCTCCCCGGCAACCGAATATGTCGACCGGTCTACAGATTCGCTTCTCTGTAGACCGGTCGACATATTCCGCCTATGCCGACCGGTCTACATAGACCCGGCCCCGGCGCAGGAAGTCGGCCGGTCCGACTTCCCACTCCACGCCCACCACTCCACGCCCACCACTCCCCCGCACGACTCGACACCCCACCCCTGGACCCGACCGTTGGACCCCACCGTGCCCACACCCCGCGCCGCCCGCCGCCGGCCCCCCGCCGGGCCCCGCCACCTCCACCCCGGGGCCTGGTGGCTGTGGGCGCTCGGCCTGGGCGCGGCCGCCACCCGCACCACCAACCCGCTGGTCCTGCTGCTGCTCGCCGCCGTCGCCGGCTACGTCGTCGCCGCCCGGCGCGGCGACGCGCCCTGGTCGCGCTCCTACGGCGCGTTCCTGCGCCTCGGCCTCCTCGTCCTCGGCATCCGTCTCGTCTTCGCCGTCCTCCTCGGCTCGCCGGTCGCCGGCACCCACGTCCTGTTCACCCTCCCCGAGGTCCCGCTCCCCGTCTGGGCGCAGGGCGTGCGGATCGGCGGCCGGGTCACCGCCGAGGGCCTGCTGGCCGCGCTGTACGACGGACTGCGGCTGGCCACCCTGCTGGTCTGCGTCGGCGCGGCGAACGCCCTCGCCAGCCCGGCCCGGCTGCTGCGCGCGCTCCCGGGCGCGCTCTACGAGGCGGGCGTCGCCGTCGTGGTCGCGATGACCTTCGCACCGAACCTGATCGCCGACGTCCGGCGTCTGCGCGCCGCCCGCCGCCTGCGCGGGCGCACCGACCGGGGCGTCGCCGCCGTGCTCAGCGTCGGCCTGCCCGTCCTGGAGGGCGCGCTGGAGCGCTCGGTGGCGCTCGCGGCCGCGATGGACACCCGCGGGTTCGGGCGCACCGCGGCGGTGCCGCGCCGGATCACCGTGCTCACCGCCGTCCTCACCCTGACCGGCCTGCTCGGCATCTGCCTGGCCGCCTACGGGCTGCTGACCGCGGACGGCGGCGGCTGGGCGGTGCCGGTGCTCGTGGCCGGTCTGGCCGCCGCCTTCGCCGGGCTGCTGCTCGGTGGCCGGCGCTCGGTCAGGACGCGCTACCGTCCCGATCCGTGGGCGCTGCCCGAGTGGCTCACCGCCGGGTCCGGGATCGCGGTCGCCGCGTCGACCGCCTGGCTCGCCTCGCTCGATCCGCTCGCCTTCGCCCCCACCGTCGTCCCGCCGACGGCGCCGGTCCTGCCGGTCGCCGCCGCCGCGGCCGTCCTGCTCGGCCTCGTCCCCGCGTTCGCGGCCCCGCCCCCGCCGCCCGCCACCGGCACCCCGGCCCACACCACCGGCACCACCGAGGCCACAACCCCCACCGAGACCACCGAGACCACCGACCCGACCGCCACCACCGACCCGACCGAGCCCCGGAGGACCTCGTGATCACCTTCGACCAGGTCGGCGTCCAGTACGCCGACGCCGCGGCCCCCACCCTCAGCGGCGTCGACCTGACCGTCCCCGAGGGCGAACTCTGCCTGCTCGTCGGCCCGTCGGGCTCCGGCAAGTCCACCCTGCTCGGCACGGTGAGCGGCCTCGTCCCGCACTTCACCGGCGGCGTGCTGCACGGGCGGGTCACCGTCGGCGGCCGCGACACCCGCGAGCACCGCCCGCGCGACCTCGCCGACCTGGTCGGCACGGTCGGCCAGGACCCGCGCGCGCACTTCGTCACCGACACTGTCGAGGACGAACTCGCCTACGGCATGGAGTCGCTGGGCCTGCCGCCGGACGTGATGCGGCGCCGCGTCGAGGAGACCCTCGACCTGCTCGGCCTGGCCGACCTGCGCCGGCGCGCGCTCACCTCGCTCTCCGGCGGCCAGCAGCAGCGGGTCGCGATCGGCTCGGTGCTCACCGTCCACCCGCGCGTGCTGGTGCTGGACGAGCCCACCTCCGCGCTCGACCCGGGCGCCGCCGAGGAGGTGCTGGCCGTGCTCCAGCGACTGGTCCACGACCTCGGCACCACCGTGCTGATGGCGGAGCACCGGCTGGAGCGCGTGGTCCAGTACGCCGACCAGGTCCTGCTGCTGACCCCCGGGGCGCCGCCCGTGCTCGGCGAACCGGCCGAGGTGATGGCGCACTCGCCGGTGCACCCGCCGGTGGTCGGGCTCGGCCGGCTGGCCGGCTGGCACCCGCTGCCGCTCACCGTCCGCGACGCCCGCCGCCGGGCCGCCGGGCTGCGCGCCCGCCTCGACGGCCACCGCCCGCCCGCCCCGGCCCCCCACCACCCGCCGAACAGGGCCGCCCCGCTCGCCGCCGCCTCCCGCCTGGTCGTCCGCCGCGGCCCCGTCCCCGCCCTGCGCGGCGTCGACCTCACCCTGCGCCCCGGCGAGGTCACCGCCCTGATGGGCCGCAACGGCGCCGGCAAGTCCACCCTGCTCGGCACCCTGGTCGGCCTGCACGCGCCCGCCGCCGGCTCGGTCACCGTCGGCGGGCGCACCCCGCACCGCACCCGGCCCGCCGAGCTGATCCGGCACGTCGGCCTCGTCCCGCAGGACCCGCGCGACCTGCTCTACGGGGAGAGCGTCACCGCCGAGTGCGCCTCCGCCGACCGCGACGCGGGCGCCGCGCCCGGCACCTGCCGCGCCCTGGTGGAACGGCTGCTGCCCGGCCTCGCCGACTCCGCCCACCCGCGCGACCTCTCCGAGGGCCAGCGCCTCACCCTCGCCCTGGCGGTGGTGCTGACCGCCCGCCCGCCGCTGATCCTGCTCGACGAGCCCACCCGGGGCCTCGACTACGCCGCGAAGGCCCGGCTGGTCGAGATCCTGCGCGCCCTCGTCGCCGAGGGCCACGCCGTGCTCCTGGCCACCCACGACGTCGAACTGGCGGCCGAACTCTCCCACCGCACGGCCGTGCTGGCCGACGGCGAGATCGTCGCGGACGGTCCGACGCCCGAGGTGGTGCTCGGCTCGCCGGCGTTCGCCCCGCAGGTCGCCAAGGTCCTCGCCCCCGGCCCCTGGCTCACCGTCCACCAGGTCGCCGACGCCCTCGCGGGGGCCGCCGAGTGAACCCGCCCCACGCCCCGCTGGCCCGACCCGTCCCGCTCGGCCGCCGCTCGGTCCTCGCCCTCGCCCTGGTCTCGCTGGTCGGCGTGGCGGGCTTCGGCTGGCCGCTGCTCGCCGCCACGGACTCCGCCCTGGTCGGCCACTCCGCCGACGCCCCCTGGCTGTTCGCCCTGCTCCTGCCGCTCCTGCTCGCCGTCCTCGTCGCCCAGATCTCCGAGGGCCGCGCGGCGGGCGGCGGCGCCCCCGGCCTGGACGCCAAGTCGGTGGCCCTGCTCGGGGTGCTGGCCGCCGCCGGCGCGGCCCTGCGCCCGCTCGGGGCGGGCACCGCCGGGCTGGAGCCGATGTTCTTCCTGATGGTGCTGGCCGGCCGGGTGCTCGGACCCGGCTTCGGCTTCGTGCTCGGCGCGCTGTCGATGTTCGCCTCCGCCCTGCTCACCGGCGGTGTCGGCCCCTGGCTGCCGTTCCAGATGCTCGCCATGGGCTGGGTGAGCCTCGGCGCGGGCCTCCTGCCCGGCCCGGCCCGCCTGCGCGGCCGCCGCGAACTCCTGCTGCTCGCGGGATACGGGGCCACGGCCTCGCTCCTCTACGGCGTGATCATGAACCTCCAGGGCTGGCCCTACATCGCGGGCCTCGCGAGCTCGATCTCCTTCGTCCCGGGAGACCCGCTCTCCGACAACCTGGTCCGCTTCGCCGCCTACTGCCTCACCACCTCCCTCGGCTGGGACCTCCCGCGCGCCGCCCTCACCGTGGTCCTCTGCCTCTCCCTCGGCACCCCCGTGCTGCGCGCCCTGCGCCGGGCCACCCGCCGCGCCGCCTTCAGCGCCCCGGTCGCCTTCCACCCGCCGGCTCGCCCATCCGGCAGCACCCCGCCGTCCGAAGGGGTGAACCGCACCACCCCCTGATCCCCCGCACCGGGGCACCGCACGACGCCGCGCCCCGGACCGCTGCGGTCCGGGGCGCGGCGTCGTGCGCGGCGGGTCAGGCCTTCGGGCCGGTGGCCTGGACGACGTCGAAGGACCAGAGGGTGGAGCCGGTGGCGGCGGGGCGCTTGGGGGCCTCACCCTCCGGGGAGGCCGGGCGGTGGGCGGCCTGCATCGGGCCCGAGAGCCAGGCCTGGAAGGACTCCTCGTCGCGCCAGCGGGTGTAGACGAGGTACTGGTCGGTGCCCTCGACCGGGCGGAGCAGCTCGAAGTACTCGAAGCCGTCGGAGTTCTCCACCGCCCCGGCCCGCGCGGCGAAGCGCTTCTCCAGTTCCTCCCGCTGCTCAGCGGGGACGGTCAGGACATTGATCTTGACGACGGACACGCCGTACCTCCTCGGGGTTGTTCTGAGAAGGCAGTCTGCTACACCTCACACGATCCACGGCGGGGCCACCCGGTCCCCGGTGTCCAGGTTGCGGGCCATGGACGGGGCCGGGGAGGCGACGACGGCGGTGAAGCCCTCGTCGGTGCGCAGCCGGCGCGGGGCGTCCGCGGGCAGGACGAGGGTGTCGCCGGCGCCGAGGCGGAGTTCCGCGCCGGCCAGTTCGACGGCGGCGGAGCCGGTGAGCAAGGTCCACACCTGCTCGGTGTCCATGGCGTGCCGGGGGCCGGTGCGGGCCGGGGGCATCTCGACGCGCCACACCGAGAGGCCGGTGCCGCCCTGGGTGGGCGAGGCGCAGGTGGTCATGACGGCGCTGGGGGTCTCGGTGCGGCGGGCGTCTGCGTGGCGGATGACGGACAAGGCCTGGTTTCTCCTCTAAGATGGACAACCGAGTTGTCTATATGGTCAATGAGGTTGTCTATCGTGTCAAGTGAGCAGGCCGGGCCGGGGTTCGAGCTGCCGCTGCGGCTGCTGTTCGCGTTCCGGCTGATCATCGACGAGCTGCACGAGCGGATCGCCCGCGAGGGACACCCCGACTTCCGGCCGATGCACGGGTTCGTGTTCCAGGCGATCGGGCCGGATGGCACCACCGCCGTCGAACTGGGCCGGCGGCTCGGGGTGTCCAAGCAGGCGGCCGGCAAGACCGTCGAGCAGCTCGAACGGCTCGGCTACGTGGAGCGCGGCAGCGATCCGGCGGACGCCCGGCGCAAGGTGGTCCGGCTGACGGCGCGCGGGGTCGACAGCCTGGTCCGCTCGGCCCGGATCTTCGACGAGCTCCGGGTGGAGTGGGCCGGGAAGCTCGGCGGGGAGGAGCGGTTGCGGGGGCTGGAGGACGCGCTGCGCACGCTCGCGCCCGGGGACCCGTTCCGGCTGGACACCCCGCGCTGGTTCGGAGCCCCGTAGGACGGGTCAGAAGGAGCGGCCCTCGCCGTGGTACGGGGGCTCGTGGCCGATCGGATCCGGCCGGTCGCGGGGGTCGGCGCCGAGCGAGGAGGCCAGCCGGGTGAGCAGTTCGGCGAGGTCGTCGAACTGCTTCTCGTCCCAGTCGCCGAGAAGTTCGGCCAGCTGCTCGCGGCGGGCGGCGACCAGCTGGAGCGCCGCCGCCTCCCCCGGCTCGGTGAGCCGCAGCGGCAACCCGCCGCTGCGTGCGGCCAGGCCCCGGCCCTCGACCTCGCGCACCGCCTCCTCCACCACCGCGAACGGGACGATCCGGCGCTCCGCCAGTTCGGCGGGCTCCACCGAGCCGTGATGGTGCATCTGGAGCAGCAGCCAGCTGGAGGCGGGCTTGAGGTCGAGCCCGGCGGTGGCGGTGATCCGCTTGAACAGGTCGCGCCGGGCCTCCCGGGTGTTCAGCACGGACAGGGCCCGGCTGATCTCGTCCAGCGAGGAGCGCTCCACCGGATTGAGGCCGATCGACTCGCCGAGGTCGGGGGCGGTCACGGTGCTGCGCAGCTTCTGCTCCCGCAGGAACAGCGAGAGGACGAAGGCGACCGCGGCCACCGGCACCGCGTACAGGAAGACCCGGGTGATCGACTCGGCGTAGGCGTGGTGGACCGCGTCCTGGAGGGCGGCGGGCAGCACCTCGACGACGCGCGGGTCGGAGGTGATCACCCCGGGGTCGAAGCCGGGCGGCAGCGGGACGCCGGCCAGTGCCTCCCCCAGCCGGCGGTCCAGGCCGGAGGCGAAGACGGTGCCGAAGACCGAGACGCCGACGGAGGCGCCGATGGAGCGGAAGAAGGTGGCGCCGGCGGTGGCGACGCCGAGGTCCTGGTAGCCGACCGAGTTCTGCACGATCAGCACCAGCACCTGCATCACCAGGCCAAGCCCGAGGCCGAAGACCAGGAAGTAACAGCTCATCACGAAGGTGCTGGTGTGCTCGTCGAGCAGGGAGAGCAGCAGCAGGCCGACGACGGTGATGGCCGAGCCGGCGATCGGGAAGGTCCGGTAGTGACCGGTGCGGGACACGATCTGACCGGAGGCGATCGAGGTGACCAGCATGCCGATCACCATCGGCAGCATATGGACACCGGACACCGTCGGCGAGACGCCCATGACGACCTGGAGGAAGGTCGGCAGATAGGTGAGCGCGCCGAACATCGCGAAACCGACCACGAAGGAGATGACGGCCACCAGGCTGAACGTCCGGGAGCGGAACAGCCGCAGCGGCAGGACGGGTTCGGCGGCGGTCCGCTCCACCAGCACGAAGGCCAGCAGCAGGACCAGCCCGAGCACGCCCAGGCCGATGATCTGCCAGGAGCCCCACCCCCAGGTCGTCCCGCCGAGCGAGGTCACCAGCACCACGCAGGTGGCGACGGCGGCGATCAGCGTGGTGCCGAGGTAGTCGATCCGGTGCCGGCGGCGGGTCTGCGCCCCGGGCAGCACGGCCGCGATCACGGCCAGGGCGACCACGCCGATCGGCAGGTTGATGTAGAACACCCAGCGCCAGCTGAGGTTGTCGACGAACAGCCCGCCGAGCAGCGGCCCGAGCACGCTGGTGACACCGAAGACGGCGCCGAAGACGCCCTGGTACCTGCCGCGGTCCCGGGGTGGCACGAGGTCGCCGACGATGGCCTGGGAAAGCACCATCAGACCGCCGCCGCCCAGGCCCTGGAGGGCGCGGAAGGCGATCAGCTCACCCATGTTCTGGGCGATGCCGCACAGCACCGAGCCCAGCAGGAAGATCACGATGGACGCCTGGAAGAACACCTTCCGGCCGTACATGTCGCCGAGCTTGCCCCAGAGCGGGGTGGCCGCGGTGGAGGCGAGCAGGTAGGCGGTGACCACCCAGGACAGGTGCTCCAGGCCGCCGAGGTCGCTGACGATGGTGGGCAGCGCGGTGGAGACGATGGTCTGGTCGAGCGCCGCGAGCAGCATCGCCAGCAGCAGGGCGCCGATCGGCACCCACAGGTTGCCGTGGCCGGCCCCGGGCGGCCCCGGCTCGCCCGCCGGGATCCGGTCCGACGGCCCCCGGTCGGACGGCCCCTGGTCGGACGCGGCGATCGGATCCGTCATGGGGTCTCCGTCTCCGTAGCAGCTCGGCGGTGATCACTCCCGGTTCACCATGCTGTCAGAAATGCACCGTTTCGCGCGTTTTCAGTTGAGCCGAACGTAAGACCGTCCGTTATCAGGACGTCGGCCCCGACGCATCGACCGTTCATCGATCACCAACCCCCACCAACCGGCACAAGGCACCCACACCGGGCCGGACGCCCCTGTCCCCCCTCAGGGACGTCCTGCATAATCAGGCCCGTCCACCGCCAGAACACGAGTCCGACCGCAACCCGCGTCCGAGACCGCGACCGCGACCGACCGAGAACCCGAGGAGGCCGGCCGATGCCGGACCAGCACTGCCCGACGTGCGGCAGCGCACGCTCCGCCGGCTGTGGCTGCCTCGTCCCGGACGGCAGCCTCGACGAGACCACCGTCCTGCCGCACATGGAGGGCCCGCCGCTGGTGCGCCCGTACGTGCCGCAGGCCGTCGGCCAGGTCGTGGACGGCCCGCCGGACGGAGTGGCCGGCGACCCGTTCGGCACCACCGTGCTGCCCCCGGCCGGCCCGCCGGACGCACCGGCCGCCGTTCCCCCGCTGGGCCCGGACGCCGACGCCTACGCGACCACCGTGCTGCCGCCCGTCGCCTCGGCCCCGCCGTTCCCGCCACAGCAGCCGCAACAGCCGCAGCCGGACGGTGTTCCCGCGCCGGACGCGGACGAGCTCGGCGTGTTCCCGGTCGCCCCCGCCGCGCCCGGCGGCGGCCGGGCCGCCCGGCGCGCGGCGGAGCAGGAGGGCGCCCGCGGCCCGCTCGCCCGCCGCAAGGGCCTGCTGATCGCGGCCGGCGCCGGACTGCTGGCGGTCACCGTGGGCCTCGCCTACGCGATCACCCCGTCCTCCGAGCCGAACGACCGGGCCGCCCCCGCGCCGACCGCCACGCTCGGCCTCGCACCGGTGGACCCGAGCACCCCGGCCCAGCCGAGCCCCAGCGCTCCGCAGCCCGCCGAGTCCACCGAGTCCGCCCCGACGCCGACCCCGACCCGGACGACCGCCAAGGCGTCACCGACCAGATCGGCGACCGGCACCCCGCCCCCGGCCGCGCCCGCCACCACGGAGGCCGCCGCTCCCCCGGTGAAGGCGCCGGAGCCGGACCAGCCCGCCACCGCCCCGCCCGCGCCCCCGGCGCCGCTGCCCACCACCCCGCCGCCGGCGCCGACCACCGCGCCGCCCACCCCGGCCCCCACCGCGGCCCCGAAGCCGACGCCGACGCCGACGGTCCGCGTGCTGGAGTACGGGATGGAGGGGCCCGACGTCCAGGCGCTCCAACGGCAGCTCAGCGTCGTGATCTGCTGGGAGAAGGTGCCCCCGACCGGCAAGTACGACGACCGCACCAGGCTCATCGTCACGTACTTCCAGGACATCAACGGCATCCGGGGCGACGCCCGCGGCGTCTACGGCCCGGTCACCCGCGCCGCCCTGGAAGGGCGCACCGGCTGCTGAACGGACACGGGGCGCACCCGGCCGCCGAGCAGCCGGTGCGCCCCGTCCGCCGGACCGCCCGTCGCGTCAGCCCTTGATCGCCTGGAAGATGCTGAACGCGGCCATCAGCACCATCACGCTCGCCGCGACCCGGATGATCATCTTCATCGGGACGTGCTTCAGCAGCTTCTGCCCGCCCAGGATCGCGATCCCCGCGACCGAGCACAGCGCCAGCCAGGCACCCAGGCCCACCGCGAGCGGGTCGGCGTACTTGGCGGCCAGGTTGGCGGTCATGATCTGGGTCAGGTCACCGAACTCGGCGATCGCCACGACCACGAAGCTGGCCCCGGCGACCTTCCAGAAGCTGCTGGAGGACGGCTCCTTGGCGGCGTGCCCGTCCTCGTCGTCACCCCCGCCGTGGAACAGCAGCATCGCCGCGCCGGCCAGGAACAGCACGCCGGTGACGCCCTCCACCCAGCGGTGCGGCAGCAGCGAGAGCAGGTGCCCGGCGACCAGGGCGATGCCCACCTGCAGGGCGAAGGCGGCGGCGATCCCGGCGAAGACGTAGCTCGCCCGGTACTTGGCGCCGAGCATCAGGCTGGCCAGGGCGGTCTTGTCGGGCAGCTCTGACAGGAAGACGATGCCGAACGTGATCGCGGCGACGGTCAGACTCATCGGGGGTGGTGTCCCTCGGGTTCGGGCTGCCGGCCCGCAGCAGCTCCGTCAGGGGGTCGCTCCGGCCCGACAGCGCTGGTGGGTGATTCGCGGAACGCGCCAGGACGCGAACGCACAGCACTGCGGCCGAAGGTCTCGCCGGCACCGGTCGCGCGGACCGTGGTGCCCCGGGCGCCGGGCCCGAGGGGGCCAGTATGTCGACGGTCCGGTGGAGGGCTACTCCCCTTCAACGCGCCAAGCCTACCCGATGCCGTCTCCCGGCCGGCCGGCGCCGACCAGCCCCCGGCCGACCAGCTCCAGCACCACCACGACCGCCACCGACTCCACCGCCAGCAGCCCGACCAGCACGAACAGCTGCACCGCGCCCGCCTGGACCGGCGAGGCCCCGCCGAGCAGCATGCCGACGAACGCGCCCGGCAGGGTGACCAGCCCCACCGTCCGGGTCTGGTCGAGCGCCGGGACGAGCGAGGTGGCGGCGGCGGTGCGGCAGATCTCCATCCGGGCGTCCCGCTCCTCGAAGCCGAGGGCCAGCGCCGCCTCGACCTCGCCGTGCCGCTGGCGCAGCTCGTCCAGGGCGCGCCGCCCGGACAGCGAGGTGGCGGTGAGCGCGCCGCCGATCAGGATGCCGGCGACCGGGATGACCGACAGGCCCTTCGGCGGCAGCAGCCCGGTGCCGAGCAGCAGCACCAGCACCGGCAGCACCCCGGCCCCGATCGGCGCGGCCGCCCACCCCCACCCGCGCGCGGGGGCCGGCACCATCCGCCGCCCGGCGGTGCGCACCGCGACGGCGAACATCAGCAGCACGAAGAGCGCCGACCACCAGCGCGAGCCGACCACCCAGGTGATCACCAGCGCGACGGCGGCCAGCTGTACCAGCGCGCGCAGCCCGGCCCGCAGGACGGCGCGCCCCTGGCCGAGCCGGCCCCACCCGGCGACGGCGACGGCGGCCAGCAGCAGCACGGCGGTGACCGCGCCCAGGCCCGGGGTGACCGGCAGCAGCCGGTCGCCCTCGGCGAGAGGGACCACCGATCAGATCCAGCTGGTGAACCACATCCGGTCCTGCCAGGACGTCATCGGGATCACCTCCGCCGTGTAGAGCGGATAGAAGAAGGCGAAGCAGGCCATGATCGCCAGCACGATCAGCCCGGCGCCCACCGCGCCGATCCGCCGCCGCTCGGGCGAGCAGCCCGGCGGCCCGAGCATCGCGCCCAGCATCTGCGCCACGGCCAGGCAGAGGAAGGGGACCAGCACCACCATGTAGAAGGAGAAGACCGTCCGCTCCTGGTACTGGAACCACGGCAGGTAGACGCCGGCGACGCCGCACAGCACCGCGCCGGAGCGCCAGTCCCGGCGGAAGAACCAGCGCCAGAGCAGGTAGACCAGCGCGAAGCAGGCCGTCCACCAGAGCAGCGGGGTGCCCAGGCCCAGGATCTGCGCCGCGCAGCCGCCGGACGCGGTGCAGCCGTGCTGACCGGCCGGCACCTGCTCCCAGTACATGGAGACCGGCCGGCCCTGGACCAGCCAGCTGAACGGGTTGGACTGGTAGGTGTGCGGGCTGCTCAGGCCGGTGTTGAAGTCGTACATCTGCGCGTGGTAGTGCCACAGGCTGCGCAGCGGGGCGGGCACCCAGCTCATCGAGACCTGCGGCAGCGCGACGCCGAGGAAGCTGTCCGGGGACAGGCCGGCCCGGCCGTCGGCCCAGTGCCGGTCGAAGCCGCCGCCGGTGAACAGCCAGCCGGCCCAGCCGCCGACGTAGACGGCGAAGGCGGAGCCGACCATGGCGAGGAAGGCGGGCACCGCGTCGAGGCGCAGCATCGAGCGCCAGGGGCGGCGGGCGCCGGCCCAGCGGCGGCCGGACTGGTCCCAGAGCACGGTGAGCAGGCCGAAGGCGGCGAGCACCATGGCGCCGTTCCACTTGACCCCGGCGGCGGCGCCCAGGCAGAGCCCGGCGGTGATCCGCCAGGGGCGCCAGCCGAGCCGGACGGTGTCGCCGCCGCGGTCGGGCAGCACGGCGGCGAGCCGGGCGCGGGTGCGGTCGCGGTCGATCAGCAGCGCGCCGAAGGCGGCCAGGACGAAGAACATCTGGACGCCGTCGAGCAGGCCGACCCGGCTCATCACCAGCTGGAGGCCGTCGACGGCCATCAGCAGGGCGGCGGTGCAGCCGATCAGGGTGGAGCCGAAGAGCCGGCGGCCGATCCGGGCGAGCATGAGCACGGTGACGGTGCCGAGCAGCGCGGTCATGAACCGCCACCCGAAGGGGTTCAGGCCGAAGGCCCACTCGCCGAGCGAGATCACCCACTTGCCGAGCGGCGGGTGGGCGATGAACTCGGGCGCGGAGGTCAGCGGGATCTGCTGCGGGACGGCCAGGACCTGCTCGTTCGCGCGCTCCGACCAGGTGCCCTCGTAGCCCTGCCGGAGCAGGGACCAGGCGTCCTTGGGGTAGTAGGTCTCGTCGAAGACGAAGGCGTTGGGGTAGCCGAGGTTCCAGAACCGCAGCAGGCCGGCGAAGAGCGCCACGGCGATCGGTCCGAGCCAGTCGGTGCGGGCCGCCGCCCGGCGCAGCAGCCCCCGCCGCTCCGGTGCCGGGCCGGCCGGGGCCGCTGCCGCCGGGGAGTGGGTGAGCGCCGCTTGCGTCATGGTGTCGGTTGCCTCGCCGGTTCGCCTGTCTCGCCTGTGCCGGCCGCCGGCAGGACGCGCCGGTGGCCGCGGTCGGCCCGGGCCGGCCGGGGCCTGCACCGGCCCGGGTGACCGCGGCCGGACGGCCGACAGCCATTGACACTATGTGCCGCCGGTCGCGAAACCAAGCGCGACGGGCGCCGGACAGGTGACCTGTCCGGCGCCCGTCCGGGCGGTGCCGCCCGTGGTCAGGCGGCGGCCTGGAGTTCGCGGACCGGCCGGGCCGGGGCGCGGACCGGGGCCGCGGGGGCCTGCTCGTCGCCGGCGGAGGCGTCGGGCGCGTTGTCCTGGGCCGCCGTGAGGTACGGCCGCAGGCGCAGCGCCAGGACGACGATCAGCACGGTGCAGCCGGCCATCGCCGCCAGGTAGAGCGGCCAGGTGCCGGAGCCGACCAGCAGGACGCCCACCGCCGGGCCGACGGCGACCGCGATCTGCTTCACCAGGGCGTACCCGGCGTTGTAGGTGCCGAGCAGCCGGGCCGGGGCGAGGTCGGCGACGATCGGGCCCATGGTCGGGGCGAGCAGCGACTCACCGACTCCGAACAGGGCGTAGATCGAGACGATCGCGACCGTGGCGGCCATCGCCTCGGTCCGGATCAGGCCGGCCACCAGGGCCATCGCCCAGGCGCCGAGCCAGACCACGCCGGCGGCGGCCATCGCGGTGGTGCGCCGGCGGCGGGCGGTGATCCGCACCACGAACATCTGCAGCACCACGATGGTCAGCGCGTTGGCGCCGATGGCGATGCCCAGGGTGGACGGGGCGGTGCCGACGGTGTCGGTGGCGAAGGCGGCGACGCCGGACTCGAACTGGCCGTAGCAGGCGAAGAAGATCATGCCGGCGAGGATGCTGAGCCGGACCATGGCCTTGTCGGCGAGCAGGGCGCGCAGGCCCTGCGGGCCGTCGTTCTTCTCCTGGACGAGCAGCGGCGCGGCCTTCGGGATCCTGGCGGTACCGGTCACCAGGGCGAGGCCGAGGAAGGTCGCGGCCTCGATGGTGAACAGCCGGGTCAGGCTGGCCGGGTCGGCGACGTCGACGATCTGCCCGCCGACCAGCGCGCCGATGCCCATGCCCAGGTTGACCAGGGTGAACTGCAGCGCGAAGGCGTGCGAGCGGGTCGCCGCGGTGGAGCAGCGGACGATCATCGTGGCGAGCGCCGGCTGGCAGGTGGTGACACCCGCGCCGAACAGGAAGGAGGCGACCAGCAGCGCCGGGGTGCCGGTGGCGTGCCCGAAGGCGAACGCGCCGGTGGAGGCCAGCGCGGCGCCGGCCAGCAGCACCGGACGCGGCCCGTACCGGTCGATGCCGCGGCCGGTGAACGGCAGGACGGCGAGCGCGGCCAGCGCGAAGACGGTGAACACCATCCCGGCGGCGAGCGAGCCCAGCCCGCGCACCTGGTCCACGTACACGAACATGTACGGCATCGTGAATCCGCTGCCGAACGCGCTCAGCGCGTTTCCGATCTGGACGCGGCGCAGCGGGCCGCCCGCCCCGCGTCGCTGCTGCCTCTGCTGCTTCACCGTGCCGGTCACCGTGCACACCCCTTCGTTGCGGACGGAGGCGTCAGGGCTCCGTCGGTTTTCGTCGCGTACTCTTAAGGGAAGAAGACTTAAGAGCTAAAGTTTGACTCTAAAGTCTTAGCACCAGAAGAGTGTCGAGTCAAAGGCTTAAGGAGTGCATCGCGCATGGGACACTGGTCCGCATGACTGCAGAGAAGCCCGCGCCGGCCACCCCCCGCGAGCTGGGCATCGCCGAGCAGGTGGCCCTCTACCAGCGGGAATTCCCCACCGTCGACCCGCAGGTGGAGACCATCGTGCAGACGCTCTCCCGGGTCGCCCGGCGGATGACCGTCGCCTACGACCGGCAGCTGACTGTGCTCGGAATCACCTCCGCCGAGTGGGAGGTGCTCAAGGCGCTGGTGGTCTCCGGCAGCCCGTACCAGCTCGGACCCGGCGAGCTGGCCAAGCGGCTCGGACTCACCCCCGCCGCGATGACCCACCGGATCGACCGGATGGTCACCGAGGGGCTGGTCACCCGGGAGCGGGACGAGGCCAACCGGGTCCGGGTGATCATCGAGCTGACCGACCTCGGCCGGGACAAGTGGCTGGAGTCGATGCGGATGGCCGCGGTCTTCGAGGAGGAACTGCTCCAGGACGTCGTCGGCGAGGACCGCACGGTGCTGTCCGGGATGCTGGCGCGGATGCTGCGCCGGATCGAGGAGAGCCAGCCGGACGCCCTCGGGCGCACCGCCGACCTGGCCTGAGCGGCCCCACGACAGCAGTCCGGCCCGCCGGGGGACTCCCCCGGCGGGCCGGACCTCTGGTGCGCGGTGCGAGGGTCCGTCAGGCCCTCATCCGATCAGTGGCGGGTCAGCAGGGACCGTTGTCGGTCCAGACGCCCCAGGCGCCGCTGGCGCTCGGGTCGTCGCCCTTGGTCCACCACTTGTTGGTGTAGTAGTGACCCTTCCAGGAGACCTTGGTCGGGGTCGCGTAGGTGGCGGCCGCGTCCCAGCTCGGGGCGCCCGCGCAACCGGCCGGGGTGGTCGGCGGGGTGGTCGGCGGGGTCGTGGGCGGGGTGGTCGGAGGCGTGGTCGGCGGCGTGGTCGGCGGGGTGGTCACCGGCGGGGCCGGGCAGGCCGCGGCGGAACCGTTGGTGGCCTCGACCATCTTGTCGAACAGCGCGGTCTTGGTGCCCAGGTCGTACAGCGAGAAGGCGAAGGAGCCGCCGAGGCCGTTGCAGTGCGCGTAGTCCAGCTTGGCCTGGATCGAGCGGGCGTCCTCACCGGACCAGAAGACGTTGCCGTCGTAGAAGTAGGTCGCCTTGGCCGCGTCGTCCCAGTAGGTCTTCGACGGGTTGTCGACGAAGCCGGCCAGCTCCTTGTACATCTGGATGCCGGGGACGTTGCCCGACAGGGCCGCGCCCGGGGCCGGGGCGGTGGCGGGCTGGAACAGACCGTTCTTGCCGTTGTTCTGGACGCCGGTCCAGCCGCGGTAGTAGAACGGCACGCCGACGTTGATCTTCTTGGCGGGGAAGCCGCCCGCGATGCCGTACTGCGGGTCGCCCACGGTGTACGCCTTGACGGCGTCGTCGACCGAGTACTTGCCGGTGCCGCCGGGGACCGGGGTCATCGGGTCGTTCGGGCCGGAGTAGATCGGGGCCTGGTGGTTGGTCGGGCCCTTGGCCTCCCAGCCGCCGTGCATGTCGTACGTCATGATGTCCAGGAACGTCAGGTACTGGCCGATCTTGTCGGTCTCGACGTTCTTGATCTTGTCCTGGCCGGCGCCCACCGCGGCGGCGGTGTGGTACGTCTTGCCGTCGATCTTGCCCTGCGCGTCGAGCTGCTCGCGCAGCTCCTTCAGCAGCAGGGTGAAGTTCTGCTTGTCGTTCGGGCTCGCCTGGTTGCCCAGGTGGCCGCCACCGCCCGGGTACTCCCAGTCGATGTCGATGCCGTCGAAGATGCCCGCCGCCGAGCCCGGGCCGCCGTAGCCGGCGTCGACCGGCAGGTTGCCCTTGATGAACATGTCGATGCAGGACGAGACCAGCTTCTTGCGCGAGGCGTCCGTGGCGGCCGCCGACGAGAAGTACTTGGAGTACGTCCAACCGCCCAGCGAGATCAGGATCTTGAGGTTCGGGTTCTTCGCCTTCAGCTTCTTCAGCTGGTTGAAGTTGCCCGCGATCGGCTGGCCCCAGACGTCGCCGACACCGTCGACCGAGAGGTCCGGGCCGAAGCTCTTCTGGTAGTCGGCGAACGCGTCCGCCGCACCGTCACCCGCGTTGGGGTTGTTCTCGTCCTGGCTCGCGGCCTTGGTGGCCTGGAAACAGGTGCCGTTGGTGGGGTGGATGTTGGCGAACGAGTAGATCATGTAATCCAGCTTCCCGGCGACGCCGGTGTCCTGGATCGTCTTCGGGTAGTACGCGTTCGAGTAGATCGACCACTGGTCGAAGTAGGCGACCTTGATGCCACCGCTGGTGGCGGGCGCGCCGGTGCTGTTGCCGACGGCGGCGTTGGCCGTGGCGCCACCGCTGAGCGCGAGGCCCGCGCCGAGCAGCAGGGAGGCCGTGGTACCGGCGGCGATCGCGGTCAGGCTCTTGGACCGCTTGCGACGGCCGCCCTCCTGAACCGGGGCCCCGGCCCTTTCGATGCGTGAACGGAGCATGGGTGCGTGACTCCTGGGTGTGGGGGATTCCGGCGTGTCCCGGGACGCAGGTACGGGGTGGGGCCGTACGACCGGGACATGACAGAACGGGATGGGGGAATCGAGCGGGATCATGCCTTGACGGACGCCGGGATATGCCGAACCGGCGTCAGCGGCGAACCGCTGACGCCGGCTCAGGGGCTCCCTGCACCTGGGGACTAAAATGGACTAGACCAACTACCCCGTCAAGGGGTGATGTTGAGGCTTGAGCCGCCGTTAAGGTTCCCCGGGAACCGCGACGCCCCCGCTGACCTGCGGATCAGCGGGGGCGGCCGGGCGGGCCGGGGCGGCCCGGGGGTGCTCAGTAGCGGACGGCATTGGCGACTACGGCCTTCACCGACCCCGTCAGGTCCCGGTTGCTGCGCGCCTTCGCCTCGGTGCTCTGGCCCGCCGCGACGTCCGGGAGGGTCACCGCGGTCACGTCCAGCACGTTGCCGCTGTCGTCGGTGAAGTTGACCTGGATCACGTAACGGTTGCCCTCCTGCTCGTGGTTGGTGACGGTCAGCGTCACCTCGGCCTTGCCGTCCACGAAGGACACCGCGCCGACCGCGACGTCCCCCTTCGCGTCCAGGCCGCCCTTCACACCGGCGATCGCCGAGGAGGCCGCCGCCTGCGCCGAGGCGACCGCGGAGGCCGCCGCCGAGGAGAGCCCGCCGGCCGCCGTGCCCAGCGCCGCGCTCGCCGCCGAGGCCGCCGCGGAAGCGGCTCCGGCGATCGCCGAGCCCGCCTGCGCGGCGGCCGAGGAGGCCGCGTTGCCGCCGTCGCCGTCGGAGGAGCAGCCGGCCAGCGCGGCCCCGCCGAGCAGGGCGGCGCCCACGGCCGCGGCCAGGGCGCGGTGCGGACGGCGGACGGCGGGGGCGTGCGGGTCGGCGGCGGTGGGCCGGGGCGGGGCCGCGGGGCGGCGGGTCGGCTGGCGGTCCATCGGGGTCCTCGATTCTGGCCGGCGGGGTCTGGCCGGCGCCGGATGCCCGGCGCGCTTCCCCGCCCACGTTCCGGCGGCCGCGGGGCGGGCGCCACCAGGGCTGGAGCGTTCGGGTGAGCCCCCGCCCGGCGGCCCGGCCGGGGTCAGGAGAGCCCCGAGCCCTCCTGCGTCTGCGCCTCCACCGCCGCGCGCTCCTCCGCCAGCCGCACGGCGTGCCGGCGGCGGGCCACCACCCCGTACGCCGAGGCCGCGCTCGCCGCGAAGGCCAGCAGGCCCACCCACGGCTGGTTGACGGCGTGCCCGGTCAGGTGGTCCAGCGACAGCCGGCCCGGCCCGGCCAGCCCCAGCGCCAGACCGGTCGCGCCGAGGAACGCCGGGTACTCGTAGCCGCCCGACATCGCGAAGAACCCCGACGGCGCGTGCACCGCGACCGCGCCCGCCATCGTCCCGGCCACCACCGCGCCGGCCGCCGGCGTGGCCAGCCCGGCCACCAGCAGCGCGCCGCCGCCGGTCTCGCCGAGGCCCGCGGCCAGCGCGCTCTGCCGCGGCGGGTGGAAGCCCATCGCCTCCATCGCCTTGGTGGTGCCCTCCAGGCCGCCGCCGCCGAACCAGCCGAACAGCTTCTGCGTGCCGTGGGCGATCAGCACCCCGCCGACGGCACCGCGCAGGGCCAGCAGGCCCAGGTCGCTACGGTTCAGAGCCATGTCCAAGTCCCCTTCCGGAGCCCTCCGCCGCACGGAGGAGTGGTCCGGCTTCCATCGCAGCGGAAACCATCGCCCGGCTCGACCCGGGACGGCCGTTCGGGCGAATCGCGGCGGGAACGGGAATAACCCGCGCCCAGGCGTGGCGGCCGGGCGGCGGTGATCGCCGCCGCCATGCTTGGCGCATGTTCGTCTTCGACCTGAGCAGCGCCTTCATCGCCTTCTTCGCCGTGGTCGGCCCGCCGAAGGTCCTGCTCTCCTTCGCCCGGCTGGCCTCCACCCGGACCTCCGGGGAACTGCGGCGCCTGGCGGCCTGGAGCTCGCTGATCTCGGCCCTGATCGGCGTGGCCCTCGCCTTCAGCGCCGACTTCGTCACCTCGCTGTTCCACATCAGCGACCAGTCGTTGCAGCTCGCCGGCGGACTGATCTTCTTCGTCTACGCGGTCGCGCTGGTCTTCGGCGTCCACCTCGGCGCCGGCGCCGACGAGACGGACGAGCACCTGGCGAACCCGATGGTGGAGGGCGTCCGCGAGCTGCTGCTGCCGTACCTGGCCAGCCCGCTCGCGGTCACCGCCGTCCTGGTCGGCTCGCTCGCCAAGGACGACTGGGGCTGGCACGCCACCGTGGCCGGCGCCTACGTCGCCGTGGTGGCGATCAACTTCGCCTGCGTCGCCGTGCTCGCCCCGCTGATGCTGCGCACCCACCGGACCTCGCTGGAGGTGATCGCCCGGCTGCTCGGTCTGCTGCTCGCGGCGGTCGGCGCCGAGCTGTTCCTGGAAGGACTCGCCGGGCTCGGCGTGCACCTGCCCGAGGAGCACTGAGCCGGGGCGCCGCGCGCCGGCGCAGCGGGGCGGGCGACGGCGCGGCGGCTCAGGCGGCCGCGGCCAGCCGGACCAGCGCCTCGCCGATCCGGTCGCGCACCAGCGGGTCGGCGACCAGCCCGTCCGCGCCGACGTCCCCGCGCGCCAGCGGCACCCGCACACAGGCGGCCTCGACCACGCTCGCCCCGGTGTAGCGCAGCACCGTGCCCAGCGCCGCCTCGGCGCCCAGGCCCCGGCCGGTCCCGGCGGCGTTGATCCAGGCGGTCGGCTTGTCCGCGATCTCGATGCCGCCGACCGTCCAGTCCAGCAGGTTCTTGAAGGCCCCCGGCAGGGTCCCGGCGTACTCGGGCGTACAGATCAGCAGGGCGTCGGCGGCCTCCACCGCCGCCCGCAGCTCGGCCACCGGCTCCGGCAGCGGGTCGGTGTCGAGGTCCGGGTTGAAGTGCGGCAGCCCCGCCAGCCCGGTGTAGTAGGTGGTCGCGACGCCCTCGGTGGCCAGCGCGACGGCGGCGGCGGTGCGCAGCACGGTCTCGTTCACGGACCCGGCGCGCAGGCTGCCCGGGAGCAGCAGGATGTGACGGTCGATCGGCATGGCCAGGAACCTATCGGCCGGCTCAGGGCACGACCACCGGCCGCCAGGGAACGGGACTGGAGAGGATCATCGAGCTGGCCGGCTGCCCGTAGCCGCCGAGGCGGTCGATGAGGGCCTCGAAATCGGCCATCGCCGGAACGGCGACCAGCAGCACGCAGCAGGCGCCCCCGGTGACCCGGTGCAGCTGGAGCACCTCCGGCCACCGGGCCACCTCCGGGTCGCGCAGCACGCAGCGCGGGCCGTAGCACTGGAGCTGGACCAGCGCGGTGATCGGCAGGCCGGAGCGGGTGAGGTCCACGTGGGCGTGGTAGCCGGTGATCACCCCGTCGGCCTCCAGGCGGCGGACCCGTTCGGCCACGGCGGGTGCGGACAGGCTCACCCGGCGGGAGAGTTCGTTGTAGGAGAGCCGCGCGTCGGCCTGCAGCTCGGCCAGCAGGCGGCGGTCGACGGCGTCCACGGCGGCTCCTGAGGGTGTGGTCCGGTTGGCTGGATCCCGCTGCTTTGCGATCGTGAAGAGGATCGGGAGAACACCTCTCGAACGACAGGCGCGGCCGCGGTTGCCGTGCCCGCCGCCCATTCAAATGCGGGACGAGCCGCCGCACAATGGGGCTCCGGTACTCACCGAGGACGTCAGGAGGATCGGGCATGGGGCACGACACGGTGGAGAAGCCCAACCTGTCGTTCGGTCGGGACGGTGCGCCGGAGCGGGGCACCCCCTACGCGCGTTACGCCCGGCTGGACGAGCTGCACAGCCTGCAGCACCCGCTCAGCGAGGTGCCCGCCGAGCTGTCGTTCATCGTCACCACCCAGGTGATGGAGCTGCTGTTCGGCCTGCTGCGGCACGAGTGGACGCTCGCCCAGCGCGCCCTGCGCGAGGACGACCTGCCGGGCGCGCTGGCCGCGCTGCGCCGGGGCACGCACGTCCAGGACGTGCTGGTGGAGTCCTGGGACCTCCTGGCCACGCTCACCCCGCGCGAGTTCAACGCCTTCCGCCCGCTGTTCGGCGAGGCCTCGGGCTTCCAGTCCTCGGCCTTCCTGCACCTGGAGTTCCTGCTCGGCAACAAGAACCCGGCGCTGCTGAACATGTACCGGGACAGCCCGCGGACCCACGCGGAGCTCACCGCGGCGCTGCGCTCCCCCGGCCTGTACGACGACGCGCTCGCGCTGCTGGCCCGCCGCGGCCTGGACGTCCCGGACACCGTCTCCGCGCAGCGGTACCGGCCCGACGAGGCGGTCGCGGCGGCGTGGCGGCGGGTCTACACCGAGGCGGAGCACGCCGGGCTGCTGCCGCTGGCCGAGGCGCTGCTGGACGTCGCCGAGCGGGTGACGCGGTGGCGTCAGCGCCACTTGGCGGCGGTCAAGCGGTCGATGGGCGGCAAGCCCGGCTCCGGCGGCTCCAGCGGTCTGACCTGGCTGCGCCGCTCCGCCGAGCAGGACGTCTTCCCCGAGCTGTGGACGATCAGGGACGAGCTGTGACGGCGCCGGGCGCGGCGGGCATGAACAGGCAGTGGGCACGGGCGACACGATGGAGGGGCAGGGCATGATCACGCGCGAGGAGTGCGCGGCGCTGGACGCCGCCGACCCGCTGGCGGCGTTCCGCGGGGAGTTCGCCCTGCCGCCGGGGGTGATCTACCTGGACGGCAACTCGCTCGGCGCGCTGCCGGTCCGCACCCCGGAGCGGGTGCGGGCGGTGGTCGAGCAGGAGTGGGGCCGGGAGCTGATCCGCAGCTGGAACGACGCGGGCTGGTTCGAGCAGCCGTACCGGCTGGGCCGGCGGATCGCCCCGCTGGTCGGGGCCGCCCCGCAGGAGCTGGTGGTCTGCGACACCACCTCGGTGAACCTGTTCAAGGTGCTGGCGGCGGCGCTGCGGCTGCGCCCCGGCCGCTGTGCCGTGCTGGGCGACCGCGCGGCCTTCCCGACCGACCTCTACATCGCCGAGGGCGTGACCGGGCTGGTCCCGGGCACCCGCAGCGTGCTGATCGACCCGGCCGAGCTGGACGAGCACCTGGACGGGGACGTCGCCGCGGTCGTGCTCTCGCACGTCGACTACCGGACCGGCGAGCTGCTGGACATGCCCGGGATCACCGCCCGGGTGCGGGCCGCCGGGGCGCTGATGATCTGGGACGTCTGCCACTCGGTGGGCGCCCTGCCGGTCGAACTCACCGCGAGCGGCGCCGACTTCGCGATCGGCTGCACCTACAAGTACCTGAACGGCGGCCCCGGCGCACCGGCCTTCCTGTACGTCGCCGAGCGGCACCTGGCGGCCGGGCCGCCGCAGCCGCTGAGCGGCTGGTTCGGGCACGCCCGCCCGTTCGCCTTCGAGCCCGGCTACGAGCCGAAGGAGGGCATCGGCCGCTTCCTCACCAGCTCGCCCTCGCTGCTCGGCCAGGCGGCGCTGGAGGCCTCGCTGGACGTCTGGGAGCGGGCCGACCGGGCCGCCGTGCGGGCCAAGAGCCTGGCGCTGACCGATCTGTTCATCGCTCTGGTGGAGGACCTGGACGGCGTCGAGGTGGTCACCCCGCGCGAGCACGCCCGGCGCGGCAGCCAGGTGGCGCTGCGGCACGCCGACGGCTACCCGGTGGTGCAGGCGCTGATCGCCCGCGGGGTGATCGGGGACTTCCGGGCGCCGGACCTCATGCGCTTCGGCTTCACCCCGCTGTACCTCTCGCACACCGAGGTGTGGGACGCGGCGCGGCACCTGGCGCAGGTGCTGGAGAGCGGTGAGTGGAAGGACGGGCGTTTCGCCCGGCGCGGCGAGGTGACCTGAGCCCGGGAGCCCGCCGCCGGCCCGCGGCGGCGGGCTCCCGGTGTCACGCCGCCGTCAGCTCCTCGATCAGCTTCCCGTACACCGCGAAGGCCGGCTTGGGCGTGTAGTCGTCCCGCAGCAGGCCGAAGCGGTGGAACGGGCCCGGGCCGGCGCTGTCCGCGTCGCGCAGGCCGAAGTGGCCGTAGCCGGTGAGGTTGAGTTCGCCGGCGAGGCCCGCGACCGTCCGGACCACCTCCTCGACCACCTCGGCCTGCCGCTGCTCCGGGCGGCCGGGGCCGGTGGGCCAGCCGTGCTCGCAGACCCGGACCGGCACCCCGGGCCCGATGCCGGCCCGGGTGACGACCTCCCGGCGGAAGCCGGTGAGCACCGCCGCGACCGCCGCGCCGAGATGCGCGGCGGGCACGGGACGGAAGACGTCGGGGAAGAAGTCCAGGCCGACGTAGTCGAGCGCGCGGTGGAACCGCTCGTCGGCGAGCTCGCCGAGGGCGGGCCAGAACGGGTCGGCCGGGTCCGGGCTGAACGCCGCGTTGAACCCCACGGCGAGGTCGAGGCCGAGCGCCAGCGCCTCCTCCTTGGCCGCGACGACCCCCTCGACCAGGGCCCGCCGGACGTTCGGCACGGAGCCGTCGAGCACCGGGAGGCCGACGTTCGGCTCCTCGCAGATCTGCAGGGTGCCGATCCGCCCGCCCTCCTCGCGGACGGTCCGCCGGACGAACTCCGGCCAGCCGTCCAGCCGGCCGTCCGGCGCCCGGAACTGGAGGACCAGGTCGAGCCGGCGCCCGCCGCCGGTGTACTGCTCCGGGGCGGCCGGGGTCGGCGGGGTGGCCGGTCCCCCGGGGTAGGAGCGGTAGGCGCGGACCAGCAGGGCGGGCGCGGCGCCCTGGAGTGCGCGCAGCGCGGCGGTGATCCGCGCGGGGTCGTCGGGGCGGACGGGGGTGATCACACGGCTCTCGTCGCCGAGCAGGCCGCCGGGGTAGATGCCGAAGGTGAAGGTCATGGGCCCCACCGTAGCCCAAATTCCTGGTGTCACTACAAGTTTGGTGCGGCACTATGATTCCCGGCATGGGACTTCGCGAGGAGAAGAAGCGGCAGACCCGGACCCTGCTGGCCGACACCGCGACGGGGCTGTTCGCCGAGCACGGGTTCGAGCGGGTGACGGTGGCCGATGTCGCCCGCGCCGCCGGCGTGGCCGTCACCACGGTGTTCAACTACTTCCCGACCAAGGAGGACCTCTTCTTCGACCGCCAGGACGAGGTGGTCGACCGGCTGGCCCTGGTGGTGCGGCAGCGGCCGGCGGGCAGCTCGCCGGTCGACGCCGTCCGGGCGGAGCTGCTGGCCGGGCTGGACGCCGGCGAGCCGACGTACGGGCTGGACCCGCGGGCCGCGGCGTTCTGGCGGACGGTCGAGGGCAGTACGGCGCTGCGGGCCAGGCTGCTGGAGCTCGGCGAACGGGCCGAGGAGGCGCTGGCCGCCACCCTGGCCGAGGAGGCCGGCCTCCCGGCCGGGGCCCCGCTCCCCCGGATGGTGGCGGGCGCGCTCGCCGGGGCGCACCGGGCGGCCCTCGCGGAGGTCCGGCGGGGTGTGGTGGCCGGCGAGCCGGCGGACGCCGTCCGGGCCCGGGTCACGGCGGCGGTGACGGCGGGCTTCGGCCTGCTCGCCGAGGGGCTCGCCGGGTGGCCGGGCGGGCGCGCGGGGGCCTGAACGCGACGGGCCGCCCGGTCGGGGAGACCGGGCGGCCCGAGCTGTGCGGCGAGCGGCCGCCGCGAACCGTCAGCTGTGGCGGCCGCGACGGCGGGCGGCCAGGACGGCGAGGCCGCCGAGGGCGAGCAGGCCCGCACCGGCGAGGCCGAAGACCACCGGGGCGTTGCCCGCGCCGGTCGACGGCAGCTGGCCGCCGCCCCCGCCGCCGTGACTCGGCGCCGGGTGGTGGGTGGTGGGACCGTGGCTGGTCGGGCCGTGGCTGGTGGGCGCGGCGCTGGAGGTGCTGGACGTCGCGGTCGGGCTGGTCGGGGCGGCCGAGGTGGTGGTCTCGGTCGGCGTCGGGGTCGGCGAGGTCGGCGCCGGGGACGTGGTGGTCGGCGTCGGGGAGGTCGGCGCCGGCGAGGTGGTGGTCTCGGTGGGCGTCGGGGTCGGCGTCGGGGAGGGCGAGGTGGGCGTCGGGCTCGGGGTGACCTCGCAGTCCGGCAGGTCCCCGTCGAACGGGTAGCTGTGGATCTCGTAGCCGCCGCTACCGGTCTGCACCAGATTGCCCGCCAGGTACACCCGGCCGTTGAGGCCCGGCATGTCGATGGTCGTGGTGCCGGCCGGGTTGCCCGCCATCACGGCGCCCTGGAACTGCGCGCTGCCGTTGATCTGCGCACTGGTGGCCGTGGGGAAGTTCCACATCAGCTTGGAGCGCATCTCGGTGGTCGGGTCGCCGGGCAGCCCGGTGCCGGTGTAGGTGTTGATCACCGGGTCGGCGGACAGCATGTTGACCACGACGGTGGCACCGGCCGGGATGTTGTTGAACACCAGGCCGATCTGCCCGCCGGTCGGCGAGGTGAGGTTCCCGGCGACGTTGAAGACCTGCTTCATGCTGGTCCCGTCACCGGTGAAGGTCGCCTCGCTGCTGGTGAGCGCCACGGTGCCGGTGGCGGTGGCCCGCCCGACACAGGCGGAGACGTCCTCGATCTGGGTGAGCACCGACTGGTACGGCGCGGCGGCGTTGGCGTCCTGGATCGCCTGGCCGGTCGGGTCGATGTTGACCGTGCCGGTGAGCGTGCCCGCGTAGCGGAGGTTGCCGAAGGCCTGCCCCTGGGAGTCGCTGCCGCCGATCAGCAGCGAGTTGCCGGGCAGGACGCTGACGTTGCCGCCGACGGTGAGGAAGTCGCTGCCGTTCGGCGGAGGAACCCGCGAGCCGACGCCGACGACGCCCGCGTTGAACGCGCCGCCGCCCTGGCTCTTGTCGACCGTGAAGTTCCCGAGGGTGACGATCTTGCCCTCGGCCTCGGCCGCCCGGCCGGTGACCGTGTAGTTGCCGCCGGTGAAGACGTTGATGGTGGCGTCCCGGCCGGGGAAGTCGCCGTTGTTCGGCGGCGGCCAGGTGGCCGGGCAGTCCGGCCCGCTGCACGCGCCCAGCGGCGGGGCCAGCGGCGCGGCCGAACCGACCGTCAGCACCGCCGCGAGCGGCAGCACCGCGGCGGCGGTCGCCACCGCGATCCGGACGTTCCGCCGGCCGCGGGGGGCGGGGGGCCGCTCCACGGTGGCTCTTCTGTGACCGGGCGCACCGGTTCCCTGACTCATCGACACTTTCCTCCGCGCAGAGAAATGGCAGGTGGGGCGCACCTGCCGTGTTCCGGCTGATCCTGGATCATCCCGGTCGATTCCCAGAGAATCCAGAGATTCGGGATATCCGATACCAAATCGGACGATCCATACCCTACAGACCATCAGCGTTGATCCGAAAATCCTCCGGCCGGGCGAGCCGACCGTGTCTCCCCCGCACGGACGCGGCCCCGCTAGGTTGGGGGCATGACTTCCGCGGGCCTGACCTCCGACGCCTCCGCCGCTCCCGACGTGATCGCCACCGTCGCCACGAGCGCCGACGTGCTGCGCCGCCCCGGGGCCGGCGAGCACCTGCTCACCGCCGTGGAGAAGGAGCGCGCCGCCCGGTTCCGGCACGAGTCCGGGCGGACCGACTTCATCGCCGGGCACGTCCTGGTCCGGCTCTGCGCCGCCGACCTGCTCGGCGTCCCGGCCGCCGCGCTGACGCTCGCCCAGCACTGCCCCGACTGCGACAAGGGCGACCACGGCAAGCCCTACCTGCCCGACCACCCCGGGATCGAGGTCAGCCTCTCGCACACCAGGGGCGTGGTCGCGGCGGCCGCCGGGCACCGGCCGGTCGGCGTCGACGTCGAGCTGACCGACCGCGGCGGCACCCTGCTCGACGTGGCGCCCCGGGTGCTGGCCGAGGAGGAACTGCGGCAGGTCCGGGAGCACACCGACCCGGCCCGGGCCTTCCTGCGGCTCTGGGTCCGCAAGGAGGCGCTGGTCAAGATCGGCCGGACCACGCTGGACGGCCTCGCCTCCGTCGACCTCTCCGGGCTGCCGCTCGACCTGCCCGGCGGGGCGCCGCTGCTCAGCCCCTTCGAGGGCTTCCAGGTGCTCGACTGGGTGGACGAGGCGCACGGCGCGGCCGTCGCGGCGGTCAGCGAGCTGCCGCCGCGGGCGGTGGCGCTCGACGCCCTGCGCGCCTGACCGGGGCGGGCGCCGGCGGGCGGGCGCCGGCGCGGGCGGGGGCCGACCTGGGTGGGGGCCGGTCGGATAAGCGGTGTTAGCGTCCTGGGCGGGGCGAGGAGAACCGTGCGCCCCGGCTGCCCGCGCCGCGACCGCCGCCGGGCCGCCCCCGTTGACTCCCAAGGGTGCCCCGCCATGGCCAAGTTCCTGCTGAGCCTGCACGTCCTCGCCTCGGTGCTGTTCATCGGCCCGGTGGCCGTGGCCGTCAGCATGTTCCCGCGCCGGGCCCGGGCCGCGCTGGCGGGCGGGCCCGAGCAGGCCGCCGACGCCGGCATGCTGCGGCTGCTGCACCGGATCACCCAGGTCTACGCGCTGCTCGGGATCGCCGTGCCGGTCCTCGGCATCGGGCTCGCCCAGGTGATGGACGTGCTCGGCCAGTCCTGGATGATCGTCTCCATGGTGCTGACCGCCGTCGCGGCCCTGGCGCTGCTGCTGTTCGTGCTGCCCGCCCAGCAGGCCGCGGTGGACGCGCTCGCCCTGGAGAACGGCTCGGAGGACCACGGCAAGGCGGTCAACGGCCTCAGGCTGCTGCCGATGACGGCCGGCGTCTTCAACCTGCTCTGGGCGGTCGTCGTGGTGCTGATGATCGTCCGGCCGGGTTCGACCACCGGCGCCTGACGCCCCGGCGCCCGCGGTAGTAGCCTCCGGCCATGACGATCATGGTGGGGATGGGGCCGGAGGCCGCCGGGACGGGCGTGGGCGTACTGCTGCGCGGCTGGCGGGAACGGCGCCGGCTCAGCCAACTGCAGCTGGCCCTGCTGGCCGACTCGTCGGCCCGGCACATCAGCTTCATCGAGAACGGCCGGGCCCGGCCCAGCCAGGAGATGGTGCTCCGGCTCGCCGAGCACCTCGACGTCCCGGTCCGCGAGCGCAACGCGCTGCTGCTGGCCGCCGGGTACGCGCCGCACTACCCCGAGAAGCGGCTGGACGACCCGGCGATGGCGGCCCTGCGCTCCGGGATGGAGCGGCTGCTCGCCTCGCACGACCCCTACCCGGCGCTGGTCGTCGACGGGACCTTCCAGGTCCTCGCGGCCAACCGCGCGCTCGGACTGCTGCTCTCCGGGATCGCCCCGCACCTGCTGGATCCACCGCTCAACGCGATGCGGATCACCCTGCACCCGGAGGGCGTCGCACCGCGGATCGTGAACCTGCGGCAGTGGCGGCGGCACCTGCTGGAGCGGATGGAGCAGCAGGTCGGACTGGTCCGCTCGGAGCCGCTGCGGGCTCTGCTGGAGGAGGTCCGGGCCTACCCCGAGCCGTCCGGAGCGGCGGCCCAGGAGGCCGAGGAGGACATCACCGAGCTGTTCCCGTTCGCGCTGCCGCTGCGGATCGTCCACGAGGGGCGGGTGCTGTCGTTCCTGTCGACGATCGCCACCTTCAACACGCCGATGGACGTGACCGTCTCCGAGCTGGCCATGGAGACCTTCCTCCCGGCCGACCCGGAGACGGCCGCCTACCTCCAGGCCGCCGTCGGGGCGGTGCGGTAGCGGCGACGATCCGGTGCCGTCAGCCGGGCAGGCGGCGCAGGGCGGTGAACTGGAGCACGGCGAAGAGGGCCACGGCGGCGGCCTGGAAGGGGATCCAGACGTAGCCGGCGGTGGTCGGCGCGAACCACAGCTCCATCGCCACCACGCTGAGCACCGTCCAGAGCAGGTTGATGTCGATCACCGCCCGCACCGCGAGGCCCGGCGGCTGCGGGCGGGCCGCCAGCAGGCCGACCGCGAGGCCGAACACCGCCAGCACGGCGCCGAGTTCGAGCAGGGTCGAGCGGCCGACACCCAGCAGCTCGCCGAGCGGCCCGGGGAAGGCCAGGTAGGCGAGGCCGTTGCCGCCGCTGACGACGGCGTCGAGGGCGAGGAAGCCGCGCAGCGCCTTGAACGAGGCGGGGGCGGTGCGGCCGGCGGTGCTCAGGCTGTGCGCGGACATGGCGGATCGGCCTCCGGGAGTGGGGTGGGAACCCGGCCGGCGGTGCCGCCGCCGGGTGGGCACCACTGTGCCGGGGGCCCGGCCGGGCGTCGATTACCTCCGGGGTCATGCCCGGGCGCGCGGCCGACGCGGCGGCACGCCCGCCCGCTTCACGGCCCGCGCCACGATCGTCGTCTCGGCGCGGCCGACGCCCAGCGGGCCGAGGGTGTCAGTGACCCGGGAGCGCACCAGCCCGGCGCCGTCCAGCCGGTACAGCCGGCGCCGCACGGTCGGCTCCGGGGTGCCGACGGCCGCCGCGAGCGCCGCGTGGGACTGCCGGACGTCCTCGCCGAGCCGGGCCAGCAGCGCGCGGTCCAGGTCGTCCAGCACGACGCCGCCCGGGGCGGGGCGGGCGACCGGGGGTTCGGCCGGCGCGGCGGCCTCGGCCTCGCCCAGGTGGCCCGAGCGCCACCGGCCGGCGTCCGCGAAGGCGTGCAGCACCGCGTGGACGGTGGTCTCGGCGACGGCGGCGGTGGCGGGCGTCGGCGTCGGCGTCGGCGTCGGCGAGCATCACCGCGCCGATCTCCTGGCCGCCGGGCATGACGTCGACGAGCGGCACGTCCGGCCGGTCGGCGAGGGCCCGGGCGACGGTGTCGGCCTTGCCGCGCAGCACCCGGATCCGCAGCAGCAGCGCGCCGACCGCGGCGTCCCCGGCGTCGGGCGTCCGGACCACCCGGACCAGGCCGGACCGCTGGAGCCGGGCGAGCCGGCGGGTGACGGTGCGCGGGGAGATGACGAGCACCTCGGCGATCAGTCCGGCCCCGGCCCGGCCGTTCGCCTGCAGCGCGCAGACCAGCCGGCGGTCCAGGGTGTCCAGCACGGTGTCCGGATCGGCGGCTGTGACGTCCATGGTGTCCGGTCTCCGTCGCTCCGTCGCCTTGCGGCGTCCTGTCCGGCCGGTCCGGCGGTACTCCCGGACCACGCGACCGGGACGAACGGGAGGGGGACGACGGGCGGCCACGAGGTGCGGGAACTGCGCGGGTCGCCGCCATGGGCGGCGACCACGCACTCTCCCGCCCAGGGGACGTGACGGTCCGTCATATTCCGAACAGGGCGGCCGCGTTGTCGTGGCAGACGGCGCGCAGCCACTCCTCCCCCAGTCCGAGCCGCTCCAGAGCCTCCAGCTGATGCCCGTACGGGTAGGGGATGTTGGGGAAGTCGGTGCCGAGCAGGACGCGGTCGCCCAGCGCCCGCAGCCGGGGCAGTTCGACGCGCGGGAACGGCGCGTCCCGCTCGGCGAAGTCGGTGAACGCCATGGTGGTGTCCAGCCGCACGCCGGGGTACCGCTCGGCGAGGTCGAGGAAGCCGGTGTACTCGTCCATCCCGAGGTGGGCGACGACCAGGACCAGCCGGGGGTGCCGGGCGAGCACCTCCCCGATCGGCCCCGGTCCGGTGTGCTTGCCGGGGACGGGGCCGGAGCCGCAGTGGGTGACCACCGGGGTGCCGGTCTCGGCGAGCAGGCCCCACACCCCGTCGAGCGGTCCGTCCCTCGGATCCCAGCCGCCGACCTGCAGGTGCGCCTTGAACACCCGGGCGCCGCCGGTGAGCGCCCGCGCGACGTACCCGGGGGCGCCGGGCTCGGGGTGGAAGGTGGCGGTGTGCAGGCAGCCGGGGGTGCGGGCGGCGAAGTCCGCGCCCCAGGCGTTGAGCCACTCGGCCATCCCGGGCTTGTGCGGGTAGAGCATCGCGGTGAACGCCCGGACCCCGAACTCCCGCAGCCGGGCGACGCGTTGCTCCTCCGCCTCGCGGTAGGTGATCGGCCAGGGGCGGCCGGTCAGCGGGCCGGCCGCGTCGAAGTACGCCCACACCTTGTCGAGGACGTTCTGCGGCATGAAGTGGGTGTGGACGTCGATCAGGCCGGGCAGGCCGAGGCGCTGCCAGAAGGCACGCACCCCGGCCGCCTGGCCGGGCACGCTCATGCGGCGGGCACCGGACGGGCGCGGTCGATGATCGCCCCGGCGTCCGGACCGGGCGGCAGGGTGCCGAAGGCCGCGCCGTGGTCGCCGCCGAGCCGCGAGGCGCAGAACGCGTCGGCCACCGCCGGGTCCCCGTACCGGACGAGCAGCGAGCCCTGGAAGGCCAGCGCCATCGCCTCCACCAGCCGGCGGGTGCGGTACTCAAGCCGGTCGAGGTCGGTGAGCTGCTTGCGCAGGTCGGCGACGGCCGTGTCCAGCCGGCGGTCGGCGCCCGCGGCCGCGTCCAGCTCGCCGAGGAGGGCGTCGACGGTCTCCGGGTGCTTGGCCATGGCCCGCAGCGCGTCCAGGGCGGCGACGTTGCCGGAACCCTCCCAGATGGAGACCAGCGGCGCCTCCCGGTAGAGCCGGGGCATGCCGGACTCCTCGACGTAGCCGTTGCCGCCCAGGCACTCCAGGGCCTCGGCTGCGTGCGCCGGACCGCGCTTGCAGACCCAGTACTTGGCGACGGCCAGGCCGAGCCGGCGCACCAGCGCCTCCCGCTCGTCCCCGGCGAGCGCGGCGTCGGTGGCCTGGGCGAGCCGCATCGCCACCGTGGTGGCCGCCTCGGACTCGACGACCAGGTCGGCGAGCACGTTGCGCATCAGCGGCTGGTCGACCAGGGCCCGGCCGAAGGCGCGGCGGTGCAGGGCGTGCTGGACGGCCCGGGTGGCGCCGAGCCGCATCCCGGAGGCGGCGCCGATGGTGCAGTCCAGGCGGGTCATGGTGACCATCTCGATGATGGTCCGCACGCCCCGGCCCTCCTCGCCGACCAGCCGGCCGTAGGCCTCGTCGTACTCGATCTCGGCGGAGGCGTTGGACTTGTTGCCCAGCTTGTCCTTGAGCCGCTGCAGCCGCAGCCGGTTGCGGGTGCCGTCCGGCAGGACGCGCGGCAGCAGGAAGCAGCTGAGCCCGCCGGGGGCCTGGGCGAGGGTGAGGAAGAGGTCGGACATCGGCGCCGAGGTGAACCACTTGTGGCCGGTCAGCCGGTAGCTGCCGTCCGGCTGCGGGACGGCGGTGGTGGTGTTGGTGCGGACGTCGGAGCCGCCCTGCTTCTCGGTCATCGACATGCCGGCGATCAGCCCGCGCTTGCCGTGCGGCTCGCGCAGCCCGAAGTCGTACTCGGTGGCGGCGAGCAGCGGCTCGAACTCGGCGGCCAGCTCCGGGGTGGCGCGCAGCGCGGGGACGGCGGCGTAGGTCATCGAGACCGGGCAGGTGTGGCCGGCCTCGACCTGGCCCCAGACGAGGAACTTGGCGGCGCGGGCGGCGTGCGCGCCGGGCCGCTCGTCCCGCCAGGGGGCGGCGTGCAGGCCGTGGCCGACGGCGGTGCGCATCAGCTCGTGCCAGTACGGGTGGAACTCGACCTCGTCGATCCGGTGGCCGAAGCGGTCGTGGGTGCGCAGCACCGGCGGGTTCTCGTTGGCCAGCCGGCCCCACTCGGCGGCCTGCTCGGAGCCGGCCAGCCGGCCGAGGGCGCGCAGTTCGGGCTCGGCCCAGCCGGCGCCGGCCCGGTGCAGGGCCGCGAGCAGCGCGGGGTCGGCGGCGGTGTCGTGCCCGTACGGCAGCGGGACCTGGTTGGTGACCTCATGCGTCGCTGTCATCGCGTGCTCCCAGGGAACGGAGGGTGAAGGTGACCAGGGCGGGGACCACCGCGTGCGGGGTGGTCCGGGAGGCGGGCGGGGGTGCGGCGGCGAGCGGGCCGGTGAGGGCCTCGGCGGTCGCGCCGACGATCGCGGCGGCGGTCAGCTGCGGGTCCTGGGGCGGCAGCTCGCCGGCGGCGAGGGCGGCGGTGATCTCGGCGGCGAGCACGTCGCGGAAGGTGCGGCGGAAGACCAGGCGCTCGGCGTCCACCACGGTGTCGGCCGGTTCGACCAGCAGGGCGTGGGCGAGCCGGGGGGCGCGCAGGGCGCGGGCGGCGAAGGTCTCGACGACGGCGGCGATCCGTCCCCGGGGGGTGTCGTGGCGGGCGACGGCCTCGTGCACGGCGGCGACCTCCCGGGTGACCACCCGGCGGAAGAGCTCGACGGACAGCTCGGCCTTGCTCGCGAAGTGCTGGTACATCGACCCGGTGGCGATCCCGGCGCGCTCGGCGACGGCGGCCATGCTGCAGCCGCCGTAGCCGCGCTCGGCGAGCAGGCCGGCCGCGGCCTGGAGCACCGCCTCGCGCTGGGCGTCCAGGCGGGCTTGCACGGCGGGGGTGCGGCGGTAGGCCATGGAAGCATTGAAGCACCGATTCACTGCTTCGGGGAGGGGGTGCACGGGCCCGCCGTACGACGAAGGGCCGCCCGGCAGGGCGGCCCTCGTCTCGTGCCCCGTGTCTCGTGGGCAGCGGCGTCCTACAGGCGGACGCGGTCCTGCCGCAGCCCCGCCTCGTCCAGCGGGCCGATCGGCGGCACTTGGTACTGGCCCTTCAGCGCGTGGGCGGCGTCGGAGCCGAGGCCGGCCCACTCCAGCACCTTGGCGGTGGCCGCCGCGGACTCGGCGGCCGGCAGCCGGGCGATGTTCGCGCCGTGGTTGCCGCCGGGCACCGTGTAGACGTAGCTGTCCTCGCTGCCCCGGCCGAGGCGGAACGGCTCGGCGCCCCACGGGTCGTTCTGGCCGTAGACGTAGATGATCCGCTCGGCGGAGTGGCGCACCCAGCGGTCGATGTCGCGCATGGCGGACGGGTCGAACCGCATCGGGATGCTGCGCGGCACGTAGCTGCGCGGCGCGTACAGCTCCTTGTAGTCGTAGCGCAGCAGGCCCTTGAGGGCCGAGACGTCGAAGGAGGGCGAGCCCAGCTCGGTGCCGGCCTGGTAGTAGTACGCGGTGTAGCCGGCGAGCTCCTGGTCGCTGTTGCCGGTGATGCCGACCCGCGCGTCCAGCCAGGCGTACAGCGCGTCGTCGGTGCCGGCGGCGCCCGGGACGTTCGCGCAGTCGGCCTCCAGGCTGTACTGCCAGAACGCCCAGACCGAGTCCAGCACGGCGAGTTCGTAGGCCCGGTCGGCGCTGCCGATGGTGGTGAAGGTGGAGCCGGCGGCGGCGTTGTCGGCGGCGTAGCGGGGCTCCAGCCGGTCGCGGCGGGCCAGCAGCTCACGCTGGGTGGCGGTCAGCGCGGCCCGGCACTCGGGGGTGCCGACGTTCTGGAAGAACCGGCTGTACGCGGAGTCCTCGCGGTCGTCGACGTCGTTCGGCGCGACGTAGGCGATGGTGCCGGCCACGTCGTCCGGGAAGAAGCGGCGGTGGTAGGTGGAGGACATGCCGCCCTTGGAGCCGCCGGTGGAGAGCCACTCCTGGTGGTAGATCCGCTTGAGCGCGGTGATCAGCCGGTGCGCGTCGGTGGCCGCCTGCTCGATGCCGGCCTTGGTCCAGTCGGCGGGCTCGGGGCGCGACGGCGCGAAGTAGCGGTACTCGATGGAGACCTGGTTGCCGTCGACCAGCCGGGCCGGTTCGGTGCGGGTGGGCGCGGTACGCAGGGCGTAGCCGTTGGTGAAGAAGACGGTCGGCCGGTCGTAGCCGCGGTGCAGCACGGTGAGGCGCTGCTGGAAGGTGCCCCGCCAGGGCCGGCTGTGGTCGATCGGCTGGGTGTAGGTGAGCAGGAAGAAGCGGTGGCCGGTGGTGGTGGGCTGCTCCTCGGTGATCGTCAGCCCGGGGATCGCCGCCAGGCGGTCCCCGATGTCGGCCGACGGGTCGTCGGCGGGCGAGGCGCCGCCGGCGGCCCGGGCGGCGCCCGGGGCCGCGCCTGCCGCCGGATCGGCGGCAAGGGCCGTCGGGGCCAGGCCGAGGCCGAGCAGCGGTATCAACAGAACGGCGACCAGCAGCCTTCTGATCGTGGTGGTCATCAACTCTCCATCGGGTCAACGGAACTGGTTGGTGCTCTGGTCCGTACAACTCTCCGGCAGCCGGTGCGCGGCCGCCGGTCGGACCGGCCGTCCGGTAGACGGCCGAATGGGCCACCCGCCGGTCGCGGATGGCCCATCAGGGGCGAACGTGCTGGTCAGGGGCGCGGTAGGGTGCAGCCGGCCTTGGTCAGGTCGAGCTTGTTCCCGGCGCTGAAGCAGGCGGGGATGATGTACGTCTCCTGGGCGTAGCCGATGCCCGGACGGACGGTCACCGCGCCGTTCTGGTCCACCTCGCACGGGTTGTTCAGGGTGCAGCGCTGGCCGCTCTCGTTGATGGTGTTGTTCACCGCCACGACCTGGCCGCTGGTGGCGTCGACGACCGGCGAGCCGGAGGTGCCGCCGATGACGTTGCAGGTGGAGGTGTAGCGGAGGGAGTCCTTGAAGGTCCAGTCCGCTTCCTTGAGCCGGTAGGCGAAGCCGTCGGCCGAGCAGGAGTAGATCTTCTTCCAGTACCCGGAGACGACCTTGATCGAGGTGCCCTGCACGGGGTGGGTGGCCGCCACGGTCAGCGGGGCGATGCCGTAGCGCGACTGGATGGCGGCGTAGGTGGTGTTCAGCTGGTAGATCGACACATCGGTGTCGGTCATGGTGCCGTAGACCATCTTGCTGGCGCGCAGGGTGCCGAGCGATCCGCCGCTCGCGTTCAGCAGGGTGAAGCTGCGGCTGGAAGCCTGGTTGACGACCACCTGGCCGGGGCCGGGCATACCGGTCTCCAGGCAGTGGCCGTTGGAGAGCACCAGCGCCGGGTCGTTGGCGGTGGAGCCGGGGAACCGGACGAGCGAGCCGGAACAGTTGCTCAGGGCCACGGTGCCGGCGAAGGTGACGGCGGCGATCTTGCCGGCCTGGGCCGGCTCCGCGGCGACGGTCGTGGCGCCGGCCGTCGCGGTGGTCGTGGTGGCAGTCGCGGCCGTCGTCGTGGCCGTCGTGGTGGCGGTCGCGGCGGGTGCTCCGGCGAGGGCGGTCGCCCCGGCGGTCAGGAGCGCGGCCAGCATGCCTATGAGCGGCTTCTTCATGAGAGACCTCTCGGTGTGGGGGTGCCCCAAAGCTGGCGCGGACATGACGCCCTGTCAAGGGCCGCGGCGGCGGCCGGTGATCCGGGCGCCGTGTTCCGGCCGCCGGACCCCGGTACTGTGACCGCAACGGCAGGGACGACCACCTGGGGGGCTGACATGACCGGCGACAACCACACGGACGGCACGCGACGGGACGGGGCCGGCGGCCGGCTGCTCGCGGTGAGCGACCTGCACGTCTCCTACCAGCAGAACCGTGAGCTGGTCGAACAGTTGCAGCCCGCCTCACCCGAGGACTGGCTGATCGTGGCCGGTGACGTGGCCGAGTCCACCACCACCATCCGCTGGGCCCTGGGCCTGCTCGCCGAGCGCTTCGCCAAGGTGATCTGGGCCCCCGGCAACCACGAGCTGTGGACCCACCCCAACGACCCGGTCCAGCTGCGCGGCGTCGAACGCTACGAGCACCTGCTGGACATCTGCCGCGAGCTCGGCGTGGTGACCCCCGAGGACCCCTACCCCGTGTGGACCGGCGCGGGCGGCCCGGTCGCCGTCGCCCCGCTGTTCCTGCTGTACGACTACTCCTTCCGGGCACCCGGCACCAGCACCAAGGAGGAGTCGCTGGCCGCCGCCTACGAATCCGGCGTGGTCTGCGCGGACGAGCGCTTCCTGCACCCGGACCCGTTCCCGGACCGCGACTCCTGGTGCCGCGAGCGCGTCCGGCTGACCGAGAAGCGGCTCGCCGAGCACGACCCGCAGCTGCCGCTGGTGCTGGTCAACCACTACCCGCTGGTCCGCCAGCCCACCGAGGTGCTCTGGTACCCCGAGTTCGCCCAGTGGTGCGGCACCGAGCTGACCGCGGACTGGCACCGCCGGTTCCCCACCGCCACGATGATCTACGGGCACCTGCACATCCCGCGGCGCACCAGCTACGACGGCGTCCCGTTCGAGGAGGTGTCGCTCGGCTACCCGCGCGAGTGGGGCAAGCGCGGCGTGCCCGACCCGCTGCTGCGCGAGGTCTTCCCGGGCGCCTGAGCGCAGACGACGGCGCGCCGGGTCCCGCCCGGCGCGCCGTGTGTGCCGCGTGTGCCGCGTGTGCCGCTACTCCCCGGCCTTCTCCTGGGCCTGCTCCCCCGCCTTCTCCTGGGCCTCCTCCTGGGCCTCCTCGAAGGTGGCCGAGCGTTCCGGACGCGCCAGCGCCACCGTCAGCTCCCCGTCCGACACCTCCGCGACCAGGGTGTCCCCCTCCTGCACGGTGCCGTCCAGCAGCAGGTTGGAGATCCGGTTGTCCAGCTCCTGCTGGATCGTCCGGCGCAGCGGCCGGGCCCCGAACTCCGGCAGGTAGCCGCGGTTCACCAGCCACTCCTTCGCGTCCTGCGTCACCTCCAGCTCCACGTCCTGGGCCCTGAGCCGGCGCCGGGAGCGGTCCAGCAGCAGGTCCACCACCTGGAGCAGGTCCTTGCGGGTCAGCGCGTGGAAGACGATCACCTCGTCGATCCGGTTGAGGAACTCCGGCCGGAACCGACCGCGCAGGTCCCGCATCAGGTCGTCCCGGATCTCGTCGACGTCGCCCGCGTGGTCGAGGATCCGCTGCGAGCCGATGTTGCTCGTCATGATCAGCACGGTGTTGCGGAAGTCGACGGTACGGCCCTGCGCGTCTGTCAGCCGGCCGTCGTCCAGCACCTGGAGCAGCAGGTTGAAGACGTCCGGGTGGGCCTTCTCCACCTCGTCGAAGAGCAGCACGCTGTACGGCTTGCGGCGCACCGCCTCGGTGAGCTGGCCCGCCTCGTCGTAGCCGACGTACCCGGGCGGGGAGCCGACCAGCCGGGAGACGGTGTGCTTCTCCTGGAACTCGCTCATGTCGAAGCGGATCATCCGGTCCGGGTCGCCGAACAGCAGCGCGGCCAGCGCCTTCGCCAGCTCGGTCTTGCCGACGCCGGTCGGGCCGAGGAAGAGGAACGAGCCGGTCGGCCGGTCCGGATCGCCCATCCCGGCGCGGCCCCGCCGCACCGCCTGGGCGACCGCGGTGACCGCCTGGTCCTGGCCGATCACCTTCTCGTGCAGGTGCTCCTCCAGCTTCAGCAGCCGCTCGCGCTCGGTCGCGTTCAGCTCGGCGACCGGAATGCCGGTGCGGCTGGACAGCACCTGGGCGATGTCGTCCGCGGTGACCGCCACGACCTCCTCGCGGGACTCCGCGATCGCGGCCAACTCGTCCTCGGTCTGCCGCAGTTCGCTCTTCAGGTTGGCGGCCCGGACGAACTCCTCGTCCGCCACCGCCTCCTCCAGCTCGCGGCGCAGCTTGGTGATCCGGTCCTGGACCGGCATCGCCACCGTGGAGCCGCTCAGGCTGCGCAGCCGCACCCGGGCGCCGGCCTGGTCGAGCAGGTCGATCGCCTTGTCCGGCAGGAAGCGGTCGCTGACGTAGCGGTCGGAGAGGGTGGCGGCCGCGTCCAGCGCCTCGTCGGCGAACCGCACCTGGTGGTGCGCCTCGTAGGCGTCGCGCAGGCCCTGGAGGATCTCGACCGTCTCCTCGACGGTCGGCTCCGGCACCAGCACCGGCTGGAAGCGGCGCTCCAGCGCGGCGTCCTTCTCGACGTGCTTGCGGTACTCGTCCAGGGTGGTCGCGCCGACCACGCTCAGCTCGCCGCGGGCCAGCGCCGGCTTGAGGATGTTGCCCGCGTCCATCGAGCCCTCGCCGCCACCGCCCGCGCCGACCACGGTGTGCAGCTCGTCGAGGAACAGGATCACGCTCTGCTCGGCGGCCGTGACCTCGTCGATCACGCTCTTCAGCCGCTCCTCGAACTCGCCCCGGTACTTGGATCCGGCCACCAGGGCGGTGAGGTCCAGGGTGACGACCCGCTTCTCCTTGAGGCTCTGCGGGACGTCCCCGGAGACGATCCGCTGCGCCAGCCCCTCCACGATCGCCGTCTTGCCGACACCCGGCTCGCCGATCAGCACCGGGTTGTTCTTGGTCCGGCGGGAGAGGATCTCGACGGTCTGCTCGATCTCCTCGGCCCGGCCGACCACCGGGTCCAGCCGCCCCGCCCGGGCCTCCTCGGTGAGGTCGCGCCCGTACTCGTCCAGCGTGGGCGTCTGGCTCGGCCGCGCACCGCCCTGGCTGCGCTCGCCGCCCACCCCGCGCCCGTCCAGCACCGTGCGCAGCGCCTCCTGGGACGGCGCGACGTTGCGCAGCGCCGCCCCGGCACCGGAGCGTTCCTCCTCCAGCAGCGCGCCGAGGATGTGCTCCGGCCCGATGTACGAGGCCCCGGCCCCCTGCGACCGGGCGTGCGCGGCCAGCAGCGCCCGCTTGGCGGCCGGCGTCAGCGCGGGCCGCCCGTCCTCCGCCGGCCCGCCGCCCCCGGACGGCAGCACCTCGGCCAGATCACCGGCCAGCCGGTCCGGATCGATCCCGGCCCGCTCCAGCATCCGCCGCGACGGCTCCACCCGGGTGGCCGCCCACGCCAGATGCGCGGTGTCGAGATCACTGCTCCCGTCCTCGGCGGCCCGCTGGGCGGCCGAGGCGAGCAACTCCTGGGCCGACTCGCTCAGCAGTCGCCCGATCGGCACCCGCTGCACGGCGGGCGGGGAGGCCAGCGGGCTCATCCCGAAGAACCGGCTGAGCAGATCGGAGAACGGGTCGTTCGAACCGAACGGCGGCATGGTCACGGAGGATCACCTCTCCCAAACGGTTGGTGCCCACACAAACACACCCCACCCCACCCCGCCTCCCGAACACCCCCACCCAGCCCACGACAACGGCCCGGGCCGGGACACAAGTCCCGGCCCGGGCCGCAGCCGTCGTTCCGTCATTCACAAGGTGGGCGCGGACGGTTTCGAACCGCCGACATCTGCTTTGTAAGGCTTGGCGTGGGGCACCTGCTCTGACCTGCACCCCGCCCGGCCTGCCTGTTCCCTGGTCGTCACACCGCCGACGCCCGCAACTGACCGCCATGTACCGCCCGATCTGGCACGCCTATGGCACGAGAACCAGCAGCGAGCCATCCTGACCGGCCCTCGTTCCGCCCGATCAGCGCGGGTACTCAGACTTTGGCATGCAGCGAAGCCGGCCAATCAAGTTCGATAATTCCGCGAAGAAGAATCAGGGTTCAGGTTATCAAGAAACCAGTCAACTATCTCGACCACGCACTCATAGAGCGCAATGGCCTTACTGCCAGTAAGCCCCTCGTTCAAACCATGGGCAATCTTGTGGCGACGGTCAAGGAGCAAGAGTAGCTCTCGGCGAATCCGCTGGTCATCGGAATCCAGAAGCCCCTGAAGTCCGAGCTCAAATCCCCCACCAAGCCGCCCGATCATTTCGAGCATATTATCCGGAGAAGGGTTCCTGCTCTTTTCTATCCACGATTTGGCAAACAGCTGTACCGGCCCACCCGACTTCCCCTCGATATAGGCCTTCAAAGTCTCATTAACTACCTGCTCAAGGTAGCCACAAACTCGAACGACGAAGAACCTTACGATCCACATGTTCTCATCGTCGGTTCGATCCTTGGGCGGATGTTTCACCCACTCAGCCAGTGGCTCTATGGCCTGCCGGAGATTCGTAACGTTACGCGGCGGCCATGACGAGGAACTTTTCGTCACGTCTAAACCTCGGAAAAGATCTGAGTGGAGAGCTCAAGTCGCCTCCTGAGATACTCCTCCGTTGCAGTCGATCCAGAAATTGTCACTGCCGTTTCGCGGTGCCCCCGGAACTGCTCCACGGCCCGCTCCACCTGCTCCGCCGAGGGCGGGCTGCCCTGGTCAATGCGACGCATCAGGCCCACATAGAGCGCCTCGGCCAGCGCCGCATTAACCTGGGAGCTCTGGAATCGGAGCGCCGACTTTCCAGGCCCCTGCACCAGAAGCTTGGAGCTTTCCAGGAAAAGAGCCCCTACCTTGTTCCTGTCGATTCCTTCCAAGCTGCGATGCTTCCCAAGGAACTCATTAAGGAACTTCTTCTGGGGCCGGAAGTAATTAGCGGAATTATAGTAGAGTGCAATGATTCGTAGGATGAGCTCCTGATCTCGCAGTCGAAGCGACCTAGCCCCGTAGAGCGTGCGCCAGTTCGCCTCCTTGTTGAGACTTTCAAGGAAGTCCACGAGCGGGCCCGGGTAAAGCGCAATGCGAATCTCATGCGGCGTCAGTTGAGTTCCACCCGAATTGAGCCGCTCAAATACCTGATAAATAGCTTCAAGGGATTCTGAGGTGCCGTCAGTCTTGACAATTGTCGCCTGAATAAAGGTGTTATCAAGCTGCCGCCGCTGCTCCGGGAGAAGCGTCTCGTAGGTAAGGCCCTTGAATTCCTCGGCAACGTTGTCAAGAGCGAAAACCTTACCGGCATGGACGCCGGAATAAAAGGCACCAAGGGTGCGCAAGCGCTGCTGGCCATCAAGAACCAAGTAGCGCCGGTCAACCTGTTGGACGAGCATGATTCCGGGAATAGGGTAGCCCATCAGAAGCGACTCGATAAACCTGTCCATCTGCGGGCGGCGCCAAACAAACCCGCGCTGGAATCCAGCGACTTCCAGTGATTCATCGCCATGTCCAAAGGTGGGAATTACGATGTCTCCTCGCTTGAGGCGCCGAACCAAGCCTTCGACGTCAAAATCGGTCCCGGTATAGCTAACCGGCTCCGCCTCGGGCTCAGCTGCTGCGAGATCTTCCTTCTCATCAGCGGTCAGTGCGTCCTCGTCAAGCTGGAAGAGCATGCTCTCCGTGTCACCGTTGGTCATGCATCACAAGATAGGGCACGTGAGCTTGACTGGGGAGGCCCTGTTGTCGGTCGGCGCGTGCGCCAGCTTCAAAGGACGGGGGAGCGGCTTTGGCCGGTGTCCTGCCTGGTTTGGGGTCGAGCATGATCGGGGGGCCGTAAGCTGTTGCGACTCGGTCAGGGCTTTTGGGCCTGACCGCAATTTGGCCGAGTGGCCCCCCGTTCTTGCTCGACGCGGGCCCCGAGCCAGGGAGGTGGGTAAAACCGCGGAGGAGCCCGTCACCAGCCACGACCAGCAGTAGCCCGAGCCCATCCCCTTCGGTCCGACGCCTTGCGCGGCCGGCCGCCGCCGGAGCGCGGCGAAGACAGGAGCGTCGGCGAGCGGCCGGGCCGCGCGCTGGCGCGCCATGCGCGCCCTTGATGAAGTAGCGAAAGTCGTAACAACTCCCCCTCACACTCCACCCCCAACACGCCAGGGCTCAGCCAGCAGCCTGCTCGCTCAGGAGGTGCCGGCCATCGTGGGTCCGGATGCTCGGGACCGCATCGCTCCGGAGGGCGTCCAGCACGCGCACGGCGAAGACCTCGCCCATGCGGTCCTCGACCTCGGCCGGGGTGAGCCAGTCGACCGCGGTCGACTCGTCGGACAACTGCTCAGTGCCGCCTTCGGGATGGCAGCGGAAGACCAGGGCGACGACCCCACGCGTCACGTTCTTGTAGACGCCGGTGAGCCGTTCGACGCTCACCTTGATGCCGGTCTCCTCGAAGATCTCCCGGCGCACGCCGTCCTCGACGGTCTCCGTCAGCTCCAGCACTCCGCCCGGGGGCTCCCAGGTGCCGTTGTCGGCGCGGCGGATCGCCAGGACCCTGCCGTCCTCGCGCACGACCGCCCCCGCCACGGACACAGAGTGGAGTGGCGTTGAAACTTCTTGCGCGGGGCTGGTACTCATGTAGAGGAGAATAGGAGTCTTACAGGACTATGGCGAGTGACGACGTGGCCTCCTCGGCCAAGGCGAAGTACCTGCAGATCGCGGACGACCTCGCCGCCCAGATCAAATCAGGGACGCTCGCCCCTGGTGCGGCCGTGCCCAGCGAGGCCGAGCTGATGCAGCGGTACGGCGTCGCCTCCGGCACCGTCCGCAAGGCGATCGCGGAGCTCCGGACCTCCCAGCTGATCGAGACGCACCACGGCCGCGGCTCCTTCGTGCGCTCCCGCCCGCCGGTGCAGCGCAAGTCCTCGGACCGATTCCGCCGGGCCCACAGGAACGCCGGCAAGGCGGCCTACCTGGCCGAGGCCGAGGTGTCCGGCGGCGTCCCGTCGGTGACCGTGCTGTTCGTCGGGCCCACCGAGGCTCCCCCGGAGATCGCCGAGCGCTTGGACGTGCCCGTCGGCGCCCAGGTGCTCGCCCGTAAGCGCCGGTACTTCCGCGACGGGGTGCCGACGGAGGAAGCGACGTCCTACCTGCCGTGGGACGTGGTCAAGGACATCCCCGAGGTGTTCGCGGAGAACCCCGGTGGCGGCGGGATCTACGCCCGGCTGGAGGAGCACGGCCACGTCCTGGCGGAGTTCGTCGAGACAGTGCGGGCCCGGCTCGCCACCAAGCCCGAGACCGCCGCGCTGGCGCTGAGCCCCGGCTCGCCGGTGATCCACCTCGTTCGTGACGCCCTCACCGCGGTCGGCCGTGTGGTCGAGGTCTGTGACACCGTCATGGCCGCTGACCAGTTCGTTCTGGACTACAGGTTCGCCGCGCGCGACTGACGCTCGTTCAACTCCCTCAGCCCGTCGCAAGATTCTTTCTCGCGGCGGGTTGACTCATATACAGGAGTGCGCCACTCTTCTACTCATCACTCCTGTACATGAGTGCAGGAGATCACCTCTTCTAGAGGAGAAGCAGCCATGGCTGTGTTCAAGGTCGACACGTCCACCGCGTTCGTGTTCGTCGCGGTTCCGCCGGCGCCGAAGGTGGTGAACCGGCAGACCGGGGAGATCGCGGTCGACAAGGAGACCGGTGCCCGGATGATGACCGTCGGGCTGACGATCGCCGATGACGGTGAGGCGAACCTCTACACCGTGTCCGTGCCGGAGACGGGGATCTCGGACGGGCTGAGCGTCGGGATGCCGGTCGCCCTGACCGGGCTGAAGGCGCGGGACTGGGAGAACGAGTTCAACGGCCAGAAGCGGCACGGGATCTCGTTCCGTGCCGCGGCGGTCACCTCGCTCGCTCCGGTTCAGGGCTGACGGCCGTGTCCTCGGGGGTTCAGCTCCTCACCGAGGTGGCCGCGCCGGTCGCCGCCGTCGCGGGTGGGGCCGCGGTCGCTCGGGTCAAGGCGCCGGGGCTGTACTGGTCGGCGATCGGTCTGCCGGTCACGGCGGCCCGGCTGTCTGCGACCTACGGCAGCACGATGGACGCCTGCGGGCTCACCGTCCCGCCGTCGCGGCTGCGTGTGCTGGTGACCCGGGCGACCAGCCACCGGGAGATCCGGCCGGTCCCGCCGCGCATCCGCCGGGTCACCCCGACCACGACTGGACTGCGGCTCCGCCTCCGGCTGGCGCCGGGCCAGGAGCCGGCTGACGTCGCCGCCTCGGCGGAACGACTGCGGCACGCCTGGGGTGTGCACAGCGTGCATGTGATCGTCGTCCGCCCGGGTGTGGTGGAACTGCGGATGACCGGCTTCGACGTGCTGCGGCGGGTGCGGATGCCGCGTCGTCGGCCGGTCGGGGAGTTGGTCGTGCCGGTGGCGATGAGGGAGGACGGGACGGCGTTCGTCCGGGACTACCTCGCCGTGCCGCACGCTCTCACCCTGGGCACCACGCTGTCCGGCAAGTCCGTCTACATGCGCAACCTGATCAGCGGACTCGCCCGGCTGGACGTGGCGCTGGTCGGGATCGACTGCAAGCGCGGTGTCGAACAGGAGCCGTTCGCTCCGCGGCTGTCGGCGCTGGCCACCGACCCGCAGTCGGCCGGCGGTCTGCTGGACGCGCTGGTGGAGCTGATGGAAGACCGCTACGACTTGCTCCGCGACCATCAGGGACTCGTCGGGTCGGTGGCTTCGTACGAGATCACCTCGGACATCTGGGGCCTGCCGCCGAAGCTGCGGCCGGTGCCGGTGGTCCTCCTGGTGGACGAGGTGGCAGAGCTGTTCATGGTCGCCACCCGCAAGGACGAGGAACGGCGGGACCACATGGTCACCCAGTTGATCCGGCTGGCCCAACTCGGCCGGGGCGCGGGAGTGTTCGTGGAGGCATGCGGTCAGCGCTTCGGCTCTGAGCTGGGGAAGGGCGCGACCATGCTCCGCGCCCAGCTGTCGGGCCGGGTGGTCCACCGGGTCAACGACCGCCCGACGGCTGAGATGGGCCTCGCGGACGTCTCCCCGGAGGCGGTGCTGGCCGCGACGCAGATCGCTCCGGACATGCCGGGCGTCGCGGTCGCCGGGGACTCCTCGGGCGGCTGGTCCCGGATCCGCACACCGCACCTGTCCCTCGCCCGCGCGGCCGAGATCTGCCGCGCCAACGCGCACCGCACTCCGACGCTGGCGGGCCTCGATCGCTTCCGGTCCGTGGTCGCGCCGGTCCTGGCCGTCCCGCCGATGCCCTCGGCCCCGCCGCGCTTCGCCGCGGCCCCGTCCGCCGAGTAGCGCCCCCACTCCCCCATCGGCGCCCCGCGCCATGTCCCTACCCCGCCATGTCCGAATCCCGGAAGGGGACCGACTGTGCGTCTGCCCCGCCCCGACGCCGTACTGATCCAGGCCGCCATAGCCGGCGCCCTCTCCTTCGCCCACCTGCACGACCTGGCCTCGGCGGCCGGGCAGCACGGCTGGAAGGCGTGGGCCTACCCGGTCTCCGTCGACCTGCTGCTCGTCGCCGCGTGGCGCAGGATGCGGATGCTGCGCGCCGTCGGCGAACCGGCCCGCGCCGCCTGGACGTGGTTCGCCATCGCCCTGGCCGCCTCGCTCGGCGCGAACGTGGCCACCGCCGGGCCGCTCGACCTCGGCCACGTCCCGACCTGGCTACGCATCCTCGTCGCCGGGTGGCCCGCCCTCGCGTTCTTCGGCGGCACCCTGCTGGCCCACAGCAGCGGGGAGCCAGCCACCATCCCGGCCGTTGTCGAAGACGCGCCGCCCGTCTACGAGCAGCCGGTCGCTGTGACGGAGCCCGAACCAGTCGCTGAGCCGCTGCCGGTCGCCGAGGAACTGCCCAGCCTCCCGCCCGCACCGGTGCCGGCCCCCGCACCGCCGAGCCCCACTCTCCCCGCCGCGCTGGTCGACCACGCCCGCAAGGTCGCCGACGACCACCGCGTCCGCACCGGCGAGCCGATCGACACCGACACCCTGGGCGCCCGTCTCGGTGTCCCACCTCAGCTCGCCTCTGCCATCGCCGTCCAGCTCGCCTGATCCGACAGGAGGCACGAATGCCCCGCCCGATCCGCCCCCGCAACGTGATCCGCATCGGCCCGGTCCACGTTGCCACCTTCTACGACGGCCGCGGCCGGGAGAGGCACAGCGCCGTCTGCACCGCGCCGCGCTGCGGCTTCTCCGCCACGTACGACTCGCGCGCCGCCGCCGAGATCGCCGCCCGCACACACCGCTGCACCGTCCGCTGACAGGAGCCCCGCCATGTCCGTCACCCTGCCCCTGGTCCTCGTCCTCGGCATCGCCGCCTGGGCCGCCATCCGCTTCCTCGGCGTCCGGCTCTGGGTCGCCGTCCTGATCGGCCTCTTCGGCTTCTACCTCGCCGACACCTTCGTCGCCCCGCTGATCGACGGCACCGCCCGCACCGGTGTCCAGGTCGTCAACGACACCCAGCGGGGCAAGCCGTGAGCACCGCGCTCCTGCTGCCGCGCTCCCTCGCGCTCACCCCCGAGGGCATCGCCCTGGTCGCCGAGATCGAGCGCTACCTCGCCCAACTGGCAACCACCGCAACGCCGACCGTCCCGTACGTGTGCCCGCTCGGCTCCACGCTCCAGCCCTGGCACTTCGGCTTCCCCGTGCCCCGCCCGACCCTGCTGGACCGCCTCGTCCACCGACCTACCCGCCCGGTGCCGGTGACCGTGGCCGACCACCTCCGGCTCGCCTCCCGCTACATCTCCGCCTTCGGCTGGCTCCAGGGCGCCATGTGGGACTCCGCCGGCCGGGTCTGCCTCCTCGGCGCCCAGACCGCCGTCCTGCTCCACGGCTACGGCACCCCGGCCACCGTCACCACCGCCCGGGTGCAGGTCATGGAAGTCCTCCACGCCACGGGCCGTCCGGTGAACTCCCCGGACGAGTACAACGACCGCCCCACCACCCGCCAGGCGGACGTCCACCTCCTGCTCGACCGCGCCGCCGCCCGCGCGCAGTCCCTCGGCTTCTGACGGCTGCCCGTACCGCCCACAACCCGTGGGCGATGCGGGGAACCGGACAGCCCGGCTCCACCAGCCCCGAGGAGACCGACCGTGAAGTTCTACCGCCGCAAGGCCGAGGTCCTGCCCCAGCACAAGACCGGCCACACCCTCGACATCCGCCGCCACGGCCAGGACCTCTACGAGACCCGCTGCGACAGCCACCGGATGACCGAGCCCTTCAACACCCGCGAGAACGCCGAGCGCATCCGCGACGAGCACAACGACCAGTACCACCGCTGATCCCCGACCGTGACCGGCTCCGGGGCGGAAAAGCCGCCAAGCATCCCACCGCCCCGGAGCCGCAACCCCCACCAGCCCGACCGTCCTGAAGGAGAACCACCGTGTCCCGGTTCAGGAACCACCGACAGCAGCAGCCCTCCGAGGCGTTCGCCGCCGAAGAGCAGCACCGCGCCGACGGGCTCGCCCGCAAGATCGGCGAGATCACCGCCGACCCCACCAGCGCCCTGACGGGCAGCCTCCCGCACTACCAGGCCGCCTACCGCCAGGCTTCGACGCTGGCCGCCGCCCACACCGCCCAGCCCGAGCGCCCCACCCGCCGCTGGGGCCGGCCGTGAGTGCCGCCCTCGCCTCGCTGGTGGCCGCTGCCGCTCCGCTCGTCGGCTGGGGCGCGCACGGCACCTGGCTCCACCGCCGACTCGCCCACGCCCGCCGCGACCCGCTGACCGGCCTGCTCACCCGCGACGGCTTCACCGCCCGCGCCGAACGGCTGATCCGCTCGCACCCCGAGCACGTGACCGTCCTGCTGGTCGACCTGGACGACTTCAAGGCCGTCAACGACACCCACGGCCACGCCGCCGGGGACGCCGTCCTCGCCGCGACCGCCGACCGGCTCACCCGCTGGTGCGGCTCCCACGGCCTGGCCGCCCGCCTCGGCGGGGACGAGTTCGCCGCCGTCGTCCTCGACTCCGCCCACCGGCTGGACGACCTGCGCGCCGCGCTGCACGAACCGGTCCCGTACGCCGGCGCCCTGCTCCCGGTCGGGGCCTCCGTCGGCGCCTCGCACCCGGCCGCACTCCTGCTCACCGAAGCGCTGTCCGCCGCCGACCGCGACATGTATACCCGCAAGCCCAACGGCCGCAGCGCACGCCGACGTTAGATGTGCGGCCGGCGCTGACGGGAGCCGCTCTTGGCCCTCGACCTGGCCCGGCCGTCGGTTAGGTCCCAGGCGCTACCTGGGCCGCCCCCTGACAAAGCCGGGGAGTACGGCTGCTCTGCACAGCTGGATTCCCCGGATGCCGACCGCACGCCCGCACCGTACGACCCAGCACTGACAGACCGGCTCCGGGGCGGCAAAAGCCGCCAAGCATCCCGCCGCCCCGGAGCCGCAACCTTCCCGAACCGAAGCCCAGAAGGAGAGCACCATCATGCCCCAGCACCACCACGCCCCGGCCCGGACCGCTCGGATCTGCCCCGCCTGCAACGGCTTCGCCCGAGCCGCCGTCGCCACCGGCAGCCGCCTTCCGGACGGCACCCGCGCCACCCTCCACACCGCCTGCCGCACCTGCGAGGGCACCAGCACCGTCACCCGCCGCACCGCCGCCGCGGCTCAGCTCTGAGGTGACCCGCTTGCCCATCACCACCCAGGTCGTCCCGGACCGGCTCGCTCTGGCAGACCTCGCCAGGCTCGCCGCCCGGGGCGACCTGCCCCAGTTGACCGAGCAGATCCGCCGCACCGGAGGCTGCGCCAACCCCATCCACCTCCAGGGCTTCCGCACCCTCACCCACGGCCCGACCGGTGCCGTCTGGCACCGGTACTCGACCGAGCACGAGCCCGGCCACCGGCTCAAGGTCGCCTGTGGCAACCGCCGCGCCTCCCGCTGCCCGTCCTGCGCCCGCACCTACGCCGCCGACACCTTCCACCTGATCCGCGCCGGGCTCGCCGGGGACCAGGCCAAGGGGGTGCCGGCCACCGTCCGCTCGCACCCCCGCGTCTTCGCCACCCTCACCGCCCCGTCCTTCGGCCCGGTCCACAACCGCCCGAACTCCGGGGCCTGCCGCTGCGGCACCGCCCACCCCGCCGGGTCGCCGCTCCTGGGCACCCCGCTCGACCCCGACACCTACGACTACGCCCACGCAGTGCTCTGGAACAACCACGCCCCGGACCTGTGGCGGCGCTTCACGATCTACCTGTTCCGCACCATGGCCAAGCTGTCCGGGCTCACCCAACAGGACTTCAAGGCACGGGCGAAGATCTCCTTCGGCAAGGTCGCCGAGTACCAGCGGCGCGGCGCCGTCCACTTCCACGCCGTCATCCGTATCGACGGCCCCCATGGACCGGACACCCCGCCGCCCGCCTGGGCCACCCTCGCCCTGCTCAACGCCTCGATCCGCGCTGCCGCCCGCCGCGCCGGCATCCCACTCGCCACCGCCGGGGGCCAACCCGCCCGCGTCCTCCAGTGGGGCACCCAGGTCGACGTCCGCCCGATCGGCGCCTTCGCGACCGGCGAGATCAGCGAACAGGCCGTGGCCTCCTACGTCGCCAAGTACGCCACCAAGTCCGCCGAGACGACCGACTCCGTGGACCGCCGGATCCTGGAGCGCCACGAACTCGACCGCCACGACCTCCCGGCCCACACCCGCCGCCTGATCGAAGCCTGCTGGGACCTCGATCCGCACTACCCGGACCGCCTCCTCGCCCACTGGTCCCACATGCTCGGCTTCCGAGGCCACTTCTCCTCCAAGTCGCCCACCTACTCGACCACCCTCGGCGCCCTCCGCCAGGCCCGCACCGACCACCGCGCCGAACAGTCCCGCCAGGAACTGCGCGAGCAGTTGCTCGCCGCCGGCCTCCCGGACCTCGACGACCTGGCCGACGCCGAAACCCTCGTCCTCGCCCACTGGACCTACGCCGGGTCCGGCAACACCCCCGGCGAGTCCATGCTCGCCGCCGCCGTCGCCCGCGAACTGCACGAACGCCACACCGCTGACCGCCAGGAGCTACGCGCCCAACTCGCCCGGGAAGAGGGGGACACCGCATGAACCGCCTGCTAACGGTCAAGGAAGCCGCCGAGCTGCTCGGCACCTGGGAGACCAGCGGGGAGCGTTTCCCCCGCCGCCTGGTCGCCGAGCGCCGGATCGCCTTCGTCAAGGTCGGCCGCCATGTCCGCATCCCCGAGGACGCGCTCGCCACGTACATCGCCGAGCGCACCGTCCAGCCGGTCACCCGGTCCCGTCGGCTGCGGAGGGCTGCCTGATGGCCAACGCCAAGGGAAGCCGCCGGCGCTTCGGATCGCTCCGTCAGTTGCCCTCCGGGCGCTGGCAGATCCGCTACCCGGACCCGGTCACCGGGCTGACGCGCAAGGGTGAGGAGACCTACCCGACCAAGACCGATGCCGAGATCGCGCTCACGCTCATCGAGGCGGACATCAAGCGCGACAAGTGGACCGACCCCGACGCCGGGAAAGCCAAGCTCGGCGACTTCGCCGCGACCTGGCTGCGGGACCGCAAGCTGGAGGAGAGCACCCGCGAGCGGTACGCCATCACGCTCCGCCAGTACATCCAGCCCGGCCTGGGCCACCGGACGCTCGCCGAGATCACCCCGGCGCGGGTGCGCTCCTGGCGGTCCGCGCTGCTGGAGGGCGGGGTCGGCGAGCCCTCGGTGGTCAAGGCCTACCAACTACTGCGGGCCATCATGAACACCGCCCTCGACGACGAGCTGATCCAGCGCAACCCGTGCCGGATCAAGGGAGCCGACACCTACGACGTGCCGGAGCGTCCCATTCTCTCTGTGACCGAGGTGTTCGCCGTCGCCGCGACGATCGGACCGCGCTGGCGGGCCCTGGTCCTGCTGACCGCCTTCACCACGCTCCGCTTCGGCGAGCTGGCCGCGCTCCGTCGGCGGGACGTCGACCTGGCGAACCGGCTCGTCCGGGTGCAGCGCAACCAGGCGGAGCTGAACAGCGGGCGGCTGTACGACAAGGCTCCGAAGAGCCGCGCGGGCTTCCGACCGGTGGCCTTCCCCGCCGAGATCATCGACGACCTGGCCCACCACCTGGACCGGTACGCCGGCCCCGGTCCGGACGGCCATCTCTTCATCGGCCCCCGGGGCGGCAAGCTCCGCCGGAGCAACTTCCGGGACGACTGGATCCGAGCCCGCACCGCGGCCGGGGTGAGTGAGGATGCCCACTTCCACGACCTCCGCCACACCGGCAACACGCTCGCCTCGCAGAACGGCGCCAGCACCCGTGAGCTCATGACCAGGATGGGCCACAGCAGCACTCGGGCCGCGCTGATCTACCAGCACATGACCAGCGACCGGGACCGGGCCATCGCCGACCGCATGGGTGCAGCCGTCCGGAAGGCACTCCAGGGCGACGAACAGCCCCCGGAAGCCAGTCAGTAGCCGCGGCAGGCAATGAGGCCGGTCCGATCTCCCGGACCGGCCTCACTCGCGCCTCCTCTCCCGCGAAAACTGCCCCGGTGTCAGCGCTTGATCACGCACGCGAGAGACTCCCTGTTCGCACAGATGTACTGCCCGCCGAGCAGAAACGAGCCCGAGCACGTGCCCGCGCCCAGCACACCGTCACCGCAGATCGAGCAGCCCGCCGCAGCCTTCGAGGAACTGGGCAGCGTCGACCTCCAGCTCGACGCCTTCTATCCGGGCGGCACGAGAGGTAACAGCTCGGACGACCCCATCAATCGGCTGATCCCTGGTGTAGGCAACCAAGGCGGCTTCCGCATGGCTGGCTCACCGTGGAAGCAGACCGTACGCCTGGCCGTCCTCTACACGACCGGACGCCAGCCCGACTGGCCGGACACGCTCGACGCTCAGACCGGCGCCTTCACCTACTACGGGGACAACCGGACTCCCGGCCACGAGCTGCACGAAACCCCGCGGGGCGGGAACCACTTGCTGCGGGACACCTTCGAGGCCTCCCATGCAGGGCCCGCGGAGCGGCGCCTGATCCCACCGTTCCTACTCTTCGAGAAGGCTGGCTCCAGTGGCCGCTCCGTACGGTTTCGCGGGCTGGTCGCACCGGGCGGCCCGGCGCTTACCTCTGATGACGAACTTGCCGCTATCTGGCGAACAACCAGCGGCCGACGCTTCCAGAACTACCGGTCCCGCTTCACCGTCCTGGACCAGGCCGTCATTCCCCGAGGCTGGATCCAGCACGTCCTCGGCGGCGGCGACCCGCTGGACGGCGGATGCCCCGATGTCTGGCGGACCTGGGTCGAGGCCCGCGCTTTCGTACCGCTCACCGCCCCGGCGACAACGGTCATCCGCACGCAAGCCGAGCAGCTGCCGGGCGACCCCGCGTCCCAGGCCGTCCTGGAGGCAGTCCGCGAGCACTTCCGAGGCCGCGAGCACGACTTCGAAGCATGCGCGGTCGAGCTGTGGCGGCTGCTTGCGCCAGCGACCGGGCAGGTGGAGGTGACCCGCCGCACCAGCGACGGCGGGCGCGATGCAGTCGGCCAGTACCACCTGGGCCCGCCCACCGACCGGATAGCCATCGACTTCGCTCTCGAAGCCAAGTGCTACTCCCCCAGCCACTCCGTAGGCGTCAAGGAAGGCAGCCGACTGATCTCACGCCTGCGCCACCGCAACTTCGGTGTGCTCGTCACCACGTCGTACTTCCACCGCCAGATGCAGGAGGAGATTCGGGACGACCAGCATCCCGTCGTGCTGATCAGCGGGCGGGACATCGTCGACCTGCTCCGGGAGCACGGCTACGCCTCAAAGGAGGCAGTCGAGGCCTGGCTGGTCCAGCGGTTCCCGGCGCCGGAGGCTTCTGGCACGGTGGTGGCACGGGAGGAGTAGGACCCCGGGAACGATGAAGGGCCAGTTCGGGAGGATCCTGCCTCCAAACTGGCCCTTCGTGTCTGTGGGCGCGGACGGTTTCGAACCGCCGACATCTGCTTTGTAAGAGCAGCGCTCTACCGCTGAGCTACGCGCCCCGGGGGTGTGGTGGGCCCGGTTCGGGCGCACGACGAATGCTTAGGGTACCTGGTCCGTGGGGTGGTGTGGTGCAGGGTGGTCGGGGGTGGGGCGGGTGGGGTGCCGGTCGGGCGGGGTGATCGGGAAGAATGGGCCGTGGATCAGTGGTCGGGAACCAGGGAGCGCGCAGTGAGGGTGGCCGGCGGAGGCGGGCGGGGGCGGCGGTGGCCGGGGAGCGCGATGGCCGAGGCGCTGGTGCTGCCGCTGGTCGTCGCGGGTGCCCTCGGGGCCGCCGGGGCGGCGTCGTTCGGGGCCGGCGGGGGCTGGTGGGGGCGGCGCGGCGGGGAGGGCATGCGGGCGGACGCCCGGGCGGCGCGGGACGCGGCGCAGCAGGCGTTCTACGACGTGGACTCCACCCAGCGCGAGGCGCGGCTGGCGGTGGAGACGGTGCGCTCCGCCGGGGACGGCGCGACGGCGCGGCGGGCGGTGGCGGACTTCGAGGCGATCTCCGGCCGGGTCGACCAGGTGACCGTGAACTACCTGACCGCCCTCGACGCGCACGACCTGGACGCGGAGGACCTGGAGTCCGGGACGGCGGCCCGCGCCAAGCACCAGCTGGACGACGTGAAGGGGCAGCTCGGTTCGGCGCTCGCGGAACTGAACGACTTCCTGCGCAAGCTGCAGCCGGCGCTGGAGCGGGCCGAGCAGCAGCTGATGCGGGTGACCCCGGCGGTGGAGCAGGCCAGGGCGGCGCTGCTGGCCGCGAGCAACGCGCTGGACGCCGCGCGCGGCGCCGGGCTGCGGGCGGACGAGCTGGCGACGCGGCTGGCCGAGCTGGCCCCGGAGCTGGCGCGGCTGAACGAGGGCGTGGCGCAGCACGGGGTGCCCGGCACGCTGGAGCGCGCGGAGCGGGTGCGCGAGCGCGCCGAGGCGATCGCGGCGGAGTCCGGGCAGCTGCCGGAGCGGGCCCGCGAGATCGACCGCCGGGTGGCCAGCCTGCGGACCAGGATCCAGGCGCTGGAGACCAAGGCCGGGACGGTGGAACCGGCGCTGAGCGAGTTGCGCCGGCGGTTCTCGACCTCGTGCTGGCAGGACCTCCAGCGGGTGCCGGTCCAGGTCGCGGAGACCCGGCGGGCCGCCGAGGAGAAGCTCGCCGAGGCCGCCCGGGCCCGGGACGGCCAGCGCTGGGCGGACGCCACGGGCGCGCTGGGCACGGTGCGCGCGCTGCTGGACACGGCGGACGGCTCGGTGGTCGCGGTGAACGACCGGCTGCGGCAGCTGAACGAGGTGCAGATCGACCCGAACAAGGAGGTCGAGCGGGCCCGCTTCGCCCTGCGGGACGCCCAGCGGCTCGCGATGGCCGGGCGGCACGCGCCGGACCCGCGGCACGCCGGGCCGCTGGACGCCGCGGTGGCCCGGCTGGACCGCGCGGTGGCCGAGCTGGAGTCGGCCGGACGGCACCCGGACTACTGGCGCTTCCTGACCGAGCTGGCCGCGGTGCGGGAGACGGCGGCGGACGTGGTGGAGCTGATCCGCGGGGAGCTGGGCGGCGGAGTGCGGTAGCGGGCCGGGCAGCGGGCTGGGCAGCGGGCCGGACAACGGGCCGGACAACGGGCCGGACAACGGGCGGCGGCGCGGATACGCTGGCGGACATGCCTCGTTATGACTTCCGCTGCCGCGCCTGTGGCGCCACCTTCGAGCTCCGCCGTCCGATGGCCCAGGCGGGCGACCCCGCCGTCTGCCCGCAGGGCCACCAGGACACCGTGAAGCTGCTGTCGACCGTCGCCGTCACGGGCGCGGCCTCCGCCGGCGGCGCGCCGCAGCAGGCCCCGTCGGCCGGTGGCGGCGGGGGCTGCTGCGGCGGCGGCTGCTGCGGCTGACAGGCGCCTGAGCGAACGGCCGGAACGGCGCAGCCGGCGGCTCAGCCCGCCGTGACGGCGGCCGGGTCGGCCTCGACGGCCTCGCCCCGGACCCGGGCCAGGAAGCGGCGGACGATCTCCTCGCCCGCCGCCACGCCCACCTCGTCGAGCGCGGTGACGCCGGGCGCCGTCCACCCGGTGTCGGCCAGCTCGCCGTGGCCGGGCCGCCAGGCGGCGTCGGCGGCGCGCAGCAGGTCGGCGTCGAGCAGCGAGTCCCCGGCGGAGAGCACGGTGGCCCCGCCGACCCGCCGCACGACCTCGGCCAGCGCCGCGCTCTTGCTGAGCGGCGCCGGCACCGCGTACACCTTGCGTCCCTGGAGCGAGACGGTCCACCCGCGCTCCGCGCACCAGCCGGTGAGCTCCGCGAGCCAGCCCTGCGGCAGCTCGGCGCGCTCCACCACCAGGTAGGCGAACAGCTCGTCGGCGACCCGCCGCTTGTGCGTCCACTCGGGGTCCGCGCAGAGCGCCAGGTGCTCGACCACCTCGGCCAGCGGCGCCGCCAGGCCGGCCAGCCGGGCGGCCATCTCGGCCTCCCAGTCGGCGTCCGGCACGCCGTCGACGAGCAGCCGCCCGCCGTTGGCGCAGATCGCGTACGGCGGGACCCAGCCGGGCGTCGGGCCGGGCAGGTTGACCCGCTCGTACTGGGCCCGGGTGCGGGTGGTGGCGGGGACCAGCAGGGCCTGGCCGGCGAGCTCGACGAGCAGCGCGGCGGCCTGCTCGGTCATGAAGGAGAGCGCCTTGCCGTCGTGCACCTCGACGGAGAGCAGGCGCGGCGCGAGCCGGTCCGGCACGTCGAGGGCGAGGGCGCGGTTGGAGTAGATCAGGGTGCGGTCGAGGTCGCTCGCGACGACGAAGCGGCCCGCGGCGCCGCCGTTCATGCCGCCGCTCAGGTAACCGGTCATCGGGGCTCAGGACTCCTTCACGAGAACGGCCGTGCCCGAGGCGCCGGTCGCCCCCCGGGTGTAGCGGGGGTGGATGAGGCCGACGCAGGAGTACGGCAGGTCGTCCACCTCCTCGACCGGAACCCCCCGTTGGGCGGCGAGCAGCCGGACGTGGTCCAGGTCGGCGCCCGCGCCGCGCCGGGCCAGCACCCGCCAGGGGACGCGGCGCAGCATGACCCGGGTGGTCTCGCCGACGCCGGGCTTGACCAGGTTGACGTCGTCGATGCCGAACTCGGCGCTGATCCGCTCGACGGCGGCCCAGCCGGCCCAGTCGGGGGTGCGCTCGGCGGCGTGCCCGGCGTCGAGGAAGCGCCCGGCCGCCGCGACGGCCTCGGCCCGGACGTCCGCGAAGTGGTCGGCGACGGTGTCCAGGAAGGCGCCGGAGACGTCGGCGCCGGCCAGCTCGGTGTAGTGCTTGGCGCCGTGGAAGTCGTCCGGGCCGATCAGGTCGGCGCGCAGCACGGTGCGCGAGACCAGGCCGGAGACGGTCGAGTTGAGGCAGGCGGACGGGATCAGGAAGTCGTCCCGGGTGCCGAAGGTGGACACGCAGCGGCCGGGGTCGGCGAGGACGGCGAGGCCGGGGTCGAAGCCCGTCCCGGCGAGCGCCGCGGCGAGTTCGCGGGTGATCGCGCCCTTGCCGGTCCAGCCGTCGACGAACACCACGTCGGCGGCCCGGTGGTGGGCGTCCAGATAGCGCAGCGCGACCGGGTCGATGCCGCGGCCGCGGACGATGGAGACGGCGTAGTGCGGGGCGTCGACGCCGTGCCCGGCGGCCAGCCAGCGGCGGATCAGGACGCCGACGGGCGTGCCGGCGCGGGCCAGCGAGGCGAGCACCAGGCCGGGGCCGCGCTCGCGCAGCAGGGTCTCGGCGACGGTGCCGACGGCGAGCGCGATCCGCCGGGCGGAGGTCCGCAGGGCCTGGTGGAACAGCTCCTGGTACTCGGGGCTCGGCTGGTACTCGACCGGCAGCGACTCGGCGTAGTGGGCACCGCCGCGCTGCACGGCCTCCTCGCGCTCCTCGGTGGGCGCCTCCAGGGCGACGCCGGAGAGGTCCTTGAGCAGCCAGGCGACCTCGTCGGCGCGGTAGGAGGAGAACGCCGGGCCGTAGAGCGGCCGCGGGAGCGCGGCGGCGGGCCGGTGGGAGGGCAGCACGGCGAGCACCACCCGGTCGGTGACCCGCCGCAGCTGGCCGAGCAGGGCGCGCTCGCCCCGGTGCAGGGCCGGGGTGTCGGCGACGTCGTCGACGACCAGCACCACGGTGGCGAAGCGGCGGGCCGGGTCGGCGCCGGGGGCGACGTTGTAGGCGTAGCGCTCGCGCGGGGAGTCGTCGGCGGGGTCGTCGTGGGCGGGGAACGCCAGCCGGGTGCGGATGGCGTAGCCGGGGTCGTCGACGGCGAGGACGGGCGAGCGGGTGGTGGTCGAGCTGTGGACGCGGTCGGCGCCGCCGGGCAGCCGCTCGGCGAGAGCGCCGGCCAGCCGCAGCGGCGCGTACATCAGCTCCTCGAAGCCGAGCACCAGCACCCGCCCGCCGTCGACGGAAGCACCGCCCTCCCCTGCAGCAGCACCGCCGTCCGCAGCACCGCCCTCCCCTGCACCGCCGCCCTCGACGGCCGCCGCCAGCTGGTCGGCCAGCGCCGGCAGCGCCTCCTCCAGCCGGGCCCGGTGCGCCGGGGTGAAGCCGTGCCGCCCGCCGTCCGGCAGCCCCTCCGGCCAGTCCAGCTCGACGCGCACCAGCGGCGCGGCCGGGCCTGCCGCCGGCTCGGGGGCCGGCCCGGCCTCGGCGATCAGCCGCTCGGCCCGGTCCAGGATGTCCGCGGGCAGCTCGACGCCGCCGCCGGCCAGGGCCACCAGGTCGAGCCGGACGCCGAGTTCGGCGGCGGTGTCGGCGAGCCGCCGCCGGTCGGCGGAGCCGCGCAGGTCGACCAGCGCGACCACCACGTAGTGCTCGCGCGGGTGGCGGGCGTGCAGGGCGCGGATGGTGTTGAGCACGGTGGTGCCGGTGGAGAACTCGTCGTCCACCAGAACGAGCGGCCCGTCCGCGGCGAGCAGCCCGGGGTCGGCGGGCAGCAGCAGGTGGGAGGTGGCGTGCGAGTGCTCCTCCTCGAACCCGCCGACCGGGGTGAGTCCGGGCACCGGACGGCGGGTGGAGTGCAGGTAGGGGGCGTCCAGGCCGTCGGCGACGCTGTGGCCGAGGCCGGTGGCGGTCTCCGCGTAGCCGAGCACGACGGCGCGCGCGAGCGCCTGCCCGCCGAGCCCGTCGAGCAGTTCGCGGACCCGGCGGCCGAGTTCGAGGCCGGCGCCGTGCACCACGTCGGGACGCTGCGGCACGTGCTTGCCGAGCACGGTGGAGACCAGCAGGTGGGCGCGCTTGCGGTTCTCCCGCAGGGCGAGGCCGACCAGTTCGGGGAGGCGCTCGGAACCGGTCAGCGCGACGCCGGCCCGCTCGGCCACCCAGCGGCCGGTCCACTCCTGCGGGACGGCGCGCTGCCGCGCTCCGGTCCGCTCCTGCTCTGCTGCTGTCACGAAGGGGTCCTGCTTTCGGTGGTGCGGTGCGATGGGCAAGGTCTGGGGAGGGGGGACGGGCGGCTCAGCGGCAGAGGCAGGCCGACAGGAGCTCCGCGAAGCTGACGTCCTCGCGGGCCACCCCGAACACCTCGGCGCGCAGCATCACCCGCTCCGCCCAGGCCCGGTGCGGCTTGGCCTCGTTCATCTTGTTGGTGTACGCCGAGCGCAGCACCCCGCCCCCGCCGCGCTCCTGGCGGAGGATGTCCCGGGCGTCGCTGTACTCCTCGTGCGTCACGACGGAGAGCGCGTGCACCGCGGGCACATGGCTGGGGTGGATGCAGGTCTTGCCCAGCAGGCCGTTGGCGCGGTCGAGTTCGATCTCGCGGATCAGCCCGTCGAGGTCGTGCTCGATGATCCGCCGGCGGACCGCCTCCCGCGAGGGCTCGGCCTCGGCGAAGGGCGTGCGGCGCAGCTGCGGCTTGAACATGCGCTCCTGGACCGGGAAGTACTCCCAGACCGGGCCGGTGACGGTGAACCCGGTGCCGTCGGCGCGGCCGAGCACGTTGACCACGTCGCCGATCACCGAGGCGACCAGGGCGACGTCGTACGCGGTCAGGTCGGGCGAGCGGCGCAGGCCGTAGGCGGAGCAGAGGTCGGTGACGCCGAGGCGCACGGCGAGGATCCGCCCGCGGTGCTTGTCGAGCAGCCGGGCTATGCCGAACAGCTGGTCGCGGCGGGTCTCCAGGTGGGCCAGCTCGGGGGACTCCAGGACGGGCATGGCGAACAGCCGGTGGCCGGCGGCGGTCTCGGCCGCCGCGAGGGCCTCCAGGAAGTCCCCGCCGCTCTCCTCGGTGAACTTGGGCAGGACGAAGCCGGTGAGCACGCCGATCGCCGGTCCGAGCCGCTCGGCGAGGTCGGTGAGCTGGGCGGCGGTCCGCACTCTGATGAAGAGGAGGGGAAGATCCTGTGTGCAAGTGGTGGAGGCACCGGCCGTGCCGACACCCTCCGTGACCTCCGCCCACAGCTCGCCGAGCCGGGCCACCAGGTTGGCCTCGGCGTCCGGCACCTCGTGGTCGGCGATGGCGTCCTCCAGGCAGAGCACCATCGAGACGACCCCCTGCGCGGCCTGCTTGCGGATGTCCGCGCGCAGGGTGGGCCGGGTGGCCGGGCTGTAGAGCGTGGCGCCCAGGGCGGTGGCCAGCAGGGCCGGGTCGCCGTCGGGGGCGAACTCCCCCGGCGCCTGGAGAAAGAGCCGGTCGCGAACGTCGTCCGCGAGGTGGCCGAAGTGGCGCAAGATGCTCTCCTCAGGAGTTCGGCCGCCGGTCCGGCGGAGGCGGGGAGGGGCGGCGACGAGCCCCGGTGCAACACCCGGTTCAACCGGCGCGACGGCCCTGGTGGTTCCCCGCCCGGTTCCGGCCGGTCACCGTCGACCGGGCCCCGGAGCCTCCCGCCCGCCCATCGTACGGACGGCTCCGGGCGTGCGCTGGTTCCGCAAGGGCGAATTCTCGGAAGGTTACCCTCCACTTCACAAAGCGCAAGCGTTGGCAAAGTCCCACCACGACGCCTCCCCCGGTCACGTTGTCCGAAGGGGTGGCGAACAGGCAGGATGGTCGGCTATGACGCACGTGATGGCCAAGGGCGCCAACATCGCACTGCCGGTGGCGGCGGTCCGCGCCGTGCTGCGCTGGAGCGCCACGCCCGGTGCGCCGGACGTGGACGCCTCCGCACTGCTGCTCGGCCCGGGCGGCAAGGTCCGTTCGGATGCCGACTTCGTCTTCTACAACCAGCCGCGCCACCCGTCCGGCCTGGTGCGCCACCTGCCCAAGCAGCAGAGCGCCGGCGGCGGCGAGATCACCGACACCGTCGAGGCCGAGCTCGCCAAGCTGCCGGCCGACGTCGACCGGGTGGTGCTGGCCGGCTCCTCCGAGGGCGGCTCGTTCCGCGCGGTGGCCGGGCTGCGCCTGCAGCTGTTCGACGCCGCGGCCGGCGACGGGGCACCGGCCCTGGCCGAGTTCGCGATGGCCGACGGGGACGAGGTCACCGCGCTGGTCGCGGGCGAGCTCTACCGCCGGGCGGGCGCCTGGAAGTTCCGGGCCGTCGGCCAGGGGTACGCGTCCGGGCTGATCGGCCTGGCCACCGACTTCGGCATCACCGTCGAGGACGAGGGCGGGACGGGCACCCCGCCCCCGGCCGGACCGTCCGCCGCCCCGGCCGCGGACCCGCGGACCGCGCTGCCCGACCCCCGGCCGGCCGGCCGGCCCGAACCGGGCACCTTCACCCTGGCCCCGGCCGTCCCGCAGCCGCAGGCCGCCGCCCGGACCACCCCGGCACCGGCCGGCGTCCCGGTCAACACGCCCCCGCCGCCGCCCAACCCGCCCACGATGCCGCCGAACGTCCCGCCGGCCCCGGCCGCGCCGCCGGCCCGGCAGCCCGGCTACGGCTACCCGCCGCCGGACACCGCGCCCCGGCCGCCCCAGCAGGGCGGGTACGGCTACCCGCCGCAGGCCCCGCGGCCGGACGGCTACGGCTACCCCCAGCAGCCCGCGGCGCCCGCCCCGGGCTACGGCTACCCGCAGCAGCAGGCCCCGCAGCAGGGCGGCTACGGCTACCCGCCGTCGAACACCGCGCCCCAGCAGCCGCCCCAGCCCGCGCCGCTGCCCGCCGCCGAGGAGTTCGCGCTGCCCCCGCAGGGCCCGCAGTTCCAGCCGCGCTGAACCGACGCCGACGCCCACGCCCCGCCGACGCCCCCGCCCAGGGGGTCCGGCGGCGCGCCCCGCGCCTCACTCCGGCTTGTAGCCCCGCTGCCACTGCATCCCGAAGCCGTACAGCCGGTCGATGTCCGCCTGGAACCCGTTGACGTAGCGCACCTCGCGCCGCACCGTCAGCGCGTTGTCCCCGCTGTTCTCGATCAGCACCACCGCGCAGGACCGCGCCGCCGGGGCCCGCTCCTCCAGCTGCACCTCGATCCGCGGCCCGGACTGCGGCACGATCGTCACCACCGCGTTGGTCTGCTCGAAGGCGGGCGTGCCGTCGTAGATGTACACGAAGACCAGCAGCCGCTTGAACTGGTCCTTCTTCTCCAGGTTGATGTACATCGTCTCGCCGGACGGCGCGCCGTACTGGTCGTCGCCGCTGAGCTTGACGTACGGCGCGTGCTGGAGGTCCCCGAGGAAGCCGCCCAGCGGCTGCACCACGCCCCGCTTGCCGTCCGTCAGCTCGTACATGCAGGCCAGGTCGAGGTCCACGTTGACCTGCGCGTTCGCACTGGAGTCCGGCTCCATCGGCCTCAGGATGCGTGGGCTGAGGAACCGTCGCACGGCCTCCCGGGGGGACGTCCGCGGTGCCCCGGTCCGGGTGGTCCAGTGCAGGTTGACGTAGAGGTAGCCGGTGGTCGCCGCCGCGCCGGTGATCGCGTGCTGCGGGGAGGCCTTGGTCAGGGTGACCTTGAACTGGCCGCCCGTGTCGAAGGTGTTCCGCTCCCCGCGCAGGTACTCCCAAATCGAGGCCATGCCGCCCTCCCCCAGCCCCGCCAGTCGCTCTGACGGTCCGCCGTTCCATGATCGGGCATCAACCCGCCCGCCGGGTACCCGAACTCCCCTACCCACCGCCGTCCCGCGGACACCGCCCGGACACCGGCGGGTCGATTGGCGGGGCGAAGCCCACCTCCCGTACCATGCCGCCTCTTCGGACGCGATATCGTCTAGCCGCACAGGTGTACCGCGCGCCCCTCGTCCGGGCGTGCCGGGCGCACCCGTCCGACCACGACGCACCGTCAGGCCCGGTCCCGGGGACGGATCCTGACCACCGTGTCGCACTGTGACCTGTCCCCTGCGGAAACCCGAGGCCCGACCCGCAATGAACCTGACCTCCATACAGCTGGTCTGGACCGTCATCGGCGGCGCAGCCCTGCTGTTCACCGCCATCCTGGTGGCGACGCTGCGCTTCAAGAACAACAACCGGAAGCAGGACTCCGGCGACTCCTGGGAGCGCAGCGAGGAGCGCCGCCGGCGCAAGGAGATGATCTACGGGATCTCCTCCTACGTGCTGCTGTTCTGCTGCGCCGGCGTCGCCGCGGCGCTCTCCTTCCACGGCCTGGTCGGCTTCGGCAAGGAGAACCTCGGCCTGTCCAACGGCTGGGAGTACCTGGTTCCGTTCGGCCTGGACGGCGCCGCGATGTTCTGCTCGGTGCTCGCCGTGCGCGAGGCCAGCCACGGTGACGCGGCGCTCGGCTCGCGCCTGCTGGTCTGGGTCTTCGCGATCGCCTCGGCCTGGTTCAACTGGGTGCACGCCCCGCGCGGCATCTCGCACGACGGCGCCCCCGAGTTCTTCTCCGGCATGTCGATCTCGGCCGCGATCCTCTTCGACCGCGCCCTGAAGCAGACCCGCAAGGCCGCGCTGCGCGAGCAGGGCCTGGTCCCCCGCCCGCTGCCGCAGATCCGCATCGTCCGCTGGCTGCGCGCCCCCCGCGAGACCTACGCCGCCTGGTCGCTGATGCTGCTGGAGAACGTCCGCAGCCTGGACGAGGCCGTCGAGGAGGTGCGCGAGGAGCGCCAGGCCAAGCTGGACGCCAAGGTGCGGGCCCGCAGCGCCGACCGCCGCGAGCGCGCCGAGCTGAAGGCGATCTCCCGTCAGTCCGGCGGCATGCTCTCCCGCAACCGCGGTGGCCGCCAGGTGCCCGCCCTCGCCTCCGCCGGAGACGGCCAGAGCGCTACGGAGCCTGCCCTAGCCTCCGGGGCCGACGCTCTCTCCGCCACCACCGCCGGCGCCTCCGCGCTGGAGCCCGCCGCGCTGAGCACCCTGGAGACCGGCCGCCGCCCGCGCGGCTCCGTCGGCAGCAGCGCCGCCTCGGCTTCGTCCTCGTCCTCGTCCTACCGCAGCAGCTCGACCATCGACCTGACGCCGGACGACGACACCCTGTCGATGCCCAAGCTGGACTCGCTGGAGCGCAAGCTGCGCGCCATCGAGCAGCAGCTCGGCTGAGCCCGCGCCCCGTACACGCCGAACGGCCGTTCCCCACTCGGGAGGAACGGCCGTTCGTCGTCGTGGCGCCCGTGGCGCCCGTGCCGCGCCGTGGACTACTGGGCGCTGCCCACCAGCTCCCGCTCCCCGTCGCCCCCGCCGCCGGTGCCCTCGCGCCGGTTGCGCAGGATCGACGAGCCGAGGGCGAGGCCGATGAAGGCCACGCCGATCAGGCCGGTGACGATCTCCGGGATGTGGTACTCGATGCCGACCATCAGGATCACCGCGAGCGCGCCGATCGCGTAGTGCGCGCCGTGCTCCAGGTAGACGTAGTCGTCCAGGGTGCCCTTGCGGACCAGGAAGACGGTCAGCGAGCGGATGTACATCGCGCCGATGCCCAGGCCCAGGGTGATCTGGAAGATGTCGCTGGAGATGGCGAACGCGCTGACCACGCCGTCGAAGGAGAAGGACGCGTCCAGCACCTCGAGGTACATGAAGAGGAAGAACGCGGCCTTGCCGCCGACCTGGACGATCGACTTGCCGGACTTCTCGGCCTCCTCCTCCTTCTCGGCCTCCTCCTCCAGGCCCGACTCGAAGACCGAGGCGAGCCCGTTGACACCGAGGTAGGTGACGAGACCGAGCACGCCGGCGAGGAGCACCGTCTCGGCGTGCTCACCGGCGAAGAAGTTGGACGCCAGCAGCAGGGTGACCAGGGCGACGACGGTGGAGAAGGCCTCCAGCTTGCCGACCTTCTCCAGCGGGCGCTCGATCCAGGCCAGCCAGTTGTAGTCCTTCTCCTGGAAGATGAAGTCGAGGAAGATCATCAGCAGGAAGACGCCGCCGAAGGCCGCGATGGCCGGGTTGGCCTCCTCCAGGTACTGACCGTAGGTGAGGCCCTCGTACGTCTTGTCGCTGTGCAGGGCGAGGTCGATGACCGTCGCCGGGTTGAGGTGCGCGGTGAGGCCGACGACCAGCAGCGGGAAGATCAGCCGCATACCGAACACGGCGATCAGCACGCCGATGGTCAGGAAGATCTTCTGCCAGTACGGGTTCATCCGCTTCAACACCGTGGCGTTGACCACCGCGTTGTCGAACGAGAGGGAGATCTCCAGGATGGAGAGGATCAGCACGACGCCGAATCCCTCGGCTCCCCAGAGCAGGCCGGCGGCGATCAGTCCGATGATGGTGATCGCGAATGACCAGCCGAATGTGCGGAGGAACACGGGACTTGGTTACCTTTCGGGTTCATGGCGGGACGATCAGGACGATCGCGGCCTTTACTGTACGTTTACGCCGAAATCGAGAGCAATGCCCCGCAGACCGGAGGCGTAGCCCTGGCCGACCGCGCGGAACTTCCACTCGCCCGCGTACCGGTACAGCTCGCCGAAGATCATCGCGGTCTCGCTGGACGCGTCCTCGGTGAGGTCGTAGCGGGCGATCTCCTGGCCGTCCAGCGAGTTGACCACCCGGATGTACGCGTTGCGGACCTGGCCGAAGTTCTGCGACCGGTTCTCGGCGTCGTAGATGGACACCGGGAAGGCGACCTTGTCGACCTGCGGCGGCACGAGGTCCAGGTTGACCAGGACCACCTCGTCGTCGCCGTCGCCGTCACCGGTCAGGTTGTCACCGGTGTGCTCGACCGAGCCCTCGGGGCTCTTGAGGTTGTTGTAGAAGACGAAGTACTCGTCCCCCAGCACGCGGCCACTCGAGCAGAGCAGCGCGCTCGCGTCGAGGTCGAAGGGCGCGCCGGTCGTGGACCGGGCGTCCCAGCCGAGGCCGATCTGCACCTGCGTCAGATTCGGCGCGGCCTTCGTGAGCGAGACATTGCCACCCTTGGCGAGCGTGACACTCATGGCTGTCCTTCCTCCCTTTGCCTCCCGGGGCGCATCTCAGGTCTATTCCCCCGCGACCCCGACCGGCCCCCGTGGACCGGCTGAACTTTCCTGAACTCCCATCCTTCCAGTGCGCCGGGAACGACGGAACGGCCGGGGCGGCCGCCGACGCCCTCGCGTCCGCGGCCGCCCCGGCCGTTCGTGCTGCCGCACCGGGCCGTCACCGGCCCCGCCCGACTCAGACGTTCACGCCGAAGTCCTGGGCGATGCCGCGCAGGCCGGAGGCGTAGCCCTGGCCGATCGCGCGGAACTTCCACTCGGCGCCGTTGCGGTAGAGCTCACCGAAGACCATCGCCGTCTCGGTGGAGGCGTCCTCGCTGAGGTCGTACCGGGCCAGCTCCTTGTTGTCCGACTGGTTCACCACGCGGATGAACGCGTTGCGGACCTGGCCGAAGTTCTGCGACCGGTTCTCGGCGTCGTAGATGGACACCGGGAAGACGATCTTCTGCACGTCGGCCGGCACGGTCGCCAGGTTGACCTTGATCTGCTCGTCGTCGCCCTCGCCCTCACCGGTGAGGTTGTCACCGGTGTGCTCGACCGAGCCGTCGGGGCTCTTGAGGTTGTTGAAGAAGACGAAGTTGCCGTCCGTGCCGACCTTGCCCTGGTCGTTGCAGAGCAGGGCACTGGCGTCCAGGTCGAAATCCGTGCCCGTGGTGGTGCGGACGTCCCAGCCGAGGCCGACCACCACGGCGGTCAGGCCGGGGGCCTCCTTGGTGAGCGAGACATTGCCGCCCTTGCTCAGGCTGACACCCACTTGTCCTCCAAGATTCGGGAGGCACTCCTCGGTGCCCCCGTGGTGCGGTCCGAGGCTCCGGCGGCGAACCGTCCCGGGCCTCTGACCAGCCAACGAGCCGATCGTAGTGCGGGGTTCCCGTCCGCGCCGGGGAACCGGCACAACGCGGGCGGGGCGAGGCCCTCGGCGGGCTCAGAGGGCGCCGAGGGCGGCCAGGTACTCCTGCTCGTCACGGGCGTCCGGCAGGCCGTTCACGACGCTCCAGCGGACCACGCCGGCCTTGTCGATCACGAAGGTGCCGCGGACCGCGCAGCCCTTCTCCTCGTCGAAGACGCCGTAGGCGCGGGAGACCTCGCCGTGCGGCCAGAAGTCGGAGAGCAGCGGGAACTCCAGGCCCTCCTGCTCGGCGAAGATCCGCTGGCTGAAGGGCGAGTCGTTGGAGACGCCGAGCACCTGCACCTCGTCGTTCTGCAGCCGCGGCAGCTCCTTCTGGATCGCGCAGACCTCGCCGGTGCAGACACCGGTGAAGGCGAACGGGTAGAAGACCACGACGACGTTCTTCCCGCCCCGGAAGTCGGAGAGCTTCACCGGCTCGCCGTGCTGGTTCCTGAGCTCGAAGTCCGGAGCCTCGGTGCCGATCTCGATGGCCATGCGGGGACCTCTCCCACTCGACGCGACTGGGCCGCACGGGTGGCGCGGCGAGCGCCATCCTCGCATTCGCCGGCGGCGATTGGTCCGGACGGGTGAGTGCTGGGCCGTCCGGGGCCACCGCTTTCGCCCAGGGCGAACAGTTCGGCCGTCCGGGTCCGGTGCCGCCGGACGGGCCCCGGACGGACGGGACCGGACGGGACCGGGCGGGCACGGGCGGCAACGGACGAAAACGCGACGGGACGGACGAAAACGACCGGGCCCCGCCGGAGGATGCTCCGGCGGGGCCCGGCGGGGCCCGTCAGGCGGCGCTCAGCGCTTGCCCGGCTTGGCGGTCGACTTGGTCGCCAGGCGGGTCGCGGCCCAGTCCTTGGCGACCGCGATCGAGCTGGTCTGGGAGAGGCCGGCGGTGCGGGCCGCGTCGGCGATGTCCGAGGCCTCGATGTGGCCGTCCCGGCCGGTCTTGGGCGTCAGCAGCCAGATCAGGCCGCCCTCGGCCAGGTATTCCAGGGCGTCGACGAGGGCGTCGGTGAGATCCCCGTCGTCGTCGCGGTGCCACAGCAGGACGGCGTCGGCGACGTCGTCGTAGTCCTCGTCGACGAGTTCCGTCCCGGTGATCTCCTCGATGCCCTCGCGGAGGTCCTGGTCAGTGTCTTCGTCGTACCCCAGCTCCTGGACGATCTGGCCCTCTTCGAAGCCGAGACGAAGTGCCGGGTTGGACTTGTCCGCGGGGTCCGCGGTCGCGCTCACGGGAATAACCTCCAGTATTCGGCCCGGCGTCCATGCCGAGGCTGTGGCCGTAGTCCACACGGGCGCGGCGGTTCGCGCAAGTACCCGACCCCCGATCCCCTCCAAAGGTTGACGTGTCGCACCGGGACACGCCGTGCGACGTGTCGGGAATCACACCGATTTGCCCTTCTCTGCACAGGACAAGGATGCTTCGGGTGGTCCTGGTCCACAGGCCGTACGCACGCCCGAGATGCGAACGGCATTCGGGTCCGCGCGTGCGCGGGCGTAGAGTCTCCTGTTGGCCCTCACCCCGGCCGTCCGCCATCGGACGGAAGGGAAACCAGGTCGGACCACCTCTGTTCGTAACACCCGGGGGTGCGCGGCCCGGACGACGCTGTCCGAACCGCACATCACCAGACCGCTCCTTCTGTCAGGGAGAGCGGTTACCGATCGGTAGAGATGACGGATCTCCGAGCGCGGTAGCACGATGGAGGCGGCGCGACACACCTCAGTTTCGACCGACAGTGAAGGAACAGCGTGGCTTCCGGATCCGATCGCAACCCGATCATCATTGGCGGCCTTCCGAGTCAGGTCCCGGACTTCGATCCCGAGGAGACCGCGGAATGGCTGGAGTCGCTCGATGCGGCCATCGACGAGCGGGGGCGTGAGCGTGCCCGTTACCTGATGCTGCGCCTGATCGAGCGCGCCCGCGAGAAGCGTGTCGCCGTGCCCGAGATGCGCAGCACGGACTACGTCAACACCATCGCCACCAAGGACGAGCCGTTCTTCCCCGGCAACGAGGAGATCGAGCGCAAGATCCTCAACGCGACCCGCTGGAACGCCGCGGTGATGGTCTCCCGGGCGCAGCGCCCGGGCATCGGCGTGGGTGGCCACATCGCCACCTTCGCCTCCTCGGCGTCGCTCTACGACGTCGGCTTCAACTACTTCTTCCGCGGCAAGGACGCCGAGGGCGAGTCCGGCGACCAGATCTTCTTCCAGGGCCACGCCTCCCCCGGCATCTACGCCCGCGCCTTCCTGCTGGACCGGCTCGGCGAGCAGCAGCTCGACGCCTTCCGCCAGGAGAAGTCGAAGTTCCCGAACGGCCTCTCCAGCTACCCGCACCCGCGGCTGATGCCGGACTTCTGGGAGTTCCCGACCGTCTCGATGGGCCTCGGCCCGCTCGGCGCGATCTACCAGGCCCGGATGAACCGGTACCTGGAGCACCGCGGCATCAAGGACACCTCCGACTCGCACGTCTACGCCTTCCTCGGCGACGGCGAGATGGACGAGCCCGAGTCGCTCGGCCAGCTCTCCCTGGCCGCCCGCGAGGGCCTGGACAACCTCACCTTCGTGGTCAACTGCAACCTGCAGCGCCTCGACGGCCCGGTCCGCGGCAACGGCAAGATCATCCAGGAGCTGGAGTCGCAGTTCCGCGGCGCCGGCTGGAACGTCATCAAGCTGGTCTGGGACCGCAGCTGGGACCCGCTGCTCGCGCAGGACCGCGACGGCGTCCTGGTGAACAAGCTGAACACCACGGTGGACGGCCAGTTCCAGACCTACGCCACCGAGTCCGGCGCGTACATCCGCGAGAACTTCTTCGGCGGCGACCTGCGGCTGCGCAAGATGGTCGAGTCGATGACCGACCAGCAGATCCAGCACCTGGGCCGCGGCGGCCACGACCACCGCAAGATCTACGCGGCGTTCAAGGCGGCCCGCGAGCACAAGGGCCAGCCGACCGTCATCCTGGCGCAGACCGTCAAGGGCTGGACGCTGGGCCCCAACTTCGAGGGCCGCAACGCCACCCACCAGATGAAGAAGCTGACGGTCGAGGACCTGAAGCGCTTCCGCGACCGGCTGCACCTGCCGATCACCGACAAGCAGCTCGAGGAGGGCTACCCGCCCTACTACCACCCGGGCCGCGACTCGGAGGAGATCCAGTACATGCACGACCGCCGCCAGGAGCTGGGCGGCTACGTGCCGACCCGCAAGGTGCGGCCGCGCAAGCTGGAGCTGCCGGGCGACGACGCGTACAAGGCGGTCAAGAAGGGCTCCGGCAACCAGACCATCGCCACCACCATGGCGTTCGTCCGGCTGCTCAAGGACCTCATGCGGGACAAGGGCATCGGCAACCGCTTCGTACCGATCGCACCCGACGAGTACCGCACCTTCGGCATGGACTCGCTGTTCCCGTCGGCGAAGATCTACAACCCGCTCGGCCAGACCTACGAGTCGGTCGACCGCGAGCTGCTGCTGGCGTACAAGGAGTCGCCGACCGGCCAGATGCTGCACGACGGCATCTCCGAGGCGGGCTGCACCGCCTCGCTGATCGCCGCGGGCTCGGCCTACGCCACCCACGGCGAGCCGCTGATCCCGGTGTACGTCTTCTACTCGATGTTCGGGTTCCAGCGCACCGGCGACCAGTTCTGGCAGATGGCCGACCAGCTGGCCCGCGGCTTCGTGCTCGGCGCCACCGCCGGCCGCACCACGCTGACCGGCGAGGGCCTGCAGCACGCCGACGGCCACTCGCACCTGCTGGCCTCGACCAACCCGGGCGTCGTCGCGTACGACCCCGCGTACGGCTTCGAGATCGCGCACATCGTCAAGGACGGTCTGCGCCGGATGTACGGCTCCAGCGAGGAGCACCCGAACGGCGAGGACGTCTTCTACTACCTCACCGTGTACAACGAGCCGATCAAGATGCCGGCCGAGCCCGAGAACGTGGACGTCGAGGGCATCCTCAAGGGTCTGTACAAGTACGCGGACGGCACCGCCGGCCGGATCCCGGCGCAGATCCTCGCCTCCGGCGTGGCCGTGCCGTGGGCCCTGGAGGCCCAGCGGATCCTGGCCGAGGAGTGGAACGTCAAGGCCGACGTCTGGTCCGCGACCTCCTGGAACGAGCTGCGCCGCGACGCGGTGGAGGCCGAGGAGTTCAACCTGCTGCACCCCGAGGAGCAGCAGCGCGTGCCGTACGTCACCAGCAAGCTCCACGGCGCCGAGGGCCCGTTCGTCGCGGTGTCCGACTGGATGCGCGCGGTGCCGGACCAGATCGCCCGCTGGGTGCCGGGCCAGTGGCAGTCGCTGGGTGCGGACGGCTTCGGCTTCGCCGACACCCGCGGTGCGGCCCGTCGCTTCTTCCACATCGACGCGCAGTCCGTCGTGCTGGCCGTGCTCACCGAGCTGGCCAAGCAGGGCAAGATCGAGCGCAGCGTGCTGAAGGACGCGATCGACCGCTACCAGCTGCTCGACGTGGCGGCGGCCGACCCGGGCGCCGCGGGCGGCGACGCCTGAGCCGGTAACCGGTAGCCGTTTCCCGAGGGGCCCGGTCCTCCCGCTGCGTGCGGGAGGACCGGGCCCCTCGGGCTTTTCACTGTGTCTCCGGTCACACCGACTTGAACCTCACACCGGTGTCAGCTCCTAGGCTCGTCCCGACGAACCGGTCCAGAGGAGGGTCACCGATGTACACCGCGCACCCCCAGCCCGCCGACGGCGGCAACGACTACAACCGCCAGGTGATCGCCGAGTTCCGGGCGGCCGAGGGCGTGGTCGGCGGCGACTTCGCCGGCAGGACCCTGCTGCTGCTCACCACCCGCGGCCGGCGCAGCGGCGAGTCCCGCACCACCCCGCTGGTCTACCTGGAGGACGGCGGGCGGGTGATCGTCTTCGCGCTGAACGGCGGCGCGCCCACCGACCCGGCCTGGTTCCGCAACCTCGCCGACGGCCCCGAGGTCACCGTCGAGCTCGGCCCGGACACCTTCGCCGCGCACGCCGTCCCGCTGGACGCCGCCGAGCACGAGGCCGTCTGGACCCGGCAGATCGCGATCGAGCCGCTGTTCGCCGAATTCCGTGCCCGAACCACCCGGGTGGTCCCGCTGGTGGAGCTTCGCCGGGCGGCCTGAAAGCGCCGCGCAGCGGTTCCGGCTCCTGCTCCCTCTTAACCTTCCCAAAAATCGCCCTTAAGGTGTCACCGAGGGGGCGAGGGGAGGGGGGCCGGTACCGTGCGTACACCGAGGACGGGGGCGTTGCCCCTGGCGTTGCTGGTCGGGGTGACGACCGGCGCCCTGCTGTCACAGCTGCTGCCCGCTCCGGAGGAGATCGGCGGGCCGTCGGTGTCGCTGCCGGCCGCCCCGGACCGGGCCCTGACCGACCTGGCACCGGTCCCCGCCCCTGCCACCCCTGCTCCCGGCCCCGACCCCGGGCCCGGCCCGGCCGCCCCCGCACCCGCCGACCCGGGCGCGCCCGCCGACCCCGTCGGACCCGGTGCCTCCGCGCCGCCGGCCGCCCCGCCCGCGACCTCGGCCGCCCCGCCCGCCGTTCCCCGCGACCGGCCCGTGCCGGGCCGGTCGCCCTCGCTCGGGCTCGTCTCCGCCGAGGTGGCGCCGACCGCCCCGGCGACGCCCCCCGCCCCGCCGGCGCCCCCCGCCGCGTCCGCGGACTCCGCCGCCCCGAGCACGCCTGCCGCCCCGGCGCCGAGCCCCACCCGCACCCCGCCGGTCCCGCTGCCCGCCCCGGCCCCGACCGGCGGCGGCAACCACTTCGGCCCCACCCAGGTGCTGCCCACCCCGAGCCCGTCGGCGACGCTGTCGGAGGAGGAGTACTGGCAGCGGGCCGAGCAGTGCTGGGCCGCCGCCGAGACCGACCCGACCCTGGACTGCCCGACCTCCTGACCACGGCCGGAGCGGGAAGTCGGACCTGCCGACTTCCCACTCCAGGGGCCAAGGGTTCAACGGGGTATGCGCCGCCGGTCCGGCTCGGGGTTGGTCTCGGGGCTGAACCGGCCGGCCTGGCGGGCGATCCACGCGTACTCGGCGGTGCCGTCGGGGAGCGTGCGGAGTTCCCAGCGCCCGTGCCGGGTGATGGGCGGCGGGGCGAAGGTGTCGCGCATCCGCAGGCTGGTGACGACGCCCGTGACGACGGTGGCGATCGCGAGGGCCAGGAGCACGGCGAAGGCCGCGCCGACGAGGAAGCCGCTCATCGGCGGGCCGCTTCACGGAGGAGGTCGAGCAGGTTCAGGAGGGTGGAGACCGGCGCGTGGCCGAAGTCGACGCGGAGGAGGCCGTCGTCGCCGGTGGGGTCGGCGACGACGGCGGAGTCCCGCTGGACGCCGAGGCTCCCGCCCCGCTCGCGGAGTTCGCCGAGCAGAGAGGTGACCTCGGGCTCGGTGTAGGTGCGGAGGATCTTGTCGTGGGGGCCGACGGGCTCCCGTCCGGCGGTGCTCACGCGGCGAAGTCCAGCTCGAACCAGACGGACTTGCCGTTCTTGTGGGCGTCGATCCCGAAGCGGTGGGCGAGGGCGCGGACGAGGCGGAGTCCACGCCCGGAGAGGGCGTAGGGGTCCGCGGGGGCGGGGGGCTCGGGCAGGGTCGGGCAGTCGTCGCAGACCGAGACGCGCAGGGAGGCCGGCCGGAGGGTGATCACCACTGAGGGCGCCCGCGAACCGGCGTGCGCCCAGGCGTTGACGAAGAGTTCGAGGAACGCGAGCTCCGCATCGGCGATGTCGTCCGGCCGCCAGCCGGACTCGGAGAGGACGGCACGCAGCTCGCAGCGGGCGACCGAGCAGTCCGGCGGGTTGAGGGCACGCATGGGAGACCTCCATGGGGAGAGGCGGAGGGAGGGAGGAAAGGGGAGACGCCGACGGATCGTCGCCGTGAACCAGGCCAGCCCGGAGCCGGCTGCTCTGCGGCGCAAAAGGGCAGCAGGCGCCTACTGCCCGGACGAACAGGCCTTACTGACGACCCGTCGGATCACCATGGGATCGACCATGGCCCACGGCGTCTTCAATTGAAGGAGATGTTCGCGAGAATCCCTCTTCCGAGGGAAGGACCACGTCCAGGATCGTCGAAGCTGGTTGGACCACCTCACGATCCGCGCGGCAGACTGGCCGCACACCATCCCCCGAAAGGACGCCATGCCTCTTCGTCGCGACCCGACCTTGCGCCAGCGTCGCCTGGGCGCCGAGATGCGGAAGATGCGAGAGCAGGCCGGTCTTGGTGGCAGCCAGCTTGCGCGCGGCCTTGGGCTGAACCCCACGCAAGTCACACAGATGGAGACCGGCAGAATCGGTGTCAGCGCTGATCGCCTTCGGACCGTGGCCGCCGCCTGCGACTGCAGAAACACCCCGTTGATCAACGCCCTCGCCGACATGGCCGTCGAACGAGGGAAGGGCTGGTGGGAGGACTACCGAGGAGTCTTGTCCACGGACTTCCTTGAGGTTGCGGAGGTTGAGGGCCACGCCCAGAAGCTCTACACCTGCACGACCACCTACATCCCCGGACTCCTTCAAACGAGCGACTACGCATCAGCGGTCTTCTCGCGAGCCACCCCGCTACCCACCCGGCAAGACATCGCCCTGCGAACCGAGTTCCGCATGAGACGGCAACAGGTTCTCCACTCGCAGAAGGTCCCCTACCTTGCCTTCGTGCACGAGGCTGCGCTGAGGATGCAGTTCGGCGGATCCGAGATCCTTGCCGAGCAACTTGCCGCACTTATCCAGGCGTCCGAGACCCCGGGAATCTCGGTACGGGTGATGCCGTTCAGCACCGACACCTTCCCCGGATCCAGCGAGAACCTCACCTTCGCCGAAGGTGTGACTCCCGAGCTGGACACCGTACAGATGGATGTCGCCCACGCAGTCCAGTTCTTCGACTCACCAGCTCATCTGGCGAGCTACCGAGCCGTCTTCGCTCGCCTGGACTCCAACGCCCTGCCTGAGGATGGGTCGCGAGAGCTCATTCGATCCATCATGAAAGAGGTCGTGAACAGGTATGCCTGAGAACACTTGGCAGAAGTCCAGCTACAGCGGTGCACACGATGAGTGCGTGGAGGTGCGCAGCGCCGGAGGACTGATCGAAGTCCGGGAGTCCGATGACCCTGACGTCATAGTCAGCACCAACACCTCCGCCTTCACCTCCCTGCTCCACACCGTCAGAGCCGGCGAACTCGACCACCACGCCTGACCTCGGCGGCGCCGCCCCGCCCCCCGGCGGAGCCCCCCCCCCCCCGCACCCCCACCCCGCGCGCGGGG